>DASZWW010000387.1:0-8515 GCA_035546175.1 Polyangia bacterium
CCGAGCCGGCCGTCGAGCCGCCCGAGCCGGCCGTCGAGCCGCCCGAACCAGCCGCCGAGCCACCCGAGCCGGCCGCGGAGCCGCCCGCGCCAGCTGCCGATCCACCCGAGCCCGCGGTCGAGCCGCCCGTCGAGCCGGCCGCGGAGCCGCCCGAGCCAACCGCCGAGCCACCCGAGCCGCCCGTCGAGCCGCCCGCGCCGGCCTTCGAGCCGCCCGAGCCGGCCGTGCCGCCGCCCGAGCTGCTGCCGCAGCCGCCCGAGTTGACCGCGACCGCGGCCGCGAGGAAGAGGCAGGGAATCAAAAGCTTCTTCAACATCTCAATGCTCCTTGTGAAAGTAGGCCAGGCCCTGAGTTGGTCCCGAAAGCTGGGCGGACCATAAACCAAAAAGGAAAAAAGTGAAAAACAAACGAGAAAGAATGACGAATCCGGACTCCGGGCCGCGACAATGAGCCGCAGGCGCCGGTCAAGCGGCGACGGCGGGCGCGCCGCGGACGAGGGCCGCGCCGCTAATAGAGCCCGCGCAGGCGGCGCTCGCGGATGAGGCGCTTGCGGACGACGGCGGCGGCGCGCTTCTCGATCTGCTCCTGCGTGGGCTTGCGCCCCTCGAGGGGCTGCTGGGCCTCGTGGTGCTCGGCGAAATCGCCGGGCTCGCAGCCGAGCTCGAACATCGTGACCTCGCGCCGGCCGCGCTCGCCGAGGCGCAGCGGCATCACGGCCGCGCCGATGCCGGCGCCGACGTAGACGGCCCCGTGCGCCTCGCCGTCGGGCTCGCGCCGCGCGCGCGAGCCGTAGAGGCCGTGGACGTACTTGTGACCGGCGAGCTTGCCGAGCGCGAGCTCGTGCAGGCGCGCCACGGTGACCTGGCCGCCGTGCGTGTGCCCCGAGAGCACGAGCGGCACGTGCGCGCGCCAGAGGCCGTCGGCCTCCTCGGCGATGTGCGAGAGGCCGAGCGACGGCAGATCCTTGCGCAGCCCCTTGACGGCGTCGTCGCGGCGCGCGTGGCCCGTGTACGCGTCGTCGAGGCCGACGACCTGCAGCCGCTGCCCCCGCAGCGTGATGACCGTGTGGCGGTTGCGCAGCACCTCGACGCCGCCGCGCTGGAGGGCCAGGCGCACCTCTTCGGCGCCCGACCAGTGGTCGTGGTTGCCGAGCACGCCGATGACCGGCGCCTCGAACTTGCGCACCATGTCCGTGAGCTGATCGAGGTAGAGCTGGCTGTGGCAGACGAAGTCGCCCGTGATGACCACGAGGTCCGGCTTCTCCGCGTTCGTCATCTCCACGGCCGCGAGCTGGACGGCGTACGGCGTGATCCGGCCGACGTGCTGATCCGTGAGGTGCGCGATGCGGAGGTGCTCGAGCGACTCGGCGTAGGCCGAAGGGCCCGCGAAGCGCCGCAGGTGAATGCGGTAGCGGCGCGCCGCGTTCGTGGGACGCGCACCCGCGCTCGCCTGGCGGGCGG
This sequence comes from Polyangia bacterium, assembly GCA_035546175.1. Lineage (GTDB taxonomy): Bacteria > Myxococcota_A > Polyangia > Fen-1088 > Fen-1088 > DASZFV01. Next base: position 1,461 of record DASZWW010000387.1, read on the forward strand.
CGATGCGCGCCGCGAGACGCGCCACCGGGCCGCGTTCCGGATCAACGAGCGTCGAATGCCTCCCGGTCACGAGCGCCTACAAATGTAATGCCTCGGGATCGGGGATGCACGCGATTCCCGCCCCGCCCGACGACAAATTCACGCCGGGAGGCGCAGGTGCGCCTACCCGGGAATACCCGGCTAGCGATCCGCTTCCTTGCTGCCGACGACGGTCAAGTTGAGGCCGACCTGGACGGAGAGCGGCTTGCCGTCGACGGTGATGGTGGTCTTGCCGTTGTAGTACCAGCCGAAGGAGCCCGTCGAGAACTCGCGCTTGTCGGCGACGATCTCGGAGTTGCCGATCACGATCTTGACGGGCTCGGCCTTGTCGAGGAACTGCGTCTTGGAGATGGGGCAGGGTGATTTCGCCATGGGGGGGAAGCTACGCGCGTCCCTGCACGACGTCCACCACGAGCCGCACGAACGCGCTCGCGGCGTGCGACAGCGTTCGGGCCTTGGCGTGCACGAGGCGCACCTTGCGCTCGACGTGCAGCTCCTTGACGGCGACCTCGCGCAGCAGGCCCCGCTCGACGTCGCGCTGCACGCACATGCGCGGCAGGAACGCGACGCCCTCGTTGCTCTGCACGAAGCGACGGATCGTCTCGAGCGTGGGCATCTCGACGTCCATGTTGAGCGGGACCTTGTGCCGCCGGAACTCGCGCAGCACGGCCTCGCGATAGGGCGAGACGACGTTGTGGGCGATGAACGTCTCCTGACCGAGCTCGGCGATCGTGACCGACCGCTTCCGCGCCAGGCGGTGATCGGGCGCGACGACGAAGGCGAGCGCGTCCGTGAAGATGACCTTCGAGACGAGCTGGTCGTCCTCCGGGTCGTAGCTCACGACGCCGAGCTCGAGATCGCCGTGCAGGAGCTCGGCCGGGATCTTGCTCGACTGGCTGCGCCGCACCTGCACCTTGATCTTGGAGAACTGGCGGCGGAAGCGCTCGAGGTGCGGCAGGAGGTAGAGGATGGTCGACTCGTTGGCGCCGATGCTGAGCCGGCCCGCCGACTTGTCGCGCAGCTCGGCCAGGGCGTCCTCGAGGCCGCGGCGCACGTTCTCGAAGCGCCGCGCGTGCTCGAGCACGGTGCGGCCCGCGTCGGTGAGGCGCAGCTCCTTCTGCGAGCGGTCGAGCAGCTTCTCGCCGACGTCGCTCTCGAGGCGCTGCACGGCGAGCGACACGGCCGGCTGCGTGCGGAAGAGCTTCTCGGCGGCGCGCGAGAAGCTGCGCTCGGCGACGACGGTCTGGAAGACCTGCAGGGCGTAGAGGTCCATGGCCGTCCCGTTCCTTATCCCATAAGCAGAGTTTATCGGCCACGCGATAATTATTAATTTGCCGTATCAGCGGCCGCGCGCCATGTTGCCGCCATGTCCACGTCCGCCCCGACGAACCGAGTCTTCATCTTCGACACCACGCTGCGCGACGGCGAGCAGTCGCCCGGCTGCAGCATGACCGTGCCCGAGAAGCTGCGCATGGCGCACAAGCTCGCCGACCTCGGCGTGGACATCCTCGAGGCGGGCTTCCCCATCGCGTCCGACGGCGACTTCGAGGCCGTGCGCGCCGTGGGCGCCGAGGTGAGCGTCAAGGTGGCGGCGCTCGCGCGCTGCGTGCCGGCCGACGTCGAGCGCGCCGCCCGGGCGCTCGAGAAGACCAGGCACGGCCAGCCGCGCATCCACACCTTCCTCGCGACGAGCGACATTCACCTCAAGCACAAGCTCAAGAAGACGCAGGACCAGGTCGTCGAGGACGCCTGCCGCGCCGTCGAGCTCGCGCGCAAGTACGTCGACGACGTCGAGTTCTCCGCCGAGGACGGCGCGCGCACCGAGGTCGGGTACCTCGAGCGCGTCGCCAGGGCCGTCGTCGCCGCGGGCGCCGGCACCGTCAACATCCCCGACACGGTCGGCTACTCGCTGCCCGACGAGTACGGCGCGCTCATCGGCCGCGTCGTCGAGGCCATCCCGGGCGCGATCGTGAGCGTCCACTGCCACGACGACCTCGGGCTCGCCGTCGCGAACTCGCTGGCCGCCGTGCAGAACGGCGCGCGACAGGTCGAGTGCACGGTGAACGGCATCGGCGAGCGCGCAGGCAACTGTTCGCTCGAGGAGGTCGTGATGGCCATCCGCACGCGGCGCGACCGCATGCCGTACGAGGTGGGCGTCAACACCCCCGAGCTCTACCCGGCGAGCAAGCTGCTGACGGAGATCATCGGGGTCGAGCCGCAGCCCAACAAGGCGATCGTCGGCCGCAACGCCTTCGCGCACGAGGCCGGCATCCACCAGGACGGCTTCCTCAAGGAGCGCACGACTTACGAGATCATCGATCCTAAGACGGTGGGCGTGCCCGAGAGCCGCCTCGTCCTCGGCAAGCACAGCGGCCGCCACGCGCTCAAGGCCCGCTGCGACGAGCTCGGCGTGACCCTCGATCGCGCGCAGCTGGACGAGGTCTACCGGCAGTTCTCGGCCCTGGCCGACCGCCAGAAGGGCATCCTCGACGAGGAGATCAAGGCCATGGCCATGAGCGTCACGAAGAGCGGTGTCAGAAAAATAGCGTAATTCCCACTACATAAAAGAAGCGTCGTTTTTCTTCTAAGTACGCTTAAAGAAAAGACCATGACGGGCCGATTTCCCGATCATGGCGCGCAAAGGGGATTACCGGGTCCTGGGTTTCGGACTGCTGGCAGCCTGGGCGACCGCGTGCGGGGGCCCCGGGGGCGGAGCGGACGTCGAACAGGTGTCGGCGGCCATCATGACCTCGAACGCGCTGTCGATGAACGCGCTGTCGATGAACGCGCTGTCGATGAATGGCCTCAAGGATCCGCTGGCCCGCGAGTTCCTCAAGTACGTCGTCTCGTGCGCGCTGCCCGACGACGCCGACATCAAGCTCAAGATCGACGGGACGACCTACGACTTCCCGGGCAGCCTGGGCCTCGCGCCGCAGTGGGGCGAGGATCGCGGCATGTGCGACGAGACGTGCCAGCGGTGGGTGTCGGGCTGCGTGCTGGCGCGCGTCGACTACCTCGGCGTGGCGCGGCCGATCTCGCTGCGCGGCGCGAGCCCCGCGCTGCGCACCACGTGGTCGGAGCTGCGCGACTACCAGGACGACGAGGCCACGTACTTCGGCAACCTGTGGGCGCCCGGCGCGCCCAAGTACGCCTGCCTGGGCCTCGGCAAGAAGGAGATCCCGCGCGTGTGCGGGGACTCGCTCGACAACTGCCCGATGGAGGTTGTGGGCGCGTGTGCGTCTGACTGCGGCTCGGTGGGCCCGACGGGCGGCTTCGTCGACTGCAGCACCTCGGGGAAGAAGCACAAGCCCGAGATCTTTCACGAAAGCGTGACGGTCTTTCTGCCGAAGACCAGCATGTGATTGGCAAGACCGTCTCGGGCCGCTTCGAGCTGGAGCGGCTCGCCGGCTCCGGCGGCATGGGCGCGGTGTACCGCGCCCGCGACCTCACCGACGGCAGCGTCGTCGCGGTGAAGATCCTCACCGGCCGCGAGGTGCGAGAGGCCGAGCGCTTCGACCTCGAGGCGGCCATCCTGGCCGAGCTCACGCACCCGGCCATCGTCCGCTACATCGCCCACGGGGTCGAGGGCACCGACCACTTCATCGCCATGGAGTGGCTCGAGGGCGAGGACCTCGCGACGCGCCTCGACCGCCAGCCGCTCACGGTCGCCGAGTCGGTGGCCGTGGGCTACCGCGCCGCCGAGGCGCTCGCCTACGCGCACCTGCGCGGCATCGTGCACCGGGACATCAAGCCCGAGAACCTCTTCCTGCCGGGCGCCCTCATCGCCAAGCTCAAGGTCCTCGACTTCGGCATCGCGCGGCTCACGCACGGCGGGCGCAAGCTGACGCTGACGGGCTCCGTCATCGGCACGCCGGGCTACATGGCGCCGGAGCTCGTGCGCGGCGAGCGCAACATCAAACCGTCGGCCGACGTCTTCTCGCTCGGCTGCGTGCTCTTCCAGTGCCTCACGGGGCGCGCCGTCTTCGAGGCCGAGGAGGCGACGGCGCTGCTCGCGAAGATCCTCCTGCAGGACGCGCCGCGCGCCAAGGAGATCGCGCCCGGGATCCCCGACGCGCTCGACGACGTCGTCGCGCGTATGCTCGCGAAGGATCCGGGCAAGCGCCTGCAGGACGCCAAGGCCGTCATCGCGGCGCTCGAGCCGGTGCGCGCCGAGGCCTTCAAGCTCGAGGGCCTGACGACGGCGGCCGAGCGCAAGCGGCCGCAGCCGGCGCTCACGGCCACCGAGCAGCGCGTCGCGTGCGTCGTCATCGCGGGGCCCTCGGCGTCGGCCGAGGCGCGCTGGTACGGCACGACGCCCTCGCTCGGCATCCCCACCGACGTGCACCGCGCGCCCGGGGAGGCGGCGGCCGGGGGGCGCGTGCAGGACCTCGAGGGCGAGCTCCAGCGCGTGCACGGCGCGCGGCTGCACGCGCTGCCGGGCGGCTCGGTCGTCGTCGTGCTGCCGGACGCGGGCAAGCCCACCGATCAGGCGGCGCGCGCGGCGCGCTGCGCGCTCGCCCTGCGCGCCGAGCTGCCCGAGGTGCCGCTCGTCGTCGCCACGGGGCCGGGGCGCTTCTCGGCGTGGTCGGTCGTGGGCGACGTCATCGACAACGGCATGCGCTTGCTGCGCTCGACGGCGCCGGGCGCGATCCGGATCGACGACGTGGCCGTGGGGCTCCTCGACGCGCGCTTCGAGATCCGGCGCGACGGCACGGCGTCGTTCCTGCGGGCCGAGCGCGACGTCTTCGAGGTCAAGCGCAACCTGCTCGGCAAGGCGTCGGACTTCGTGGGCCGAGGCCGCGAGATGTCGATGCTCTCGAACCTCTACACGAGCGCCATCGCCGAGTCGGCCGCCTCGGCGGTGCTCGTGACGGGCGCGGCCGGCGTCGGGAAGTCGCGCCTGCGCCAGGAGTTCGTCGAGTGGGTGGGCAAGCAGCGCGAGCGCGGCGAGGTGCTGTTCGGCGTGGGCGACTCGCTGGGCGCGGGCTCGCCCTTCGCCATGATCGGCCTCTGCCTCCGGCGCGCGGCCGGCCTCCAGGACGGCGAGCCCGTCGAGGAGCGGCGCCGCAAGCTCGTCGAGCGCGTGAGCCGCACGGTCGATCGCGAGGTCGTTCCGCGCGTGGCGGCCTTCCTGGGCGAGATCGCGGACGTGCCGTTCCCCGACGCCGACCACGAGGCGCTGCGCATGGCCCGCCAGAACCCGCAGCTCATGGGCGACGCCATGCGCCGCGCCTGGGAGGACTGGCTCGCCGCGGAGTGCGCGGCGCACCCGGTGCTCCTCCTGCTCGAGGACCTGCACTGGGGCGATCTCGGCACGGTGAGCTTCGTCGACGCGGCGCTGCGCCACCTGCGCGACCAGCCCTTCATGGTGCTGGCGCTGGCGCGGCCCGAGGTCGAGACGCGCTTCCCCGAGCTCTGGAGCGGGCGCGATCTGCAGACCATCCGGCTCGCCCCGCTGTCGAAGCGCGCCAGCGAGAAGCTCGTGCGCGAGGCGCTGGGCGACGGGGTCACCGACGCGCTCGTCGAGCGGCTCATCGTGCGCGCCGACGGCAACGCCTTCTACCTCGAGGAGCTCATCCGCGCGACGGCGGCCGGCCGCCACGAGTCATTGCCCGACTCGGTCATCGGCATGGTCCAGGCCCGCCTCGACGCCGAAGGGCCCGAGGCGCGGCGCGTGCTGCGCGCGGCCAGCGTCTTCGGCGAGCGCTTCTCGCAGGGCGGCGTGGCGGCGCTCCTCGGCGGCGAGGCGGAGCTGCCCCACGTCGGCGAGTGGCTCGAGCTCCTGTCGACGCGCGAGCTCGTCACGCGCGCCGCCGGGACCGACCGCCGCGGCGGCGCCATGGACCTCGAGTACACGTTCTCGCACGCGCTCGTGCGCGAGGCGGCCTACTCGATGCTGACGCGCGACGACCGGGTGCTCGGCCACCGGCTCGCGGGCGATTGGCTCGAGGGCGCGGGCGCCACCGAGGCCATGACGCTGGCCGAGCACTTCCGGCGCGGCGAGGAGCCGGCGCGCGCGCTGCCCTGGTACCAGCGCGCCGCCGAGCACGCGCTCAAGGCCAACGACCTCGCGGCCGCCATCGAGCGCGCGGACCTGGGCCTCGCGTGCGGCGCCACGGGCGAGGAGGCGGGCGCGCTGCGCCTCGTCCAGTCGGAGGCCCACATCTGGCGCGGCGAGTTCGCGGCCGGCGAGGAGCGCGCCCTCGCGGCGGCCACGGCGCGCGCGCCCGGCTCGGGGCCGTGGCTGCGCGCGTACGGCTCGGCCATCCTCGCGGCGGCGCGGCTCGGCAAGCTCGACGTCGTCGAGGCGCAGGTGCGCACCGTGAGCGGCGTGCGCGCCGCCGAGGGCGCGCGCGGCGCCAAGCTGAGCTGCCTGGCCTGGGCGGCCATGTACCTCATCTTCGGCGGGCGCGCGGCGGCGGCGGAGCAGGTGGTCGCCCTCATCACCGACATCGCGCGCGATCTGTCGGACGTCGATCCGCAGGTGCTCGCGCTGATTCACCAGGTGCACTCGGTGCGCTCGTCGGCCTCGGGCGACCTCGGCGGCTGCCTCAAGGGGCTCGAGGCCGCCCTCGTCGCCTGCGATCAGGTGAGCGACGTGCGCAACGGCTGCTCGACGCGCGCCAACCTCGGCTACATGTACGCAGAGCTCGGCGACTTCGCGCGCGCGGAGAGCGCGCTCCGCCAGGCCCTGGCCGAGGCGGAGCGCATGGGCCTGCACGAGGTGGCGGCGGCCGCCCGCCACAACCTCGGCCGCGTGCTCGCGCTGAGGGGCGAGCCGGCCGAGGGGGCGCGCCTCGAGCGCGAGGCCATCTCGAGCTTCGGCCAGCAGGGCGAGCCGCGCCTCGAGGGCGTGGCGCGCTCGTACCTCTCCGAGATCCTCGCGGCGGGCGGCGACTTCGCGGACGCCGAGCAGGAGGCGCTGCTGGCCGTCGAGGCCCTGCGGGTCGCGCCGTCGCTGCGCGTGGCGGCGCTGGGCGCGCTCGCGCGCGCGCGCCTCGGCCGCGGCGACGCCG
>DASZWW010000388.1:0-4228 GCA_035546175.1 Polyangia bacterium
GGCTGGCGACGGCGCCCGCCGACGGGGGCGCGCCGCTCGAGCTCGAGCTGCACGGCGAGACGAGCCCGCTCGCCGTCGTGGGCGGCGCGCCCGCCCTGCTCCTCGTGTCGTCCTCGGCCACCTTCGAGAACAACAACGGCCGCGATCGTCTGATCGCGTTCGTCGACCAGCTCGCGCTGGCCGCCAGCGATCCCGCGGGCGCGCCGCGCCGCCGCGGCATCGTGCTGCGGCCCCGGCAGCCGCGGCGGGAGACCTTCTGGCTGGGCGCGATCTCGCACGAGCAGGCGCGCGGCGCCCTCGCCCGCCTCGCCACCGAGCTCTTCGGGGCCGTGCACGCCTACTTCTTCCCCTGCGAGGCCGTCCTCGGCTGGCGAAAGAAGAAGGAGCCGCGCCCCGAGCTCACGGGCTACATCCACACGCTGCGCGACTCGGACTGGAAGACCCACTTCACGTCGGACTGGGGGCCGGTCCCCAAGGCGACGGGCTACCCGCCGCCGGCGACCGAGGCGGAGGCGCTGCGGCTCGCCGAGGCGCGCTTCGGCCTCTACTTCGAGACCGTCGAGGAGGACGAGGCGTGACCGCCGCGCGCGACGCGACGCCCGCGTACGTCTTCCCGGAGGCGCTGCGCGCGCTGCCTCGCGACGCCTCGGCCGTCGTCGAGGCGTCGGCGGGCACGGGCAAGACCTTCCTGCTCGAGCACGTCGTCGCCGATCGCGTCGTGCGCGGCGACGCGCGCCTCGAGGAGATCCTCGTCGTGACCTTCACGGAGAAGGCCACGATGGAGCTCGTGCGGCGCCTGCGCGCCCTCGTCGACCGGCTGCTCGCCTGGGACGCGCCGCTGCCGCCCGGCGCCGCCCCGGCGTCGGCGTGGCTCCTCGACGGCGCGGCCCGCGCGCGCCTCGCCGAGGCGCGGCGGGCCTTCGACCGCGCGACGATCACGACCATCCACGGCTTCTGCCAGCGCGTCCTCACCGAGGAGTCCTTCGCGAGCCGGCGCCTGCTCGCGCAGCAGCACGTCGACAGCCAGCGCGCCTTCGCCGAGGCCTTCCGGGAGACGCTGCGCGCGACCCTCGCCACCGACGAGCGCCTCGATCGCTTCCTCGGCGCCTGGCTCGACTCGGGCCGGACCACCGACGCGCTCGAGCGCACGCTGTGGCAAGCGTTCGCCCAGCAGCGGCCCTGGGGCCTCGTCTATGACGAGGAGCGCCTGCGCGCGGCGACGGCGGCGCTCGCCGCCCTGCCCTTCGACGAGTGCCTCCTCGACGTCGAGCGGATCATCCGGAACCGGCGCACGAGCGACGCCGTCACGTCGCGCGTCCGCGCCGTCCGCGAGGCCATCGCCCTGGCGGGCGCGCCGGGCGCGTTCGAGCCGGCGTCCCTCCTGCGCGCCATCGACGGCCTCTTCGAGCGCAAGCGCTACCCGAAGTTCGACGTCTTCGCCTACGTCGAGAAGAACCTGGCCGCGCCGCCGCCGGGGAGCCCCGCGGCCCGGCTCAAGCAGGCCCTCCTCGCGTTCGCCGACGCGGCCGTTCCCCTCGAGCTCGCCGTCGCGCAGCTCTGCCTGCCCGCCGTGCGCGAGACGCTCGGCGATCGCAAGGCCGCGCTCGGCCAGTACGACTTCAACGACATGCTGCGCCTCGTCGCCGAGGGGCTGCGCGGTCCCGGCGGCGCCGCGCTCGTCGCCTCGCTGCGCGGGCGCTACCGCCTGGCCGTCATCGACGAGTTCCAGGACACCGACGACGTGCAGTGGGAGATCTTCCGGACGGTCTTCCCCGGCAGCGGCGGCGCGCCCCCCCTCGTCGTGATCGGCGATCCCAAGCAGTCGATCTACGGCTTCCGCGGCGCGGACATCGCCACCTACCGCGAGGCGCGACGGGCCATCGCGGGCGACACGGCGACGCTCACGCTCGACCGGAACTTCCGCTCGACGCCGGCGCTCGTCGCGGCCACCAACGCGATCTTCGACGACGCCGCGCCCGAGCCGTTCTTCACGGAGCGAGGGCTCTTCGGGGCGGCGACCGCCGCCGCGGCCACGCCCGACGACGCCGCGCCCATCGAGCTCCTCGCCGTGCGCCCCGCCGAGGGCGCCGACGTCTCCCAGCTGCGCCTGCGCCACATGAGGCGCGCCCTCACGCACGCGATCGCCGACGAGATCGAGGCGTTGCGCGCGCGCCCCGCGCCGCCGGCGCTGCGCGAGATCTTCGTGCTGACGCGCACCAACGCCGAGGCCCAGCAGATCGCGACGACGCTGCGCAGCCGCGGCCTGCCCCACGTCCTCTACAACCAGGAGGGCCTCTACAAGACCGAGGAGGCCCGCGACCTGCGCGAGCTGCTCGCGGCCATCGACGAGCCGCGGGATCCGACGCGCCGGCTCCTCGCGGCCCTCACGCCCTTCTTCGGCCTCTCGCTCGCCGACCTGCCGGCGCTGGCCGCCGATCCGACGAGCCATCCCCTCGAGGAGCGGCTCGCCGCGTGGCGCGCCCTCGCCGACGCGCGCGACTGGTCCCGCCTGTTCGAGCGCATCGTCTCGGAGAGCGGCCTGCCCGAGCGCGAGGTGCTCACGGGCGGCAGCGCGCGGCGCCTCACGAACGTGCTGCACCTCTGCGAGATCCTGCGCGCGCGCGCGCTGCGCGAGCCGGTCTCGCTGGGCGAGCTCGTCCGTTACCTCACGGCCCTCACCGAGGGCCTGGTCGTCCCCGACGCCGAGGAGGGGAACGTCCAGCGCCTCGAGGGCGAGCGCGACGCCGTGCAGATCATGTCCATCCACAAGTCCAAGGGCCTGGAGGCGGAGCACGTCTTCCTCTACGGCGCCTTCGCGCCCTGGCGCGCCGCGCAGGTGCGCCTGTTCGAGCGCGACGGCACGCGCTGGCTCTTCGTGGGACGCCCGCGCCGGGCCAACCTCGACGACGCGCTCGCGCGCGAGTCCGAGGGCGAGGACCAGCGGCTGCTCTACGTCGCCCTCACGCGGGCCAAGCGGCGCCTCTACCTGCCCTACGCGGGCGTCCCCACCGTCGAGGAGGGCGCGCCGTTCGACGACTTCTGGCGCGTCAACGGCGCCTACCGACACGTCCACCGGCGGCTGCGCGCGCTCACCTCCGACCCGGCGCGGCCGGTGCGCTTCGACACGCGTCCCGTCCTCTGCCCGCCGCCCCCCGACGGCACCCCGGCGCGCATCGCGGCCGCCGTGCGCGCCTGGCGGCCGGCGCCCGAGGATCTGGCGCTCGACTTCCCGGCGGCGGAGCTGGCCGAGACGCGGCGGCGCCGCGCGGGCATCGTGCTCACCTCGTACACGCGCATCAAGCAGGCGCACGGCGGGTACCAGCCGCCCACCGAGGTGCTCGACGAGCAGCCGGCCGCCGCGCCCGCGCCGCGCCCCGATCCGGGGCGGCTGCCGGGCGGCGCGCTCTCGGGCATCTTCCTGCACGCGGCGCTCGAGGAGGCGCCGCTCGAGAGCTTCGCCGGCGCGCCGCCGCTCTCCGCGTGGGCGGCGCGCCCCGAGATCGTCGCGCTGTTCGACGCGGCCATGCGCCGCCACGACCGCGATCCCGCCCACCGCGCCGACGCCGAGCGCATGGTGCACGCGGCGCTCTCGACGCCGCTCGTCCTGCCCTCGGGGGCGACGCTCGCGGGCGTGGCGCGCGCCGCGCCGCGCGTCGCGCGCGAGGTCGAGTTCGTCTTCCCGTTCCCGGCGGCCGCGGGCGGCGCCGACGCCGGGTTCGTCAAGGGCTACGTCGACTTCATCTTCGAGCACGAGGGGCGCGCCTACTTCGGCGACTGGAAGAGCGATCTCCTGCCCGACTCCTCGCCGGCCGCCCTGGGCGCGCACGTCGCGGCGAACTACGAGCTGCAGCGCCGGCTCTACGTGCTCGCCCTCGTGAAGATGCTGGGCCTCGACGACGAGGCCGGCTACGAGGCGCGCTTCGGCGGCGCCGTCTACGTCTTCGTGCGCGCCCTGCCCGAGGGCCTCGTGATCGGCCGGCCGACCTGGGCCGAGGTCCAGGGCTGGGAGCGCGAGCTCGCCGCAGAGCTGGCCGGAGGGGGCGCGTCGTGAGCGCGCGCCGCCCGCCGCTCGCGGTCCGCGCGCTGCCGGCCGACCTCGTCGCGGCGGCGCGGGCCGCCGACGTCCCCGACGAGACGCTCCACCTCGCCGACGAGGTCGCGTCTTGGGTGGGCCCCGCGGAGCGCCGCGCGCTGGGGCTCGTCGTGCTCGCGCTCGAGCAGGCGCGCG
>DASZWW010000389.1:0-7979 GCA_035546175.1 Polyangia bacterium
GGTGCGCGCGCCCACGTCACCGGAGACCGCTTCCAGGTTCAGGTCTCGCGCGTCGACGCGCGGCGGGCGAGGGAGATCGCGCGCGTGGCGCGGGTCGTGAGCGACCCGAGCTGCCGCGGCGTCGTGGGCGAGATCGTCGGCGAGCTGGGCGAGGGGCCCAGGCGCTCGCGGATCCCGACGCTGCGCGGTTACACGATCGCCCCGCTCGGCTGGCGCCAGGGGCTGATCGAGCGCGAGGCGGAGCGGCTCGCGCTCCTGCAGCCCGATCGACGCTCGGCCGAGCAGGAGCTCTAGCTGGACGAGGGCGCGAGGCGCACGGCGATGCGGTCGTGCGAGGGGCCCTCGAGGTGCACGGCCCGCAGCGCCGCCGGGCCGCGCGGCCCGAGCGCCGCGAAGATCTCGTCGAGGCGCGCGAGCTTCGCCGGCCAGTCGTCGCGGCCGAGCCGGACCTCGCCGCCGCCGTCGTAGAGGACGAGCGAGTAGCCGGCGCGGGGGTCGATGTGGATCTCGGAGAGCGCGGGGCGCGCCGCGGCGCCGCCGCCGGCGCGGCGCGCGGCGGCGAGCTCGTCGTCGGCGCGGTAGAGCGCGAGCAGCGCCAGCGCCTCGCGGAAGGCCGCCTCGCTCGCGACGCGCGCCAGGGTGTACTGATCGCGCGCGACGCCCGTGATGACGGGCAGGCCGTCGGCCTCGTCGAGGGTCGCGCGCTTGAAGGGCCGGCCGGAGTCGTCGATGAGGTAGAGCGTGCCGAGGAGCGCCGAGGCGGCGGCGCGCCGCTCGACGACGTCGATGGCCAGCGCCGACGGGAGCTGGCGGCGCACGCGCACCGCCTGCACCCAGGGGTGCGTCGCGACGCGCGCCGCGACGGCGTCGGTGTCGATCGCGAGCAGCTCGGCGCCCGGCTCGACGCCCGCGAGCGCCACGATGTCGTCGTGCGAGACGTGGAGGGTGGCCTCGGCGCGGATCTCGCGCAGCGCGAAGCGCGGCGAGGCGACGACGTGGCGCACGAGGTGGCGCCCCCCGACGACGGCGGCGGCGAGGCAGGCCAGCGTCGCGAGCACCTTGCCGACCAGCGCCAGGCGCAGCGCGACGCCGCGCAGGGCCTCGGAGGCGAGCACGAGCAGCGACGGCCGGGCGACGACGACGCGCTGGTTGCGGCGCCGCTTGAACCATCCGCGGCGCGGCGGCGCGAGCGTCACCCGCGGCGCGCGCTCGAGCTCCGCGCGCGGATCGAGGCGCGTGGGGGGCCGTTCGCCCTCGCGGAAGCCCCTCACGCGGGCACCTGGGCGGCCCGCGACGAGAGCCCCGCGAGGACCTCGCCCGCCACGGCCGTGATGTCGCCCGCGCCGAGGCACAGCACGAGATCGCCGGGCCTCGAGGCGGCGACCAGCGCCGCCGCGAGCGCCCCGCGCGCGACGTAGGAGGCGCGCGCCGGCGTCGTCGCGGAGCTCGGGAAGGTGGCGAGCAGCGCCTGGGCGGTCACGCCGGGGAGCGCCTGCTCGCCCGCGGCGTAGATGTCGGTGAGCAGGACCTCGTCGGCGCCCGCGAGCGCCGGGGCGAAGTCGGCCAGGAGATCGCGCGTGCGCGAGTAGCGGTGCGGCTGGAACGCCACGACGAGGCGCCGGCCGTGCAGGCGCGCCGCCGCGATCGTCGCGGCGAGCTCGGTGGGGTGGTGACCGTAGTCGTCGACGACCAGCACGCCGCCCGCCTCGCCGCGCACCGAGAAGCGGCGATCGACGCCCTGGAACGCCGCGAGCGCCGCGCAGTAGTCCGCGAAGGACACGCCGAGGAAGTCCGACACGCAGAGCGCCGCCAGCGCGTTCTCGGCGTAGTGGACGCCCGGCATGCGGACGTGGGCCTCGCCGCGATCCGTGCCGCCCACCCGGATGCGGAAGCGCGTGCCGTCGGGGCGCGCGTCGACGATCTCGCCGCGGTAGTCGCCGGCGCGCAGGCCGTAGCTGACGTGCCGCTTCGTCAGCTTCGTGGCGAGCCGCGCCACGAGCGCGTTGTCGGCGCCGAGGACCACCTGTCCATAGAACGGCACCTTCTCGGCGAAGTCGAAAAAAGCGGTCTCGAGGGCCTCGATCGAGCCGAAGTGGTCGAGGTGCTCGCGGTCGATGTTGGTGATGACCGCCACCGTCGGGAAGAGGTGCCGGAACGACCCGTCCGACTCGTCCGCCTCGGCGACGAGCAGCTCGCCCTGCCCGAGGCGGGCGTTCGAGCCGAAGGCGCGCGCCTTGCCGCCGATGACGACCGTGGGGTCGAGGCCGGCCTGCGCGAGGATCACGGCGATCATCGTCGTCGTCGTCGTCTTGCCGTGGCTGCCGGCGACGGCGACGCCGTCCTTGACGCGCATGAGCTCGCCCAGCATCTCGGCCCGCGGGATCACCGGGATGTCGCGGGCGCGCGCCGCGGCGACCTCGGGGTTGTCGGCCTTGACGGCGCTCGAGACGACGACGACGTCGGCGGCGGCGACGTTCCCGGCGGCGTGGCCCACGGTGACGCGCGCGCCGAGCGTGGCGAGGCGGCGCGTGACGTCGCTCTCGCGCAGGTCGGAGCCCGAGACCGGGTAGCCGAGGTTGAGCAGCACCTCGGCGATGCCGGACATGCCGATGCCGCCGATGCCCACGAAGTGGATGGCGACGTTGCGCTTGCGGAACATCAGCCCGCCTCGCTCGCGGAGGCCGAGCGGCCGCGGCGCCCGTCGACCATCGCCCGCAGCTCCTCGACGATCTCACGCGTGGCGTTCGGCTTGGCGAGGCCGCGCATGGCCTCGCCCATCTGCGCGAGGCGCGGCGGATCGGCGAGCAGCGTCTGCACGACGTTCGCGAGCTGGGAGGGGGTCGTCCCGTACTGCGGCACGACGACGGCCGCGCCCGCGCGCTGGAACTCGAGCGCGTTGAGCGTCTGGTGGTCGTCGGCCGCGGTCGGCAGGGGGATGAGCACGGCGGGCCGGCCCATGATGGCGAGCTCGGCCAGCGTGAGGGCGCCCGCGCGCGCGACGACGAGCGACGCCGCCGCGAGCGCGGCCGGCATGTCGTCGATGTACGCGCGCGGCTCCACCCGGTCCGAGAGCCCCAGGGCCTCGTAGTAGAGGATCATGCGATCGATCTCGCCGGCGCCCACCTGGTGCACGACGCGAGGCAAGATGCCACGAGCCTTGAGGACCTGCACCATCGACGAGGCGAGCTCGTTGACGGCGTGCGAGCCCTGGCTGCCGCCCAGGACGAGCAACGACGTCTCGGCCGGGGGCGGCGCCGGGGCCCCCACGCGATCGAGGAAGCGGCGCCGCACGGGGTTGCCGTAGAGCCGGAGCTTGCGCTTGGCGAACGCGCGGCGCGCGTCGGAGAAGGCCACGAAGACGCGCCGCGCGAGGCGCCCGAGGACGCGGTTCGTGAAGCCCGGACGGCTGTTCTGCTCCTGGATGACCGTCGGATAGCCGGTCAGCGCCGCCACGAGCACGAGCGGGCCCGACGCGTAGCCCCCCACGCCCACGACGAGGTCGGGCCGGAACCGCCGGAGCACCTCGCGCGACCGGGAGAAGGCGCTCGGCAGGCGCGCGAGGCCGCGGGCGAGGCCCTTGACGCCGGTGCGCTTGAGGCCGCTCACCTCCATGAGCTCGAGGGGGAAGCCCGCCTCGGGCACGAGCTTCGTCTCGAGGCCGCGGGCCGTGCCGACGAACAGCACCTCGCCGCCCTCCGCCGTGATCTCCTCGGCGAGGGCGATGCCGGGATAGAGGTGGCCCCCGGTGCCGCCACCGGCGATGAGGACGCGGAGCGGACGAGGCGCGGGCACGTCAGACCTCCCCGGCCGTGCCCTCGTCGTGCGTCTCGACTGCCGCTTCGGTCCGCGGCGGCGCCGCGCCTCGGCCCGGCCCCACCTCCACGATCAGCCGTGGTCCGTCGGCCAGGCGGCGGTTGCGGACCTTGCGCGCGCGGTTCCGCACCTCGGCGAGCAGACCCTCGAGGCCCTCGCCGGGCTCGGGGTTGCGGGCGGAGATGTTCGCGAGCACGCCCGCCATGAAGAGGCTCACGACGAGCGACGTGCCGCCGTAGCTGATGAAGGGCAGCGGCAGGCCCTTCGTGGGCAGCGATCCCAGCACGACGC
Organism: Polyangia bacterium; assembly: GCA_035546175.1. Lineage (GTDB taxonomy): Bacteria > Myxococcota_A > Polyangia > Fen-1088 > Fen-1088 > DASZFV01. The sequence continues at coordinate 4,105 of DASZWW010000389.1, forward strand.
CGATGTTCACGAGCGCCTGCAGCCCGAACATCGTCGTGATGCCGAAGGCGAGGTAGCAGCCGAAGACGTCGCGGGCGCGGAACGACGCGCGCAGGCCCCGCCAGACGAGGACGGAGAACGCCCCGACGACGAAGAGGATGCCCAGCAGGCCCAGCTCCTCTCCGACGATGGAGAGGATGAAGTCTGTGTGCGCCTCGGGAAGGAAGAAGAGCTTCTGGCGGCCGTCGCCCAGGCCCAGGCCCGTGACGCCGCCCGAGCCGACGCTGATGAGCGACTCGGTGATCTGGTAGCCGACGTCGCGGCGGAAGGCCCACGGGTCGAGGAAGGCGAGCATGCGCCGCATGCGGAACGGCGTCGAGACGATGAACTTCCAGCCCGCGGGCGCGGCCACGAGCACGGCGAGGATGAGGTAGCTCGCCCGCGTGCCGGCGACGCACAGGAGGCCGAGCGCGACGCACCCGAAGATCACCGCCGTGCCGAGGTCGGGCTGCTTGAGCAGGAGCCCCATCATGAGCCCCGTCACCACGAGCGGCGGCAGGAAGCCCACGGCGAAGACCTTCACGGTCTCGGCCTTGCGGGCCAGGAGCGACGCGAGGTACACGGAGAGGGCGAACTTGGCGAGCTCGCTCGGCTGGAACGAGAGCGGTCCGAGCCTGAACCAGCGGATGGCCCCGCCGGCGCGCGAGCCGACCTTGAGCACGACGGCGAGGCAGAGGATGCTCACGAAGAGCAGCGGGTAGGCCCAGCGGCGGTAGACGGAGTAGTCGACGCGCGAGGCGAGCGACATGGCGCCCAGGCCGAGCGCGGCGTAGACGAGCTCGCGCTTGAGGAAGTACGTCGCGTCGCCGTACTTCTTCGCGGCGAAGACGGCGCCCGACGAGAAGACCATGACGACGCCGAACGCCGCCAGGACGAGCACGGCGCCCACGAGCACGCGGTCGACGCCCACCTCGCTGGGCCGGATGTGCGGCGAGCCTTCGAGCGGCCGCAGCAGCGCGGCGCGCATGGCGACGAGGCGGGCCCGCGCCGCGTCCCAGATGGGAGACCGCCGCGCCTCGGGCTCGAGCGCCGGCACGTTCCCGCGCCGCGGGGCGCGCCGGGGATCGACCGACCGGGCGCGCGCGGCGCGGACGTTGCGCGCGGCCCTCATCCCGCCGCCCCCACGTCCGCCGCGGCGAGCCGCTCGACGGCGGCCCGGAACACCTGCGCGCGGTGGGCGTAGTCGCGGAACATGTCGAAGCTCGAGCAGGCCGGCGAGAGCACGACGGCGTCGCCGGGCGACGCGAGGCGCGCGGCCTCGGCCACGGCGTCCTCCATCGTCGCGGCGCGCTTGACCGGCACGATCGACTGGAACGAGCGCTCGATCTTGTCGGCCGCCTCGCCGATGAGCACGGCGGCGCGGCCCACGCGGCCCATGGCCTGCGCGAGGGGCGCGTAGTCGCCGCCCTTGTCGCGACCGCCGGCGATGAGGACGACGCGCCTCGGGAACCCGTCGAGCGCCGCCACGACGGCGCCGACGTTCGTCCCCTTCGAGTCGTCGTAGAAGAGCACGCCCCGCGCCTTCCCCACCAGCTCCATGCGGTGCGCGAGCGGCTGGAACTCGTTGAGCGCGCGCAGGCACTCGGCGTGGGTGGCCCCGAGGAGACGGCTGGCGAGCAGCGCCGCGAGCGCGTTGGCCTGGTTGTGCCGGCCCACGAGGGCGGGCACCGCCGTCGGGTAGCTCTCCGTCTTCGCGCCCGGCAGCCGCACGACGAGCTCCTCGCCGTCGAGCCACGCGCCCTCGGCGAGCTTGCGCTCGAGCGAGAATCCGAGCTTCCGCGCGCGGATGCCCTCGGTGTGGCGCGTGACGAGCGGGTCGTCGAGGTTGACGACGGCGAAGTCGGAGGCGCGCTGGGCCACGAAGATGCGCGCCTTCGTCGCCGCGTAGTGGTCGAGGTCCTTGTAACGATCGAGGTGGTCGGGCGTGATGTTGAGCAGCACGGCGACGCGCGGCGCGAACGTCACGGCCGTCTCGAGCTGGAAGCTCGACACCTCGACGACGCAGGCGCCCCCCGCCGAGCCGGCCGGCGTCCCCACGGCGAGGGCCAGCGGATCGCCCAGGTTCCCGCCCACGAAGGTCGGGCGGCCGCTCGCCCTCGTCATCGCCCCCGCGAGCGTCGTGGTCGTGGACTTGCCGTTCGTGCCCGTGATGCCGATGAGCGTCGCCTCGATGAAGCGCGAGGCGACCTCCAGCTCGCCGGTGATGTGGACGCCCTCGGCGCGCGCCGCCGCGAGCTCGGGGATCTCGGGCACGCCCGGCGACAGCACGATGAGATCGGCCGCGAGGAAGGTCTCGGCCTTGTGGCCGCCGACCTCGACCTTGATGTTGCGGGGCAGCTCGGCGAGCGCCGGCCCGAGCACCGCGGCCTCGCGCTTGTCGGTCACCGTGACGCGAGCGCCGCGCGCCGCGCAGAGGATCGCCACCGCGGTCCCGGAGCGCCCGAGACCGACGACCAGGACCCGCTTGCCTGACAGCTCGAGCGTCATCGGATCTTGAGGGTGATGATGAGGCCCAGAATCGCGCAGGCAAACGAGACAATCCAGAAACGCACCACGATCCGGGACTCCGGCCACCCCAGCTTCTCGAAGTGGTGGTGGATGGGGGCCATGAGGAAGACGCGCTTCTTGGTGCGCTTGTAGTACGCGACCTGAATGATGTCGCTCACCGCCTCGGCCACGAAGACGCCCCCGATGACGGGCAGGGAGAACTCCGTCTTCGTCGCCAGGCCCACGAAGCCGATGGCGCCGCCCAGGGCGAGCGCGCCCACGTCGCCCATGAAGACCTGCGCCGGATGGGTGTTGAACCAGAGGAACCCGATGCCGGCGCCGCCCATGGCGCCGCAGAAGACGGCCAGCTCGCCCGCGCCGGGGACGTGCGGCATGCCGAGGTACTCGGCGATGTTGAAGCTGCGGAGCGTCGTGCCCGCCCCGTACGCGAAGAGCAGCAGCGTGAAGGAGCAGATGATGACCGGGCCGATGGCGAGCCCGTCGAGCCCGTCGGTGAGGTTGACGGCGTTCGACTCGGCCATGAGCACGAACACGGCGAAGGCGACGTAGGCGACGAGGGGCAGCGCGAGCGTGGCGTGGTGGAAGTTCACGAGCGGCAGCGCGACGCGCAGCCTCACCTCGGGCGGCAGCGCGTCGCTCGCGAAGAGCCAGGCCGCGGCCGCGCCGCCGATGACGAACTGGCCGAGCAGCTTCACGCGCCCGGGCAGGCCCTTCTTGTTCTTCTTGACGATCTTGATGTAGTCGTCGACGAAGCCGATCGCGCCGTAGCCGACCGTGACGAGCAGCGCGAGCCAGACGAGCGTGCTGTGCAGGTCGCACCACAGCACGGTGGCCGCGACGAGGGCCAGGATGATGAGCGCGCCGCCCATCGTGGGGGTGCCGCGCTTGCCGGCGTGGGACGCGGGGCCGTCGTCGCGGATGACCTCGCCCAGCTGGCGCTCGCGCGCGCGGCGGATGAACCACGGCGCGACGACGAAGGTGATGAGCAGCGACGTCAGCGTCGCGAGGCCGATGCGCGTCGACACGTAGCGGAAGACGTTCGCGCCGGGGATGGTATCGCGCAGGGCGTGGAAGAGATGGAAGAGCATGCGACCTCGTCGGCGCGGCTAGGCGCGCCCCGCGTGTGTTGAGTTTGGATCCGCGCCCCGCAAGGCGCCTTCGAGCGCGGCCACGGCCCGCTCGAGCTTCATGCCGCGCGACGCCTTGACGAGCACCCAGTCGCCCTTGCGGGCGGCGCGGCCGGCGTGCCAGGCGGCGTCGTCGACCTCGTCGACGTGGATGACGCGGTCGGCGGGCAGGCCGCCCTTGCGCGCGCCGTCGGCAATGTG
>DASZWW010000390.1:0-12671 GCA_035546175.1 Polyangia bacterium
CCGCCGCGCGCGGCGTGCGCACGTTCGTGAAGACGGCCGACGGCCCCACGAACACGTCGTCGGCGAGCACGACGCCGTCGTAGATCGAGACGTTGTTTTGTAGGCGGCAGCCGTCGCCGACGATCGCGCCGGCGGCGACGAAGACGTTCTGGCCGAGCACGCAGCGCGCTCCGACGCGCGCGCCGGACATGACGTGGCAGAAGTGCCAGACCTTCGTGCCCGCCCCGATCGAGGCGCCGGCGTCGATGACGGCGGCGGCGTGCGCCCAATATGAGCGCCTCGTCTTCAGGTCACACCTCGGCCGGCGCGCCGCCGGCGCGCATCGAGCGCTCGCCCGCGTCGAGGACGCGCATGACGCCGAGCGCGCGCGCACCCTCGCCCGGCGCCAGCGCGCCGAGCCGCGCGCGCTCGGCGAAGGCCTCGCACTCCGCCAGCAAGGGCTCGACGGCGGGCAGCTCGGGCGCGACGACCTCTCCCGAGCGGCCGATGAACCCCGCGCGCGCCGCGGCGGGCACGAAGGCCCGATCGTGCACGCGCAGCGGCCGCGCGGCGTCGGTCTCGTCGAAGGTGAGCATCTTGTGGCTGCCGACGACCGTGAGCGCGCGGCGCTTCTCCGGCGCGAGCCACGAGACGTGGACGTGCGCGGCGCGGCCGTCGGAGAACGTCATCGTCGCGAACGCGACGTCGTGCTGGCGCACCTGCAGGTAGCCGGCGCCCGTCGCGCTCACCGTCGTGGGGACGGCGCCGAAGAGATAGAGGGTCGCCGCGATGTCGTGGGGCGCGATGGACCACCAGGCGCTCTCGCCCGGCCGCACGGTCCCGAACCCGACGCGCGTCGCGTGCAGGTAGAGCACGCGGCCGAGCTCGCCTTCGGCGACGAGCGCGCGCGCCCGCGCGAGCCCCGGATGGTGGAGCAGCACGTGCCCCACCATGAGGACGAGCCCGCTCCGCTCGGCGAGCTCGGCCAGCTCGAGGCCGTCGGCGAGCGACAGGGCCATCGGCTTCTCGACGAGCACGTGCCGACCGGCGAGCAACGCCTGCTTCGCGACGGCGTGGTGGCGCGGCGAGTCCACCGCCACGGCCACGGCGTCGACGCCGGGCGCTTCGAGCAGCCCCGCGAGGTCGCTCGCGAGGACGACGCCCTCGTGCGCCGCGCCCGCGCGCGCGCGGCGCTCGGCGTCGAGGTCGGCGATGCCCGCCAGCCGCGCGCCGCGCGCCCGCGAGAAGGCCCGGGCCACGTTGGCGCCCCAGGGTCCGGCGCCGACGACGCCGACGCCGATCGACGTCGTCATGAAGCTAAACATCCTAGCAGTGACGCGGCGATACAGAAATGCCTCGAGATCGTCGATGATTCGAGCGCCATGGCCTCCGCGCGCGCCTCCCTCTCGTCCGCGTGGGCGGCGCTCGGGCTCGCGGCGCTCCTCGGCCCGGGCTGCGGCACGACGGCGGCCGTCTCGGCGAACGGCACGACGCGCGAGCTGATCCTCTCGTACGACGACGGGCGCGCGACGGGGACCCTGGCCTTCCCGTCCATGACCTACGAGAGCGTCTTGCGCTACTCGCTCCCCGACGGCGAGCACCGCCCCCTGAGGCTGCGGCTGCAGGCCGGCGCCGAAGGTCAGCTGGTCGTCACGATCTACGCCACCACCCTCCTCGAGACGCCCGGCGAAGCGCTGCGGACGATCACGTGCGACATCTCGAAGCCCGACGTCTCCGACGGCAAGGATGGCCGCTGGATCGTGGCCGACCTCGGCGACATGAAGCCTCTCAAGGGCGACATCTGGATCGGCGTGCGCAAGGGGGGCGGCGAGCCGACGTTGTGGGCGAGCAGCGTCGTCTCCGGCCAGGCCTTCGTGCGCAACAACGACCCCAACAACTTCATGGGCCTCTTGCCGACGAAGCGGACGCCGATGGTCCGTGTCGAGCTCGTTCCCTAGCCCGCTGCCCAGCCCAGGTGGCGCTCGCCGCCGACGTCGACGGCCGCGGCCCGCGCGCGCGCGAGCCAGGACGCCGCGCCCTCGACCGCCGGGAGCAGCGGCACGCCGCGACCGAGACGGACCGCGATGGCCGTCGCGAGCGCGCAGCCCGTCCCGCGCACGTCGCCGCCGCCCGCGCGCTCGCGAGACAGGCGACGAAGGTCTCCCTGCGCGAGGAGCGTGTCCGTGACGAGCGCCGCCGGCCCGGCGAGGTGGCCTCCCTTGATCAGCACCGAGGCGATACCCCGGGCGGCGAGGGCGGCCGCGGCGGCGTCGACGTCGGCGAGCTCCTCGACGGGGCGCCCGCTCAGCGCCGCCGCCTCCACCGCGTTCGGGGTCGCGAGCGTGGCCCGAGCCAGCAAAGGCACGAGCTCGTCCGGGCGCCCGCGGTAGAGCGCCCGCCCGCGCGACGAGGCGAGCACGGGATCGACGACGACAGGTCCCTCGTAATTCCGGAGGCCTTCCAAGATGGCGGCGGCGCTCGCGGCGTCCGGAACCATGCCCACCTTCACGGAGGCGGGCTTGGCGAGCAGCGCCTGACGCAGTGAATCACACAGCGCGCGCGCGTCCCGGGTCTCCACCCGATGGACCTCCGGACCCTGCTCGGTCCAAGCCGTCCCCACGACGATCGGCCGGGCGCCGTGGGCGGCGGCGGTGAGCGCGTCTCGTACGACGCCGGCGCCGCCCGAGGGGTCGAGCCCGCCGACGACCACGACGGCGATCGGAGGACGATTGTCGTCTGACGCGATTTGCGGGGTCTGCACGGGATCGCTATCATAGATCGCTCTCGACTGGTCCCGCCGCCCCCGGGCCCGACCCAGCCGAAGACAGCAGGCCCACCGTGTCGGTGCAACTCTCGGAGCCGATTCAGTTCGGCAAGTACACGCTCTTCGAGCGCATCGGACGCGGCGGCATGGCCGACGTCTACAAGGGACGCGTGCAGGGACCGCAGGGCTTCGAGCGCACCTTCGTCGTCAAGCGCATCCTGCCGCACCTGTCGGACGACGCGACGTTCATCAAGATGTTCGTCGAGGAGGCCAAGCTCTCCGCGCGGCTCGCGCACCCGAACATCGTCCAGATCTTCGAGCTCGGCGCCGTCGAGGGCGAGTACTTCATCTCGATGGAGTACATCCGGGGCCGCGATCTCTCCGAGACGATGCGGGCCATCTGGAAGACGATGGGCCCGCCGCGCCCCGAGCTCGTCGCCTACATCGGGCGCGAGGCGTGCCGCGCGCTCAGCTACGCGCACAGCCTCGCCGACGAGCGCGGTCGGCCGCTCGGGATGATCCACCGGGACGTCTCGCCCTCGAACATCATGATGTCCTACGAGGGCGCCGTGAAGCTGCTCGACTTCGGCATCGCCAAGGCGCTCGGCGAGGCGCCCGAGACGACGAAGAGCGGGACCATGAAGGGCAAGTACGCCTACATGGCTCCCGAGCAGACGGAGGGCGACGACGTCGACCACCGCATCGACATCTTCTCGTGCGGCATCGTGCTGCACGAGGTCCTCACGGGGCGCCGCCTCTTCAAGGGCCAGAACGACGTGCTCACGATCGAGCGCGTGCGACGCTGCGAGGTGCCGCCGCCCTCGCAGCAGAATCCCATGGTTCCGCCGGAGCTCGACGCGATCGTCCTGCGCGCGCTGCAGCGCGACCGCGACCAGCGCTGGGCGACGGCCGCCGACATGGCCGACGCGCTCGACGACGTCGTGCACGCCGCGCGCTTCCAGCCCACGCACCTCGCGCAGCTCCTGCACGATCTCTTCCCCGTCGACGGCGGCGCGCCCTCGCCGCGCCTCTCCGTGAACGCGACCTCGCAGGGCACGAACTCGGGCGTCCGGGGCTCGCGCTCGGCGACGATCCCTCCCGTGACGCGCACGGGGACGGGCTCGGCCCCCGGCACGGGGACGGGCTCCGTGCGTCGCTCGCTGCCCGCGTCGGAGTCCTTCCAGGCGGCCGAGGAGGTCTCGCTCAAGCCGCGCCCGAAGTGGAAGGGCGCGACGGCGGCGGCGCTCGCGCTCGCCGTCGGCGGCTTCTTCGTCTGGAAGGGCGTCGCCAAGAAGAAGAACGAGGACGAGGGAGCGCGCCTCACGCAGAGCGATCCGTCGAAGCGCTTCCACGTCTACGTGAAGTCGGACCCGCCCGGCGCCGACATCTTCGTCGAGGGCGAGGCGACGCCGATCGGCGAGACGCCCGTGACCATTCCGATCGATCTGAACGGCAAGAGCTCGATCAAGCTCATCTTGCGCAAGGACGGGTACGAGGACTACGACCAGCGGGTCATCAACGACGTCCCCCTGTCCATCAACCTCAAGCAGCACGAGCCCACGCCCGAGGCGCCGAAGCCCGCCGAGCCGGCGGCGCCGAGCGCGGCGCCGGAGGGCGCGCCCGCCCCGAGCGGCGACCCGGGCGAGGCGGCCGACACGGGCGGCCACGGGCACCACCACGAGCACGCGAAGAGGTCGCACAAGGGCGCGGCCGCGCCGACGCCGCCGGCCGCCGAAGTCGACGGAACCGAAGCGAACTGATGTTCCGAGGCCGCGCCGTCGCCGTCGTCATCCCCGCCTTCAACGAGCGAGACAAGATCGCGGCGACGATCCGCTCCGTGCCCGGCTACGTCGACCACATCCTCGTCGTCGACGACGGCAGCGGCGACGGAACGGCGGCGGCGGCGAGGCGTCACGCCGCGCGCCGGCGGGGCGGCGTCGTCGAGGTCCTGCGCCACGAGGTCAACCGCGGCGTCGGCGCGGCGATCGCGACCGGGTACGCGCGCGCCATCGCGCTCGGCGCCGAGGCGACGGCGGTCATGGCGGGCGACGGACAGATGGATCCCGTCGATCTGCCGCGGCTGCTCGAGCCCATCGTCGAGGGCCGCGCCGACTACGCGAAAGGGAACCGCTTCGCCTGGCCCGGAGGCTGGCGCCAGATGCCGCGCACCCGCATGCTCGGCAGCGTCCTGCTCTCGCTCGCCACGCGCCTCGCCTCGGGCTACGCGCAGGTCTTCGACTCGCAGTGCGGTTACACGGCGGCCTCGCGCCGCGCGCTGCTCGCGATCGGTCCCGAGCGCATGTTCGCCCGCTACGGCTACCCCAACGATCTCCTCGCCCGCCTCGGCGTCGCGGGCGCGCGCGTCGTCGACGTCCCCGTGCGCCCCGTCTACGGTCCCGCGTGGCGTTCGGGGCTGCGGCCCGCGCGCGTCGCCCTGCCCATCGCGCTGCTGCTCGCGCGCGCGTGCTGGCGGCGACTCCTGGCGCGCCGGTCGCCACGTCCGCTGGAGACGCTCGGCGACGCGCTCCTCCCCGTCGGCGACGGGTAGGCATGCGCGTCGGCGTGGTCACGACGTCGTATCCGCGGGACCGGGGCGACTTCGCCGGCTGGTTCGTCGCCGAGCGCGTGCGCGCGCTGCTCGCCGAGGCGCACGACGTCGACGTCCTCGCCGGCGGCGCGCCGGACGGCGCGGGGCGCGGCGAGCGCCTCACGATCACCCGCCTGCCCGCGAGGTTCGCGGACGGACCCGATCTCTTCGCGGGCGCGGGGGCGCCCGAGGTCCTCGAGGGGGGCGGCGCCGCCACGTTCTGGGCCGCGGCGCGCTTCTCCGCGTCGCTCGCCGCCGAGATCGCGTCGCGCGCCTCGCGCTGGGACCGCGTCGAGAGCCACTGGCTCGCGCCCAGCGCGCTGGCCGTCATGGCCGCGGCGCCCGGGCTGCCCCACCGCGCCACCGCTCACTCGGGCGACGTGGCGCTCCTCGAGCGTGTCCCCTTCGGCCGCTCGCTCGCGCGGCTCCTGGCGCGGAGCGGAGCGGAGCTGGCCTTCGTGAGCGAGGACCTGCGCCGCCGATTCGGCGCCCTCGCCGGGCAGACCTGCGGCGTCGTCTCGCCGCTCGCCCGCCCGCCCGTCGAGCCCGCCGCGCCGCCGCCGGGCGCGTCGCCGGGCGCGGGTCCCGTCGTGGTCTCGGTGGCGCGCCTCGTCCCCATCAAGGGGCTCGACGTGCTCGTGCGCGCTTGCGCGCCACGCCCCGGCGACGACGCGCCTCTGCGCCTCGTGGTCGTGGGCGAAGGCCCCGAGCGCGCGCGCCTGCGCCGCCTCGCCGACGGTCTCGGCGTCTCGCTCGAGCTCGTCGGGGCCGTGCCGCGCGACGAGGTGCCGGCCTGGCTTCGCCTCGCCGACGTCTACGCGCAGCCCTCGCGGACGCTGCCGAACGGGCGCGCCGAGGGCATGCCGCTGGCGACGCTCGAGGCCCTGGACGCCGGCGTCCCCGTCGTCGCCTCCGACTCGGGCGGCCTGGCCGAGCTGCGCGGCCGCCACCCGCACATGGACGTCGTCCCCGCCGGCGACGCCGCCGCTCTGGGGACCATGCTGCGGGCTCGCCTGGCCCATCGAACGGCCGGTCGAGCGCATGTAACGGCTGTGTAACGAGCTTCGCACCGCGGCAGGCGGAAAACCGCGCAAGTGCGTACGCACCTGCCGGGGTGCGGGCGCCTAAATCATTGATATAACTGAGGGTCGAAACTAGGCATGTGACGTGCTGTGATGAATAACCCGATGGGTGCTGTCTCCCCACGGGCCTCGTCCGAGCCCGAGATCTCGGTCGTTCTGGCGGTCGCCAACGTCGAGGACAAGGTTGGTCATCAGATCCGCCGGATCGCCGGTCATCTGCGCCGGCTCGGCCTGTCCTTCGAGATCATCGCCGTCAATGACGGGTCTTCGGACAACAGCCTGTCGATCGCGACGCTCCTCGCGGCGAGCGTGCCGGAGCTGCGCGTGCTCTCGCGGAACGTCGGGGGCCGCGCGTTCCTGCGCGGGACCTCGGAGGCCCGCGGAAGCATCGTCGTGCTGCTCGAGGCGAGCCGCAACGTCTCGTTCGCGCCCCTCGGGTGGGCGCTCTCTCGGCTCGCCGCGGGGCGCGAGGCCGTGATCCTCCGCGGCCGCTACATCGTGGCGCGCCGCCTGATGGCGCTGCCGGTGATCGTCCGCGCGAGCGGGCCGGGCCTGCTCTTCGAGCCGATCTTCGAGCGGCGCGCGCAGGAGCTGGGCATCGACATCGTGGGCTCGCGCCGCAAGCAGCCGACGCCGCTCCTGCTCCGGCCGGTGCTGCGGTTCCTGGCGGCCTGATTCGGATCCCGCCTCGGTCCCGTGCTAGGCTAGCCCTTCATGTCGCACGTCTTCGCCATCGCCCTCGCCGTCCTGGCGCTGGGCCTTCTCATCGTGCTTCACGAAGGCGGGCACTTCGTGGTGGCTCGGCTGTGCGGGATGCGCGTGGAGCGCTTCTCGATCGGCTTCGGGCCGACCCTGCTGGGCTTCAAGTGGCGTGGCACGCTGTTCCAGATCGCCCCCATCCCGCTCGGCGGGTTCGTTCAGATTACGGGGCTCAACCCCAATGAGGAGTTCGACAAGAGCGACCCCTCCGTCTACCCGAACCGCCCGCGCTGGATGCGCCTCCTCACGATCATCGCCGGCCCGGCCGCGAACTACCTCACGGCGGTGCTCCTCACGCTGTTCGTCTTGATGGCGTACGGGATGCCGTCGAAGACCCAGAAGATCATAGAGCCGGTGAAGGGAAAGCCGGCCATGGTGGCCGGCCTCAAGGCCAACGACGTGCTCGTGTCGGCCAACGGTCAGCCGGTCTCGGCCGACGCGCCCATCAGCGACGTCATTCGCGCGGGCGCGGGCGCGCCCGTCACGATCAACGTCCTGCGCGACGGCCACCCCATGACGTTCGTCGTGACGCCCGAGCGGCAGTCGTCGGGGGCGTATCAGGTCGGCATCTCCATCGGCGCCATCGATCAGCGCACGCCCGTCTCGACGGGGCTCGCGGTCAAGGAGGCGATCGTGTCTCCTTATTACACGTCGATCGGCATCCTCGCGAGCCTCGCCGACATGATCCGAGGACGCGTGCAGCCCGATCTCGAGGGGCCCATCGGCATCACGCAGAAGATCGCGAGCGCCGCCCGCCACGGGGCCGTCGACTTCCTCGCGATCATCATCGCGCTGTCGGTGTACCTCGGGCTCTTCAACCTCCTTCCGCTCCCGGCGCTCGACGGCGGTCGCGCGCTGTTCCTCGGCATCGAGTCGGTGACCCGCAAGCGCGTGAACCCGCGCATCGAGGCGGCCGTGCACACGGCCGGGTTCGTCCTGTTGCTCGGCGTCCTCCTCATCGTCAGCTTCAAGGACATCCGCCACCTCCTCTGAGGGCCGCGGGGCGCTGCTGATGTCGCCGCGGCGGGCGTCGCGGATCCATAGCGGGCTGACCGGCGCTCGCGACCTCGTGGGTACGCGCTACCTCGCCGATCCGGAGCTGCGCCGGCAGTACGCGGAGGAGATCGCGCCGCGGACGGGCGCGGCGCTGCGCAAGATCCTCGCCGAGGTCTACGGCCCGGGCAGCGGGCCGCCCGCCCGGGCCCTCGATCTCGGCGCGGGGACCGGCGCCGCGGGCGCGGCGCTGCGCGAGCGCTTCGGCGCCGGGCTCGACATCGTCGCCGTCGATCGCGTGGCCGGGCCCGGGCTCGTGGCCGCCGACCTCGAGCGCGACGTGCCGTCCGCGGTGGGCCGCTTCGACCTGATCGTGGCGGCGCACCTGCTCGGAGAGCTCTTCCTCTCCGACCCGGAGGCGCGGCGGCTCGAGGCGCTCGCGCGCCGCGTGCTCGCGTGGACGCGCGAGCTCCTCGCCGAGGGCGGGCTCGTCGTGCTCGTCGAGCCGGCGCTGCGCGAGACCTCGCGTGCGCTGCTCGGCGTGCGCGATCGGCTGCTCGCGGCCGGCCTCGGCGTCGTCGCGCCCTGCTTCTGGACGGGCCCGTGCCCCGCGCGTGAACGCGAGCGCGACTGGTGCCACGACGCCGCGCCGGTGCCGTCGTCGCCCCGGGTCGACTTCAGCTACCTGGCCCTTCGGGCGGCGCCGCAGGCGCAGGGCGCGTCCTTCCGGATCGTGAGCGATCGCCTCGTCGAGAAGGGGCGGCTCAAGATCTACGCCTGCGGGCCGTCGGGCCGGCACCCCTTCGTCCGCCTCGATCGCGCCGCCTCGGACGCGAACGCCGCCTTCGCGCGGCTCGAGCGCGGGGACGTCGCCACGATCGCGGGCGCGAGCGACGCCTCCGACGGGCGACGGGTGGGCGAAGCCACGATCGTGACGCGACGGTCGTCGAGCGGCTGAGGCGCCGCCGCCCCCGCGCAAATTCACGGGGACGTCGCGCGCGGGCCCCGCGCGTCGTGTTAAGATCTCGAGCCGCCCCGGCATGAGCTCCTCTCTCTTCCAGGAGTGGGCGGCGCAGAAACCGCTCCCCTACGCCGCCCTCGCGGTCCTCGGCGTCCTCTCCGCCCTGCGCTTCGCCGTGCGGCCGGAAGAGCGAGGCCGCGTCAAGGCGGGCGTCTTCTTCGCCGGCGCGTACCTCGTCTCGCTCGTCGCCATCGGGATCTTTCGGCCCGTGGCGGGGCCGCACAACTGGCCGCGCGTCCTCTCGATCCTCCTCTTCTCGTTCAGCCTCGTGATGACGTCGGGGCTCGTGCTCTTCGACGTCGTGCTCGCGCGGCGCGAGCTGCCGCGCATCCTCCGCGACCTCGTGCACGGCATCGCCTACCTCATCACGGCGGCGTTCGTGCTCACCCGCTCCGAGGTCGACGTCACGAAGGTGTTCACGGCCTCGGTCCTCACGACGGCCGTCATCGGCCTCGCGCTGCAGGAGACGCTGGGCAACATCGTCGCCGGCCTCGCGCTCCAGCTCGAGCGCGACTTCGAGGTCGGTGACTGGGTCAAGATCGACGACAAGGTCACGGGCCGCATCCGCGAGGTGCGCTGGCGCGCGACGACCGTCGTCACGAAGAACGGCGACCTCGTGCTGCTCCCGAACGGCGTGATCACGCGCTCGCTCATCACGAACTTCAGCCGCCCCACGACCGCGCACCGCCAGTGGGTGTACATCCGCGTTCACTTCCGCCACCCGCCAGGCAAGGTGCGCGACGTCGTCGTCGCGGCCGTGCGCGCGCTGCCGTTCGTCCGCGCCGAGCCGGCGCCCGACTGCGTCCTCATGGACTTCAAGGACGACGCGTCGACGTACGCCTGCCGTTACTGGTTCGACGACTTCCAGCGGGACGACTCGAGCGACAGCGCCGTGCGCAGCGCCATCTGGTACGCGCTGCACCGCGCCGGCATGGAGATCCCGTTCCCGTCGATGAACATCAACGTCACCGAGATGAACGAGGTCCGCGAGGAGCGCAAGCAGGACGAGGAGTACGCGCGCCGGCTCGACGCGCTGTCGCGGGTCGACGTGTTCCGCGCGCTCGACGCCGCCAAGATCGATCGCCTCTCGCGGCGCATGCGCATGATCATCTACGGCCCCGGAGAGGTCGTGCTGCGGCAGGGCGATCCGGGCGACTCGCTCTACGTCGTGCGCTCGGGCAAGGTCGCCGTGCAGGTGGGGAGCGACGGCGCGCGCAAGGAGGTCGCCACTCTGACCGAGGGGCAGTTCTTCGGCGAGATGTCGCTCATGACGGGCGAGACGCGCTCGGCCACCGTCGTCGCCAAGACCGACTGTGAGTGCTACATCGTCGACAAGGACGCGTTCCAGGAGGTGCTCCAGGAGCGCCCCGAGCTGGCCGGCGTGATCAGCGAGATCCTCACGCGGCGCCAGGTCATGCTCGACGGCGCCACGACGGAGGCCGTCCTGGCGAGCCAGACCGTCGAGAAGAACCAGCTCCGCTCGAAGATCGCCTCGTTCTTCGGGATCGTGACGAAGCGCAGCTGACCCGGGGCCTCCTCAGCGCCTCGAGCCCGCGGCCTCTTGGGCGCCCGTGGCCTCTCTGATGATGGGTCGCACGTCGACGCCCGTCATGCCGGCGCGGCGCGCCGCTTCGAGGCCGAGATCGGTGTCCTCGTAGACGATGCAGCGCGCGGGCGCGGCGCCGAGCCGTCGCGCCGCCTCGAGGAAGACGTCGGGCTCGGGCTTGGGGCGGGCCGTGTCCTCGGCCGCCACGACGGCGCCGAACCAGTCCGCGATGCCCAGCGACGCCAGGGTCAGCGTCACGAGCCGCCGCGAGCTGCCGGAGGCGATGGCGAGCGGGGCGACGCCGCGCTGCGCGCGGGCGATGGCGATCACGGCCTCGATGGGCCGCACCGAGAGCGCGCCGGAGGCGAGGCCGTCGACGTAAGCGCGCTCTTTCTCGGCGGCGACGGCCAACGGGTCGAGCGTCAGGCCCGCCTCCGCGATCAACAGGGCGGCGATGCGCGGCGTCGGAACGCCGCCCAGGCTGTAGAAGCGCTCCTCGGGGAACACGAGCCCGTACCGCGCCGCCATCGTCTGCCAGACGCCGAAGTGCACCGGCATCGTGTCGGCGAGCGTGCCGTCGAGATCGAAGATGTGGGCTTGGTCGGTGATTTCGGGCCGCAACGTCGGGCCTGACTTTAGCCTGGATGTGCGCATTTGCGACAGGCGCACTAGACTGACGGCGTGCCGGCCTGTCCTCGCTGCCTGACGCAGTACCCCGCCGGGGTCGACGTGTGTCCGAAGGACGGGGCGGCGCTGACGCCATCCGTGGTGGGCGCCGCGACGGACATCGTGACGGCGCCGACGATGCCCGAGCTGCCGGCGGCGACGCCCGCGCTGCCCGCGGCTCCCTCGCCGGCGTCCGCGCTCGCGGCGACCGCCGCCGCGCCCGCGAGCGACGCGGCCTTCGATTCGCTCATCGGCGCGACGCTCGCGGGGCGCTACGAGATCGTGCGCCGCATCGGGGAGGGCGGCATGGGCGCCGTCTACGAGGCGCGCCACGCCGTCATCGGCAAGCGCGTCGCCGTCAAGGTGCTCCTCGAGAAGTTCCTCACGAAGAGCGACTTCGTCGCGCGCCTGCTTCAGGAGGCGCGGCTCGCCAGCTCGATCGGCCACGAGAACATCGTCGACGTGACCGACTTCGGCACGACCGACGACGGCCGCTCCTTCGTCGTCATGGAGTTCCTCGACGGCGAGGCGCTGTCGCAGCTCATCATGCGCGAGGCGCCCTTGCCGGTCGAGCGCAGCCTGCGCATCGCGCGCCAGGTGGCGTCGGCGCTCGGCGCGGCGCACGCGAAGGGCATCTACCACCGCGACGTCAAGCCCGAGAACGTGTACCTCGTGCGCCGGGGCGAGGCCGACTTCGTCAAGGTCGTCGACTTCGGCATCTCGAAGGCCGTCAAGCAGGGGGGCAACGAGGAGGGCGCCGAGGCCTATCGCCTCACCCACACGGGGCTCTTGCTCGGGACGCCGCTCTACATGTCGCCCGAGCAAGCGCGCGGCGACGAGGACCTCGACCACCGCGTCGACGTCTGGGCCCTCGGCGTCATGATGTACGAGTGCCTCACGGGCGAGGTGCCGTTCCGCGCGAACAACTACCTCGGGATCATCTCGCAGGTGCTGACCCACACGGCGGCGCCGCCGTCGAAGGTGCGGCCCGAGCTGGGCATCCCCGACGCGGTCGAGGCGGTCGTCATGCGCGCGATGGCGAAGGACCGCGCGCAGCGGTACGCCGACATGGCGGACCTCGAGCACGATCTCGAGCGCCTGCTCGCGGGTGATCAGAACGTCGGCCTCCCGCTCGCGGGCGAGGCCGGCGCGCCTCGGCGCCGCCCCGTCGCGCCGCCGCGGCGCTGGCACCTCGGGGTCGCGGCCGCCGTCGCCCTCGGCATCGGCGTCTCGCTGGCGCTGTCTCGCCCGCCCGCCGCGCCGCCCGTCACCAG
>DASZWW010000391.1:0-1934 GCA_035546175.1 Polyangia bacterium
GGGGACTTCGTCCCCCCTACGAGACCCCCCTCTTGGGGGAGCCAGCCGGCGCGGCGACGCCGCGCCTCCCGTCGATGAATCATCGCCCGTTCAGTGCCAGCCTCGGCTGAGTACGGACCGGGCGATTTGTATTTTCTGTCCCACTCGCCCCGCGGAGCGGGCAGAGGGTCGGGGTGAGGGGTCTACTGTTGACGCGGGAGCGCGCTCGGGCGTATGACGCCGGGCGATGGGTGAGGCGGCGCAGGTTCCGGGGATTGGGTGGGAGTCGTTTGCGCTCTCGCTGTTGTCGTTGGGGTTGGTTTGCGTCGTTGCCTACGTCGCGCTGAAGCTGCTCGCGGGACGGGGCGTTGGGCGGGCCTCGGGCGCCGTGAAGGTGCTCGCGCGGTGTCCGCTCGAGCCGCGGCGGTCGGTGTACGTGATCGAGGCGGCGGGCAAGTGCTTGCTCGTCGGCGTGGGCGATGGGCCAATGACGGTGCTCGCGGAGCTCGACGCGGGGGCGCTGCCCAAGGAGACGGCGCCGCCGAAGTTCGCGGACGTGCTGGCGCGCGTGCTCAGGCGAGCTCCCTCTGACGGAGCGAAGGCGCCTTGAGCGCGCACCACGCGGCCGCGGCGGGAAGCGGCTTCGCGGGGCTCGGGCCCGTGCCGCTCGTGCTGGCGATGGCGGCGCTGTCGCTGCTGCCGTTCGCGCTGCTCATGGTGACGTGCTTCGTGCGCGTCTCGGTCGTGCTGTCGATCCTGCGCAGCGCGATCGGGGCGCCGCAGCTGCCGCCCACGCAGGTGCTCACGGGCCTCGCGCTCGTCGTCACGCTCGCCGTCATGGCGCCCACGGGCGAGCGCATGTTCGCCGCCGTCGCGCCCGTGATGGGCGGCGTGCCGGGCGGCGTTTCCAACCTCGACCTCTCGAACGACCAGACCGTCGAGGCGCTGGGCCGCGCCGCCGATCGCGCCAAGGAGCCGCTGCGCGACTTCCTCGTCGCCCACACGGCGCCGCGCGACCGCGCGACGTTCCTCGCGCTCGCGCGCAAGATGCGGCCCGAGGCCGAGCGCGCCGCCGTCGGCGACCGCGACCTCGCCGTCGTCGTGCCGGCGTTCGTGACGTCGGAGCTGCGGCGCGCCTTCGAGATCGGCTTCCTGCTCTTTCTTCCCTTCCTCGTGATCGACATGGTCGTCGCCAACCTGCTGCTCGCGCTCGGCATGCAGATGCTGTCGCCGACGACGGTGTCGCTCCCGTTCAAGCTGCTGCTGTTCGTCGTCGCCGACGGCTGGGCGCTCGTCGTGCGCGGCCTCATGGAGAGCTACCTGTGACCGAGGAGGGGCTCGCGCTCGTCCTGCGCGCGGCGCGAGAGGGCTTGCTGCTCGTGCTGCTGCTGTCGGCGCCGCCGCTGCTCGCGAGCATGGCCGTGGGCTTCGTCGTGGGCGTCGTGCAGGCGGCGACCCAGATCCAAGACCAGACGCTCGCCTTCGTGCCCAAGCTCGTCGTCGTTTTGCTCGTGCTCGCGGCGATGGGCCCGCTCCTCGGCGCGCAGCTCGTGCGCTTCACCCAAGCGCTGCTGCTCGCGATCCCGCACGTGCGTTGACGGGTTCCGTGGCCCACGACGCCGTCTCGCGCGCGATCTTCTCCGTGGGCCTCGGCGCCGCGCGCACCGTGCCGGTGACCTGGCTCGTCGCGCCGCTCGGCGGCGCGCACTTTCCCGCGCCCGCGCGCATCGCCTTCGGCCTCTTGCTGGCGGGGCTCGCGGCGCCCGCGCTCGGGGCCGCCGCCGACGCCGCCGGCCTCGCCCACGCGGGCGCGGCGCTCATCGGCCTCGTGCTCGCGCGCGAGATTCTCGTGGGGCTCGGCATCGGCCTCGTCGTCTCGTTCCTGTTCCACGCCGCCGAGGGCGCGGGCCGCCTCGTCGACGTCTTGCGCGGCGCCTCGATGGCCGAGGTCCTCG
>DASZWW010000392.1:0-3047 GCA_035546175.1 Polyangia bacterium
GGGGCCGGAGCGGCCGCCGGCGCGGACGGCGGCGTCGTCGTCACCGGCTCGGGCGGCGGGACCTTCGTCATGTGCGACGACCACGCGGACTTCAACGGGCGCGGGCTGTGCGCGCCGACCGGCAAGTTCGGCGCCGTCGTCGCCAAGCAGACGCTGACGGCGGGCGGCGCGGTCACGACGCTCACCGCGTCCTTCGCGGCTGCGAAGCCCACGACGGATCCCGGGTGCACGCAGGAGTCGGTGGGCACGGCCTGCGTGGCGGTCACCTGCCCGAGCGGCGCGCCCAGGAACCCCGCCGGCCCCGAGGCGGGGGCCATCACGGCGAGGTCGAACGGAGGCTCGATCGTCACGAAGCCCGACGGCACGGGTGCGTACGACGTCGCGGGCTTCGCGAGCGCGCTCTGGTCTTCCCCGAAGGCGGCGCTGACGTTCTCGGCGGCGGGGGGCGGCGTGCCCACGTTCGGGGACACCTTCTGCGGGCCGCCGCCGGCGACGCTCACGAAGCCGGCGACGGCGCCGGGCGCGGGCCTGACGATCGATCGCGCGAGCGACCTCGCCGTGACGTGGACGGGCGGCGCCGTCGGAGATCTCGAGCTCCTCGCGCGTGACGACGGCGCGGCCGGCGGCGCGAGCGTCGAGGTCCGCTGCTTCTTCACGGGCTCCGCGGGCCAGGGCACGGTGCCCAAGGCCGCGCTCGCGAAGATGACCGCGGGCCCGCACGCCGTCGCCTCGTACATCTGGGTCCGCAAGATCAGCCTGCCGCAGGGCGCGTGCGTCGAGCTCACGGGCGTGAACACGAACGTCGGCGCGAGCAACGCGCCCTGGAACGGCAGCGCGATGTTCCAGTAGCTCAGGCCGCCTTGCGCTTCGCGCCCCTCGCGGCCCTCGTCGAAGGCTTCGCGGGCCCCTTCGCCGCCGCCTCGAGCGCCGCGAGATCGAGCTTCACCATCGGCATGAGGGCGCGCATGAAGCGGTCGGTCTTCACGGCGTCCTTGCTGGCCATGACCTTGCCCACGATCTCGGGGACGATCTGCCACGAGAGGCCGAACTTGTCGGTGAGCCACCCGCAGGCGCTCGGCGCGCCGCCCGCGACGAGCTTGTCCCAGTAGGAGTCGATCTCCTTCTGCGTCTTGCAGGTCACCATGAGCGAGAAGGCGGGCGAGAACTTGAACTGCGGCCCGCCGTTGAGGGCCATGAAGCGCTGACCCTCGAGCATGAACTCCACGACCATGACGCTGCCCTTGGGACCCGGGCCGGCGTCACCGTAGCGGGCGACGCTGACGATCTTCGACTTCTTCTTGAAGACCGAGACGTAGAACTTGGCGGCCTCCTCGGCCTGGGTGTCGAACCAGAGAAACGAGGTGATCTTCTGCATGGTGGGTCTCCTCACGGGCGGCGCTGGGCGAGCGCCGCGTCCAGCCTGCCGAGCTGGCCCTCCCAGCCCAGCTTGGCCAGCTGGGTCCAGCGCTCGTCGTGCATGACGTCGAACGTAAGCACGAGGCGGACGCCCTGCGCCCCCGGGAACAGCTCGACGAGCGTCTCGATGTCGTAGGCGGCCACGCCGGGCACGAAGTCCACGATCTGCCAGAAGAGCAGGCGCTCGAGGGCGACGATCTCGTCGTACCAGCCGCGCGTGTGGTTGGTGAGCGGCATGCCGTTCTTCTTCATGAAGTCGATCTGCTCGGCGCCCGTGGCCGTCATCGCGTAGTGGAGCTTCGCCTTCGGGCGCAGGTCGAGCTCGAACACCTTGGTCGTGAAGCCGTCGGGGCCCCACCACGACTCGATGCCCTCCTTCGTCGTCCAGAGCTCCCACACGTCCCGGGCGGGCGCCCGGAACGTGCGCTCGATCGTGATGCGCCTCTTCTGCGGCTTCTCGTCCACCTTCGTCTGCACCTTGCTCGCGTCGTTCATGATGCCGTCTCCTTGCGCCTGGCGCGCGCCTTCTGTTTTCTCTCGAGCGCGGCCGCGAAACGATCGAGGCGCGCCTCCCACAGCCTCCGGTACTGGGCGATCCACACGTCGAGCTCCTGGAAGGGTTCCGGGCGCAGCGAGTAGAAGCGCTGCGCGCCCGCCGGGCGCACGCTCACGAACCCGGCCTCCTGCAGGATGCGCAGGTGCCGCGAGACGCCGCTCTGGTGGATGTCGACGGCGGCGACGAGATCGTTGACCGGCCGCTCGCCCGCGCGGAGCGCGTCGAGGATGCGGAGCCGGGTCGGATCGGCGAGCGTCGCGAAGGCCGTGACTTGCATGTCCATACATATGTATATTCGTGCATACGATGGCCGTCAACTCCAAACGACGGAGTGCCATGATGGGCCGATGACGACGTCCGCTCCCTTCGACGAGCTCCTCCGCGACCTGCGCGCCTTCGTCGCGGCGCGCGACTGGGGCCAGTTCCACGACCCCAAGAACCTGGCGATGCTCGTGGCCTCCGAGGCCGGCGAGCTCGTCGCCGAGTACCGCTGGGTGCGCGGCGACGAGGCAGACGGCCACTCGCGCGCGCCCGAGCCGCGCGCCCGCATCGCCGCCGAGATCGCCGACGTCGGCCTCGGCCTCCTGCTCCTGTGCGACCGCATCGGCCTCGACCTCGTCGAGGCCATGGCCGCCAAGCTCGCCCGGAACGCCGAGCGCTACCCCGTCGCCGCCTCCAGGGGAAAGGCGGAGCGCCCCTGATGCCGCCCGCCGAGGGCGCCGCGCCCGTCCTCGCCCTCGCGACGACCGCGTCGTGGCGCGCCTGGCTGCGCGCGAACCACGCCCGCTCGCCCGGCGTGTTCCTGCGCATCCCCAAGGTCTCGAAGGCGGCCCCCGCGCCGCGGGGCGCGCTCACCCATCCCGCCGCCCTCGAGGCCGCGCTCGCGTGGGGATGGATAGACGGGCAGAAGCGCGCGCTCGACGCGAGCGCGTGGCTGCAGCGGTTCACGCCCCGCGGGCCGCGCAGCGGGTGGTCGAAGCTCAACCGCGCCAAGGCCGAGGCGCTCATCGCCGCCGGGAAGATGGAGGCGCCGGGCCGCGCCGAGGTCGAGCGCGCCCGGCGCGACGGGCGCTGG
>DASZWW010000393.1:0-25447 GCA_035546175.1 Polyangia bacterium
CGCCGGCCTGCTCGGGCTCGCCGATCCGCCGCGCCCGGAGGCGATCGCCGCGGTCGCCGCGGCGCGCCGCGCCGGCATCCGCACCGTCATGATCACGGGCGACCACCCGGCCACGGCGCTCGCCGTGGGGCGTGAGCTCGGGCTCGTCGGCGCGGGCGAGGACCCGGCCGAGCTCATCCACGCGCGCGCGATGCCGGAGCGGAAGCTGGAGATCGTCCGGGCGTGGAAGGCGCGCGGCGCCGTCGTCGCCATGACCGGTGACGGCGTCAACGACGCGCCGGCGCTGCGCGAGGCGCACGTCGGCATCGCCATGGGCCAGTCGGGCACCGAGGTGGCGCGCGAGGCGTCCGACATGGTGCTGGCCGACGACGACTTCGCCAGCATCGTGGCGGGCGTCGAGGAGGGCCGCGGCATCTTCGAGAACATCCGCAAGAGCCTGCTCTACCTGCTCGCCGGAAACGTCGGCGAGCTCCTCGTGATGCTCGCCGCGGCGGCCTTCGGGCTCCCCCTGCCGCTGCTGCCGCTGCAGATCCTCTGGGTCAACCTCGTGACCGACGGGCTGCCCGCGCTCGGGCTCGTCATGGACCGCGCGGACGCGGACGTCCTCCGCCGCCCCCCGCGCCCGCCCGACGAGCCCATGCTCGGCGCGCCCGAGTGGCGGCTCATCGTCGCCGTCGGGGCGAGCCTCGCCGCGCTCACGCTCGGGCTCTACGCCTGGGCGCTGCGCGCGGGGGATCTCGACGGGGCGCGCACGCTCGCCTTCTCGACGCTCGTGTTCGGCCAGCTCTTCCTCTCGGTCGGCTTCCGCCACCGCCGGAAGGTCCTGTGGACGCTGGGTGTGCTCACCAACGCGCGCCTCGCCGCCGTGATCGTCTTCACCGGGCTCTTGCAAGCGGCGCTCACCATCGTCCCGCCGGCGCGCGCGCTCTTCCACCTCACGGCGTTCGCGCCCGGCCGCGCGCTCGTGCCCGTGGTCGCGGGGCTCGTGCCCGTGACGCTGCTCGAGCTGTCGAAGCTCGTCAGGCGAGGCGCCGGGCGCGCGTCGCGGGCCTAGGCCGCCTCGACCCAGCGCCGGAGCTCGTCGGGGCGCATGAGGCCCGCGCGCTGCGAGGCGACGCGGCCGCCGCGGAGCACGACGAAGTTCGGGATGCCGCGGACGTCGTAGCGCGCCGCCAAGGAGGGGTGGCGCTCGGTGTCGACCTTGAGGACGATGGCCTTGCCGGCCAGGTCGTGCGCGACCTTCTTGACCCCGGGCGCGGCGGCGCGGCACGGGCCGCACCAGGCGGCCCAGAAGTCGACGAGGACCGGCACCTCGGCGTCGCGCACGACGGCCTCGAACTCGGCGGGATCGACGTCGAGCGGCTCGGCGAGCGGGGGCAACGCCGCCTTGCAGCGGCCGCAGCGGCCCTCGTGGGCCAGGTGCCGGGCCGGGATGCGGTTCCGGGCGCCGCACGCGGCGCAGGCTCGGACGAGACCGTCGTTCATGGCGTCGTTTTGATGCAGGCGGTGGCGGACGTTTCGCCTCGGGGGAGAGCGAGCCGAGGTCGGTTCGCCCGAGCCTCGACTCGCTCTCTTCAGCCGACCCGCGCGATCAGGTCTTGGGCTTGTCGCCGCCCGAGACGGGGACGCGCTTGGCGACGGCCGTCTGGGCCTTCGGGATGGCGACCGTCAGCTCGCCGTTCTTGAGCTCGGCCTGGACGTGCTCGATGTCCGCCTGGTCGGGCAGCGTGAACGAGCGCGTGAACGTGCCGTAGGAGCGCTCGTACGTGTAGAACGTGTCGGTCTTCTCCTCCTTCTCCGCCTCGCGCTTGCCCGCGATGGTGAGGCGGTTGCCCGTGAGGCTCACCTCGACGTCCTCCTCCTTGAGGCCCGGGACGTCGGCCTTGAAGACGTACGAGTCCTTCGTCTCCTTGACCTCGAACGCGGGCGCGAACGCCTGCGCCTCCGGCGCGAACGCCGGCGCCATCTCGCGGAAGGGATCCCAGCGCAGCATGTCGCGCATCATGCGCAACGGATCCCACTCGCGGCGGGCGATCGCGGGCGCCTCTGTCTTCTTCTGGACCGAAAGATCAGCCATGGTCATCTCCTTGTCTCCAGCGGCGCTCCGCGCGCCGCTCGTAGGGAGGTGCAGCAAATGTCGTTCCCAATCGGCGGGCGCGATCTTCGCGGGGGCGCGTAACGCCTGCGTGACACGTCCGGCGGCACGCAACGGGTGCGCGGGGCCCGCGAGGCGCCGAGCGCGGGCCCGCCTGGCACCCCGCTTGCTGTTTTTTCGAGCATCGCCGCGATGCACTCCGCCCAGCGCGTACGCCAGTACCCAACGGTCGCTCAGTACATGAGCGCGAGCCCGCGGACGATCTCGCCGGGCAGCACGCTCGCCCAGGCGCACCGCATGATGCGCGGCGCCGGCATCCGGCACCTGCCCGTCTGCGAGAAGGGCGTCGTCGTGGGCGTTCTGTCGGCGCGCGATCTCCTGCTGCTCGAGTCGCTGCCCAAGGTCGACGCGAACGAGGCGCGCGTCTACGAGGCGATGGTCCGCGACGTCTTCGCGGTGGAGCCGAGCGCCCCGCTCGGCGAGGTCGTCGAGACGATGATCGCCCGCAAGCTCGGCTCGGCCGTCGTCGTGGACGGACCGAACGTCGTGGGCGTCCTGACGACCATCGACGCGCTCCAGGCCCTCCACGAGCTCCTCGAGCGCGGGCCCGAGTGAGCCCAGGGATCCTCGTGATCTTCGGCGCTTAGGGCGGCCCCCCGGCGCCCGTGCCGCCGATTTGTGACTGGAAGGCCAGGTCCAGCTCTGCTAACAATCGTGCGTGGTGGACATGAGGCGCGTGCTCATCGTGGACGACAACGCCGCGCTCGCCGAGAACATCGCCGAGCTCCTCGAGCTCGACGGGCACGAGACGCGCGTGGCGGGCACCGCGACCGAGGGCCTCGCCCACGCCACCTCATGGAGCCACGACGTGGTCATCACGGACTACCGCCTGCCCGACCTCAGCGGCGCCGAGCTCGTGCGCCGGCTCCAGCAGCTCGGCCTCCGCGTCCACGCGGTGGTCATCAGCGCCTACACCGACGACTCGACCATCGCGGACGCCCGCTCGACCGGCGCCGCCTTCGTGCCGAAGCCCGTCGACTTCTCGGCCCTGGGGCGGCTCGTCCGCGCTTGAAGAACCTGACGTTCCTCGAGAACATGAAGCTCTACGTCGGCTTCGGGCCGGCGTCGAGCGCGGCGCTGCGCGAGGCGCACCCGCTGGTCGCGCCGCACTTCGGCCCCATCATCGACGACTTCTACGCGACGATCGAGGCGCACCCGGGCGCGCGCGCCGCCATCACCGGCGGCGCCGCGCAGATCCAGCGCCTCAAGGGCTCGCTCCTCAGGTGGATCGATGAGGTCTTCCTCGGCCCGCACGACGAGGCCTACTTCGAGCGCCGCGCGCGCATCGGGCGCATGCACGTCCAGATCGATCTGCCGCAGGTGTACATGCTCACGGCGATGGACCGGATCCGCGTGCAGTCCCTCGCGGCGCTGCGCGCCGGCTCGGCGCTCCGGACGGAGGACGCCGAGCGCATGATCACGGCGCTCCACCAGATCCTGGACATGGAGCTGGCCATCATGCTCGAGACTTACCGCGAGGACCTGCTGGCGAAGAACCGCACGGCCGAGCGTCTGGCGACGATCGGCCAGTTCGCGGCCAGCATCGGGCACGAGCTGCGCAACCCGCTGGGCGTCGTCGAATCCTCGGCGTTCCTGCTCTCGCGGCGCCTCGCGCAGCTCGCGATCGCCGATCCCGGCCTCACGAAGCACGTCGAGAAGATCTCGGCCGAGGTCCAGCGCTCGAACAAGACGATCTCGGACCTGCTCGAGCTCGCGCGCAGCCGGCCCCTCACGCGGCGCCCCGTCGCGGCGGACGCGCTCGTCGCCCACGCGATCGCGGCGTCGAGCCTGGCGGCCGGCGTCGAGGTGCAGGTGTCGGGCGCCGCCGGCGTCACCCTCGACGCGGACCTCGATCAGATGTCGCGCGTCCTGTCGAACCTGCTCGTCAATGCAGGCCAGGCGATGAACGGCAAGGGCCGCGTGTCGATCGACGTCCGCCGCGAGGGCGGCCGGGCCGTCATCCGCGTGCGCGACGACGGACCGGGCGTGCCCGCCGACCTGCGCGCGCGCGTCTTTGAGGCGCTGTTCACGACGAAGGCGAAGGGCACGGGGCTCGGGCTCGCGCTCTGCCGCAGGATCGTGGACGCGCACGGGGGCGCGCTCACGCTCGAGCCGTCCGGGTCCGGGGCGGTCTTCCAGATCGTCATCCCCGACGCCGCGGCGCCGCCTGGCTGACGGCGCGCATCGCGCAGGAATTTCACCGCGCCGTCGGACCGCGCCGGATGTGCGCGCCGCGCGTGAACCGACGCCGGCGCGCCGGCGCGTCCGGCTGGCACGGGAATCGCAGCAGCCGAGGTCATGGACACACATCCGATCAAGCGCATCGTCGTCGCGACGGACTTCTCCGAGGGCAGCGACGCCGCCATGGAGCGGGCCTTCGTGATCGCGCGGTGGCTGGGCGCCTCGATCGACCTCGTGAACGTCCTCGACACGGCGCTCCTGACGGCGCCCGCGAGCCTGGGCGCCGTGCCGCTCATCGAGCCCGAGGCGCTCATGGAACAGATCGACACCGCGCTCGCGGCGCGCGTGGCCCGGGCCACCGAGGCGGGCCTCGTCTGCCAGTCGAACAGCCTCGACGGCTACCCGGCGAAGGAGATCGTCCGCCACGCCCAGAAGACGGGCGCCGACCTGATCGTCGTCGGCACGCACGGGCGCACCGGCGTCGCGCACGTCCTCATGGGCAGCGTCGCCGAGCGCGTCGTGCAGCACTCGTCTTGCCCCGTGCTCGTGATCCCGCCCGCGCGTCGGCCGAACTAGCGCGCGCGCGGCGACGCCCGGCGAAGCCGCGCCCGCCGCAAGCTAGCCTTCGGCGTCGGCGGGCTCGCCGTCGAGCGGCCGGGGCGAGAGGAGCCGGCGGTCCTCGGCGTCCATGTCGAGGCGGAGGTCGCTCACGAAGCCGCGGACGGCGAGGGCGAGCGTGATGGCGTCGTCGCAGCGCGCCGCCAGGCGCGACATCGCGCCCAGCTCCTCGCGCTGGCAGCGGTGGTCCTCGCGCAGGACGGCCAGGGCGCGCGACGCTGCGGCGGTGCGCGGCAGCAGCCTCGTGAGGGCGCGCTCCTCGCCGCGCGTGTGATCCTCGAAGGCCGTCGCGACGCCGGCCAGCTCGGCGGCGAGCTCGGGCGCCGCGCCCGTCCCGCTCCGGATGAGCTCGAGGGCCTTCGCCTCGAGGCGGGTGAGCATCACCCGCAGCCGCTCGTGCTGGGCGAAGAGGGCCGCGCGGACGCGCCCCTCGTCGATCTCCTCGTCGACGAACCGCGGCGGCTGCCAGCGGCGGCGACGCTCGGCGGCGCGGCTCACGTCACACCGCCTGGATGTCGGCGCGCAGCGTCTCGTTGAAGGCGTCGCGCGCGGCCTCGGTCGCCTTGCGCAGCGCGAGCGGCACGCGCTCGACGGTGCCGCGCGCGTCGTCGGCGACGGACTGGAGCCGCCGGCGCGTCTCCGTGCCCGAGCGCGGCGCCGTCAGGTAGGCCGCGGCCGCGCCGGCGGCGGCGCCGCCCAGCACGGCGAGGAACAGGTGACCGAACCCGATGCGGCTTCCATTCTCGTTGGCGTTCATGTGAGGTTCTCCTTGTGAGAGGGGGCGTGGGCTTGCCCGTCGTGCGGGCTCATGCTCGAACGGAAGGCGCGCACGGCCGCGACGACGGCCGGCACGGCGGCGGCGAGCTGCGCGGCGAGCGGCGGCGCCGGCACGGTCGCGTGCTTGAGCTCGGCGACGACGGAGCCGAGATCGGCGAGCGTCCGGTCGAGCCGCTGATCGAGGACGGCGGTGGTGCGCCGCACGTCGCGCAGCACGAGGAAGAGCTGCACCAGCAGCGGCACCGCGATGCCGGTGAGCAGCGCGGCGAGCCCGACGCGGAAGACCTCGGTGGCAGGTGTCATGTCACGGAGTGGTAGCAAGTCCCGTGCACACCGGGATCGCGCCGAATCGGGGCTCGGCGGACGCGCCGCGGGCTCTTGCGCGCAACGCCTGCGCGAGGCGCGCCTCGGGCGCAAGACCTGCGCGCGCCGCTGCGCTCAGAGGCGGAGCGTCGCGCCGCGCTCGGGGATCTCGACGCGCGGGAAGCCGCGGCCCCGGAGGGCGTCCGCGAGCGCCGCCTGCGCGGGCGGCTCGCCGTGCACGAGGATGACCTGCCGCAGCGGCCCCTGGTCGCGCACGCCTTCGGCGAAGGCGAGGAGCCCGGCCTGATCGGCGTGGGCCGAGAAGCCGTCGAGGGCGACCACCTCGGCGCGCCTCGTGAGCGGCAAGCCGTAGACGCGCACCTGCGCGCGCTGCTCGACGAGGCGGCGCCCGAGGGTGTGCTGGGCCTGAAAACCGACGATGACGACCGTGTTCTTCGAGTCCTCGAGGGTCGCGCGCAGGTGGTGGAGCACGCGCCCGGCCTCGCACATGCCGCTCGCGGAGATGATGATCGCGGGCCGGACGTCGCGGTCGATCTGCGCGGACTCCTCGGCCGACGAGACGTAGCGGAGCCCCTCGAAGTGGAACGGCGAGTCGCTGCGCCGCAGGAGGGCGCGGGCCTCGGCGTCGTAGCACTCCGGGTGCAGCCGGAACACGTCGGTGAGCTTCACGGTGAGTGGCGAGTCGACGTAGACGGGCAGGGCGGGGATGCGGCCCGCGGCGCGCAGCAGCTTGAGCTCGTAGATGATCTCCTGCGCGCGCTCGAGGGCGAAGGAGGGGATGACGATCTTGCCGCCGCGCGCGTGCGTGCGGCGGACGACCTGGGCCAGCGCGTCGCCCGTGCTCGCGATGTCGCCGTGCAGCCGGTCGCCGTAGGTGCTCTCGGTGAGGAGGCACTCGACGCCCGCCGGCACCTCGGGATCGCGCAGGATCGGCAGGTGATGGCGCCCGAGATCGCCGGTGTAGGCGAGGCGCAGCGTGCGCCCCGCGTCCTCGACGTCGACGACGACGATCGCGCTGCCGAGCACGTGGCCGGCGTCGAGGAACGTCACCGACACGCCCGGCGCGACCTCGTGCGGCCGGTGGTAGGGGAGCCCGACCATCTGCGAGACGGCGGCCGTGACGTCGTCCTCGTCATAGAGCGGCTCGACGGGCGCGACGTCCTCGCCGCGCGCGACGAGGCGCGCGATGTGGCGCGCGTCGGCTTGCTGGATGAGGGCGGCGTCGAGCAGCATGGGCGCCGCGAGGTCGCGCGTCGCCGACGTCGCGTAGATCGGCCCGCGATAGCCCGCCTGGGCGAGGAGCGGCAGCGCGCCCGAGTGGTCGATGTGCGCGTGCGAGAGCACGACGGCGTCGAGCGTCGCGGGATCGATCGGGATGCTCCGGTTGAGGGCGAACGACTCGCGCCGTCGTCCCTGGAAGAGGCCGCAGTCGAGCAGCACGGTGGCGCGCGACGTCCGGAGGAGGTGCTTCGAGCCCGTGACGGTCCGGGCCGCGCCGATGAAGTCGAGCTCGATCATGACGGCCGCTCCTGCAAGGTCCTTGCCGCGCGTCGCCCGCGGTGGCACGAGTCGTGAAAGGAGCCTGACCATGGCCGACTCGCCCGTGCTCGCCTACAAGGACGCCGCCTTCCTCGACAGCCCCGAGGCGCGGTCGGTCCGCATCCTCTCGGAGTACCTGCACCCCCTGCACGCGCTGCGTGAGGCCGGGATCCACGACACGATCGTCTTCTTCGGCTCGGCGCGGCTGCGCGAGGACGGGCCCCTCGGCCGCTACTACCGCGAGGCGCGGGAGCTCGCGCGCCTGCTGACCGAGTGGTCGCTCTCGCTGCCGGCCGCGAAGCAGCGCTTCATCGTGTGCTCGGGCGGCGCCGGCGGCATCATGGAGGCGGCGAACCGCGGCGCCGTCGACGCGGGCGGCCCCACGGTGGGGTTCAACATCGGCCTGCCGCACGAGCAGCGCCCGAACGCCTACGTCACGCCCGGGCTCTGCTTCGAGTTCCACTACTTCTTCATGCGCAAGCTGTGGTTCGCCCACCTCGCGCGCGCCATCGTCGTCTTCCCGGGCGGCTACGGGACGCTCGACGAGCTGTCCGAGATCCTCATGCTCACGCAGACGGGGAAGCTCGAGCGGCGGATCCCGATCCTCGTCTACGGCCCGGAGTACTGGCGCGAGGTCCTCGACCTCGACGCCATGGTCCGCCACGGCATGATCGCCAGGCAGGACCTCGAGCTCCTGACGTGGGTCGACGACCCCGGGGACGCCTTCCGGCTCCTCCAGGAGCGGCTCTCCCTCGACGCGGGGCCCGAGACGCCGGCGTTCGCGAGGTCGCGGGTCTCCGCCGCCGCGCGCTGACGCCGGCAGCTCCTGCGGCGGGGCGCGGGCGCGGCGCAGGATGTGCCGGGCCCGGGCTCCCGCGGCCGCGCGGGCCGGGGCTTGGCGGTGGCACGAGACCTGCTGAATTTCCGCGTGAGCCGCCGCGCTCAGGAGGAAGCCATGTTGGATCCGATCTGGACCGTCCCCAGCCACCGCCTGGACGCCGCGTCCGCCCGTCGGGGCATCCTGGCGCAGCACCAGCGAATCCGCGAGCTGCTCGCGCGGGCGCGGTCGGTCGCGGAGCGCGCGCTCGACGAGGCGCCTCAGGCGCCGGACGCCGTGGCCAGCGCCATCGGCGACATCCGCGCGACGCTCGACGTCCACCTGCGCTTCGAGGAGAAGGTCCTCATCGAGATCCTCGAGGACGACCTGCCGCTCGGCCCGCAGCGCGCGGCCCGCCTCAGGGAGGACCACGTCAAGCAGCGCGCGACGCTGTCGACGCTGCACGACGAGGCGCGCGCGGCGCCCCAGCGGCCCCTCCTCGCCGCCAAGCTCGCCTTCCTCACGAGCTGGCTCCTCGACGACATGGAGGAGGAGGAGCGGAGCCTCCTCACGCCCGAGGTCGTCCGCGACGACGTGGTCGCCGTCGATCAGAGCGACGGCTGACCTCGGCCGACGCGCCGCACGCGCGCCGGCCTCTCCCGGCGCGCGCGCGAGAGGCCTCAGGGCTTGATCGCCACCTTCATGACGCCGTCGCGCTGGTTCGCGAAGAGGTCGTAGGCGGCCTCGATCTCGGCCAGCGGGAAGGGGTGGGTGACGAGCTCGCGGAAGGGGAAGCGCTTGGCGGCGACGATGCTCATGAGGCGCCGCATGCGCTCCTTGCCGCCCGGGCAGAGCGAGGTGACGATGGTGTGGTCACCGAGGCCCGCCGCGAACGGCTCGAGCGGCACCGTGAGGTGGCCCGAGTAGACGCCGAGGCTCGAGAGCGTGCCGCCCGGCCGCAGGACGCGCAGCGCGCTCTCGAACGTCGCTTGCTGGCCGAGCGCCTCGATGGCGACGTCGACGCCGCCGCCCGTGAGCCGCTTGATCTCCGCGACGACGTCCTGCTCCTT
Organism: Polyangia bacterium; assembly: GCA_035546175.1. Classification (GTDB taxonomy): domain Bacteria; phylum Myxococcota_A; class Polyangia; order Fen-1088; family Fen-1088; genus DASZFV01. The sequence goes on from DASZWW010000393.1 coordinate 9,482, forward strand.
GAAGTTGAGCACGACGTCGGCGCCCATCTTCTTCGCGAACTCGAGGCGGCGTGGGTTGCTGTCCACGCCGATGACGAGCGACGCGCCCGCGAGGCGCGCGCCCGCCGTCGCGCAGAGGCCGATGGGCCCCTCGGCGAAGACAGCCACGGCGTCGCCCAGCCTCACCTTCCCGCGCTCGGCCGCGGAGAACCCCGTCGACATGATGTCGGGGCACATGAGGACCTCCTCGTCGGTCAGGCCCGCCGGGACCTTGGCGAGGTTGGCCTGCGCGTTCGGCACGAGCACGTACTCGGCCTGGCAGCCGTCGATGGTGTTGCCGAAGCGCCAGCCGCCGATGGCCTCGTAAGAGGAGCCGCCGTGCCCGCACTGCGACGGCGAGCCGGCCAGGCAGGCCCGGCACTGGCCGCACGGCGTGATGGCCCCGACGATCACGCGGTCGCCGACGGCGTAGCCGGTCACGCCCGCGCCGAGCGCCGCGATGACGCCCACCGGCTCGTGCCCGACGACCAGCCCCTCGCGCACCGGGTACTCGGCCTTGAGGATGTGCACGTCGGTCCCGCAGATCGTCGTCAGCGTGACCCTGACGAGCGCCTCGCCCACGCCCGGCGACGGCCGCGGCACCTCGCGCAGCCCGATCTTCCCTTTGCCCTGAAATGTCGCTGCCCGCATCGTTTCCATGATCAGCTCCCGGTCGTTGGATGAAGGTCAGGCCGGCTGGCGAACGTCGCCGCCGTCCCCGGCTCGTATGTACGTTCGGATTCGAGTCAAGAGGTCCTGCTCGAGCTGGCGCACGCGCTCGCCGCTCACGCCGAGCGAGGGACCCAGCCGCCGCAAGGGCACGGGCTCGTCGGTCAGGAGGCGACCCGACAGGACGGCGCGCTCGCGAGCGCCGAGCGTCCGTTCGAGGCGCGAGAGCGCCGCGCGCAGCCGCCGCAGCCCGTCGCTCGCCTCGGCCGCCTCGTCCGGGCGCACGGCCGCGTCGTCGCGGAGGTGGTCGAGGACGCGCGGCGCGCGGTCGCCGTCCTCGTCCCGGCTCGCGGGCGCGTCGAGCGAGACGTCGGAGGGCAGGGTCCGCTCGAAGAAGCGGCGGCGGCCCTCGCGCGTCGAGGTGGCGCGCACCGCCCGGCCGCCCTCCATGAGGTGCTTGAGCATGAAGGCCCGGATCCAGATGGCGGCGTAGGTCGAGAGGGCCACGCCGCGCGTCGGATCGAAGCGCTCGATCGCGACGATGAGGCCGGCGTTCCCCTCCTGGACGAGGTCCATGAAGTCGCCCCGGTTCGCGCCGCCGAGGCTCTTGGCGATGGCCACGACCAGCCGGAGGTTCGCGAGGACGAGGCGGCGCCGGTCGTCGGCGCACCGCCTCGTCGCGAAGCGCCGCGCGAGCAGCTCCTGCTCGTCCGCAGGCAGCCGCGAGGTGGTCGCGACGTCGCGCGCGTACGAGCGTGACGAGGTCGAGGGCGCCCTCACAGCGTCTGGCTCCCGTACTCGTCGATCGCGTGGCCGACCGCGCGCGCGACGTGGTCGAGCGTCGCCGCGATCTTGGCCCAGACGCCCGGTGCGAGGTCCTTGGCGGCCCAGCGGTAGAGCGTCTCGTCCTCGCGGGTCGCGTGGGCGCGCAGGTCGCGCACGAAGTCGCGCACCGCCTCGGCGCGCAGGAAGTGCAGGTCGGCGCGGATCCCCAGCGCGAGCAGGTCGCGCCGCAGCGCCGCGTGCTCGTGGCGGAGCCGCGCGACCTCCTCGGGGTTCTCGCGCTCGAAGAGCGGGAAGACCTCGTGCTCTTCGAGCTCGAAGTGCCGCGCCAGCTCGCCCTCGAGCAGGTTCCACGCCGCGGCCAGGTCGTGGTTGTCGCCGCCGTCCGCGCTGAGCAGGAGCTTGCAGATCCGCTCGTCGATCTCGTGGTGGTGCCGCGCCAGTGCGTCGTTGTCCATGGGTCGTCCTCAGGGGGCAGGTGTCGTGCCGTCCGTCTTCACGTCGACCGTCGACGCGCCCGCCGCCGGGAGCGGCGGCTGGGGGTTGCCCGCGCGCGGGTCGCGCGCCCGCCTGCGCTCCTTCGCCGCCTCGATGCCCCACCGCGCGTCCTCCGCCTCGAGCTCGAGGCCGGGCGTCGCGGCGCGCAGGGCGGCGCTCCTGTCCGGCGCGGTGTCGTCGAGGCGGCGCGCCGCCACCGTCTCGGTGCGGGGCCGGCTCGCGGCGCACGCCGACGCGAGCGACGCGCCGAGGATGAAGGCGCGGACGAAGGTGTTGGAGGTCATGTGGGCGTCTCCCTTTCACCGCTCCGATTCAGCAAGGTCCGCGCCAGGGCAGTCCCGCGGCCCGCGCGGGGGCGGCGCGCACGTCTCGCGCGCCGGGGCCCACGCGCCGCAGGACTTTCGCGGTCCCCCGGCGCGCGCCCGCGCGGCGCCGCTCTCGCCGCGTGGAACGCAGGTTGCTCTACACGGAAGCCAGCACGGCGACGGCGCGCGAGCGCCTCGCCAAAACCGAAGGAGGACCCATGTTGTCTCGCATGCTGGCGATCGTCATCAGCAGCTGGCTGCCCGTGCTGGGCGCGATCCTGCCGGTCAGCGCGGCCCACCGCGCGAACGCGCTCATCGCGGGGATCGCGTGCACGGCGCTCGCGGCCTTCTCGCTCGTCGACCGGCGCGCCCGCTTCGGCGCGGCGCTCGTGGCGGCGTGGGTGGCGCTCGTGCCGTTCCTCTTCCTCGACTCGACGCTGCTCGAGAAGGTGCTGACCGTCACCTGGGGCGTTACGATGTTCAGCTGGCTCATCGGTCCCTTCAGCGAGCGCCCGCGCGTCACCTGGGTGGAGGGGGCCGCCGCGGCCGCGCCGGAGCTCGAGGTCCACCTCCCGCGCGCCGCATGATCGGCGGGCGTGGCGTCGGGGAGCCCCCGCTCGAGCTCGCGCCGGCCGTCAGGCGGCGGGGCGGCCTCGACGCCACGGCCCCCGTCGAGCTGCGCGCGACGCACGCCTCGTGGGTGTACCTGGCGGGCGCCGACGTCTGGAAGGTCAAGCGGCCCGTCGACCTCGGCTTCCTCGACTTCACGTCGCTCGAGGCGCGCCGCCGCGACTGCGAGGACGAGGCGCGCCTCAACCAGCGCCTCGCGCCGTCGATCTACCTCGGCGTCGAGCCGGTGCGGCGCGGGCCGCGAGGGCTCGAGCTCGGGGGCGCCGGGCCCGTCGTCGACTGGGCGGTGCACATGCGCCGGCTGCCCGACGGCGCGAGCGCGGCGGCGCGGCTGGCCCGGGGGGCGCTCGCCCCCGGCCACCTCGAGGCGCTCGCGGCGCGCGTGGCGGACTTCCACCGCGCGGCGCGCGAGACGCCCGCGTGGGGAGCGCGGGCGCGGCTCCGCGCCAACGTCGACGAGAACTTCGCCGAGACCGAGCGCTTCGTGGGCGACCTCGTCGACCGCGAGACCTTCGAGGAGGCGCGCGCCTTCCAGACCCGCTGGCTCGACGAGCACGCCGCGCTCCTCGAGGCGCGCGTCGCGGCGGGGCGGATCCGCGAGGGCCACGGCGACCTCCGCCTCGAGCACGTCTACTTCCTCGACGACGCGGGCGACGCCGCGCCCGTCGTGATCGACTGCGTCGAGTTCGCCGAGCGCTTCCGGGCCGGCGACGTCGCGGCCGACGTCGCCTTCCTCGCCATGGAGCTCGACCTCGCCGCGCGCCCCGATCTCGCGGCGGGCTTCCTCGCGCGCTACGCCGAGGCCGCGGACGACCTCGATCTCTATCGCGCCGTCGACTTCTACCTGTCGTACCGGGCCTGGGTGCGCGGCAAGGTCGCGGCCCTCATCGCCTCCGACGAGGACGCCCCGCCCGAGGCGCGCAAGCGCAAGCGCGCCGAGGCCCGGCGCGACTTCGCGCTCTGCCGGTCCTACGCGGGGCGCGCGCTCGAGCCGCCCTTCGTCGTCGTCGTGGGGGGGATGATCGGCAGCGGCAAGAGCACGCTCGCGGAGGCCCTCGGCCGCGCGCTCGCCGCGCCCGTGATCAGCTCCGATCGCACGCGCAAGGCGCTCGCCGGGCTCGGCGCGAGAGAGCGGGGCGGGGCGGAGCTGTACACGGAGGCGGCCCGCGCCCGCGTCTACGACGAGCTCCTGCGCCGCGCCGACGGCGTCCTCGGCTCGGGGCGGCCCGTCGTCCTCGACGCGACCTTCTCCGAGGCGCGCCGCCGCGGGCAGGCGCGGGAGCTCGCGCGCGCGCACGGCGCCGAGGCCGTCGTCGTCGAGGTCGGCTGCGCCGAGGCGACCCTGCGCGCCCGGCTCGCCCGGCGGCGCGCGGGCGGCTCGGTCTCGGACGCCACGGACGCCGAGCTCGGCGCGCTCGCGGGCCGCTACGAGGCGCCACGGCCCTCCGAAGGCCCGGCGCTCGTGCGCGTCGACGGCGAGCTCGCGCCGGCCCGCGTCGTCGCGGACGCGCTGGCGGGGCTTAGGCGCGAGGGGATCGTGCCCGCCTCCGAGCGCGTCGCGGGCTAGAGCGCGCAGCTTTTGCGCCGGCCCCCGGACCTGACGCAGGCCTTGCGGCTTCGAGGGGCGATTCCTTCGAAAACTGCAGGAATCTGGCCTGGTTCGCCCCTTGCACTGAGCTCGCTTCGACATGGAGACATCGCAGCCGACACCCAGTAATCTGAATCCCCCGGCGCGCTCGGAAGGCCGCCGGCCCGCCAACGGAGCCCTACAGCGCATGCAGACCAAGGGACGCATCCTCGTGGTCGACGACGAGGTGAACGCGCGCAACGCGCTCGGGGAGCTGCTCCGGGACGAGGGCTACGCCGTGGAGTCGGCGGCGGACGGCTTCAAGGCGCTCGGCAAGATGGAGGACTTCGCGCCCGACCTCGTGCTGACGGACCTCAAGATGCCCGGCATGGACGGCATCCAGCTGCTCGGCCGCGTCCACGAGCAGGACCCCGACCTGCCGGTCATCGTCATGACGGCGTTCGGGGAGATCGAGACGGCCGTGGGCGCGATGCGCGCCGGCGCGCGCGACTACCTCTCGAAGCCCGTGAACTTCGGCGAGCTCGCCGTGGTGCTCGCGCGCGAGCTCGAGCAGCGCCGCCTGCGCCAGGAGGCGGGCCTGCTGCGCGCGCGCCTGGCCGAGAGGTACAGCTTCGACAACATCGTGGGCAGCTCGACGCCCATGCAGGCCGTGTTCAAGACGGTCGCGCAGGTGGCCTCGGCGCGGTCGAGCGTGCTCATCACGGGCGAGTCGGGCACGGGCAAGGAGCTCATCGCGGCGGCCATCCACGAGCGCAGCCCGCGCGCCAAGGGGCCGTTCGTGAAGCTGCACTGCGCGGCCCTCGCCGAGTCGCTGCTCGAGAGCGAGCTCTTCGGGCACGAGCGCGGCTCCTTCACGGGCGCGCAGGCGCGCCGCGACGGCCGCTTCCAGCAGGCGAACCACGGCACGCTCTTCCTCGACGAGATCGGCGAGATCTCGCCCTCGGTGCAGGTCAAGCTCCTGCGCTTCCTGCAAGAGCGCGAGTTCGAGCGCGTGGGCGGCAACGAGACGATCAGCGTCGACGTGCGGGTCATCGCGGCGACGAACCGCGACCTCCCGAAGATGGTCGCCGAGGGCAAGTTCCGCGAGGACCTCTTCTACCGCCTCAACGTCATCAACCTCGAGATGCCGGCGCTGCGCAGCCGGCCCTCGGACGTGCCCCTGCTCGCGGCGCACTTCCTCAAGAAGTACGCGGCCGAGAACGGCAAGGAGATCGACGGCTTCACGACCGAGGCGCTCGAGCGGCTCGCGGACTACGCGTGGCCGGGCAACGTGCGCGAGCTCGAGAACGTCGTCGAGCGCGCCGTCGTCATGGCGCAGTCGCGGCAGATCACGCTCGTCGATCTCCCGCAGCACCTCGTGCCCGCCAAGGCGCGCGGCGGGCTGCAGATCCCGGGCGCGACGATGGACGAGATCGAGCGCTACGCCATCACGAAGACGCTCGAGGCGACGGGCGGCTCGACGAGCCGCGCCGCCGAGATCCTCCAGATGAGCGTGCGCAAGATCCAGTACAAGCTCCACGAGTACGAGGGCGCGCCCAAGTCCGCGCGCCCGCCGGTCGCCAAGGACGGGGACGGCGACGGGCAGGACAGGGGAGGCGACGAGGAGGCGTGATGACCACCGTGGGCTCGTACATGACGAAGGCGCCCCACACGATCGGCGCCGAGCAGACCCTCAAGGTCGCGCGGCAGCTCATGCGGGACCACCACGTGCGGCACCTGCCCGTGCTCCACGGCGGCGCGTTCGTGGGCGTGCTCTCGGACCGCGAGGTGCGGTCGCTCGAGGCGCTGCCGGGCTCGAGCCTGCTCACCGTCGAGGAGGCCATGGTGCCCGACGCCTACGTCACCCCGGCGAGCGCGCCGCTCGACGCCGTCGCGGGCGAGATGGCCACGCGCCGCCTCGGCTCGGCCGTCGTCGTCGACGACGCCTCGAACGTCCTGGGCGTCTTCACGGCGGTGGACGCCCTGCGCGCGCTCTCCGACGCGCTTCGCGCGCCCTGACTAGGCCGAGGCCGGCAGCCGCAGCGTGAAGCAGGTCCGCCCGGGCCGCGACTCGACGCGCACCGTCCCGCCGTGATCGCTGACGATGCGGTGGACGAGGGCGAGCCCGAGGCCCGTCCCCTGCTCCTTGGTGGTGAAGAACGCGTCGAAGACCGGCAGGTCCTCCGAGAAGCCCGGGCCGTCGTCCTCGACCTGGAGCTCGACGGCGTCCCCGTCGCCGCGCCCGCGCAGCACGAGGCGGCCGCCGCGGCCCTGCATCGCCTCGAGCGCGTTGCGCGTGAGGTTGTGCGTGACCTGCTTGAGCCGCTCGACGTCGCCGGCGATGGCGGGCGTGCCGGGGGCGACCTCGAGGGCGAGCTCGACGCGCTCCGCCTCGGCCGTGGGCCGGATGAGCGCGGCGACCCCCTCGAGCAGGGGGAGCACGGGCACGGGCGCGGCCTCGAGCGGCCGCGGCTGCGAGAAGGCGAGGAAGTCGCGCACGAGGCGGTCGAGCCTGTCGATCTCGCTCTTGATGATGTGCGCCACGGGCAGGATCTCCGCCGCGCCCTCGCCGCGGCCGAGCCGGCGCTCGAGCAGCGTGAGCTGCAGCGAGGCCGAGTTGAGCGGGTTCCGCACCTCGTGGGCGAGGCCCGCCGCCATGGTGCCCACGGCGGCGAGGCGCTCGGACCGCATCATGCGGCGGAGCATCTCCTGCTCGTCGGTGACGTCGATGCCGACGGCGTAGACCGTGCGCCGTCCGTCGGCCCCGTCGATCTCGGCGCGGTTCCAGCGCACCTTGCGGGCGCCGCCCGCCTTCACGGGCAGCGAGCGCGGCCGGTCGCCCGCGCCCACGAGCTCGCGGCCGTCGGCGCCGAGCATCTCGGCGCGCGAGTAGCCGGTCGTCTCCTCGAGCCGGTGGTTCCAGGTCGTGATGCGCCCCTGCGCGTCGAGGGCCAGGACGAAGGCGGGGATCGACTCGACGACCTCGCGGTTGCGCCGCTCGGAGCGCTCGAGCTCGCCGCGCAGGCGCTCGGCCTCGCGCAGGATGGCCGCCTGCTCGAGGGCCCGGCGGACGGTGTCGAGCAGGTCCGGCGGCGAGACGGGCTTGAGGACGTAGGCGAAGGCGGCCACGCGCACGGCGGCGATGGCGCCCTCGACGGTCGCGTCGCCCGTGACCATGACCGACTGGATGAAGGGCGAGCGCGCGCGGAGGGGCTCGAGCAGGGAGAGGCCGTCGCCGTCGGGCAGGCGGACGTCGATGAGCGCGACGTCGAAGTCGCGCTCGTCCGCCAGGGCGAGCGCCGTGCGGCGATCGCGCGCGATCGTCGTCTGGACGTCGAGCAGCTGGACGATCTCCGACAGGTTGTCGGCGAGCGCCTCGTCGTCGTCGACGATGAGGACGGAGCCGCTCATGCCGCCGGCATCGTGATGAGGAAGCTCGCGCCCGGCGACGCCGGCGCCGCGGGCTCGAGCTCGATCGTCCCGCCGTGGGCCTCGACGATGCGGCGGCTGAGCGCCAGGCCGAGGCCGCTGCCCTTGGCCTTCGTCGTGTAGAGCGCGTCGAAGATGCGCCGCCGGTCCTCGCCGGGCACGCCCGGGCCGTCGTCGCGCACGCGCAGGCGCGCCGCCCCGGCGGGCCCGCGCTCGCCCTCGACCCACACGTGCCCGCGCCCGCCGAGGGCCTGGCCGGCGTTGACGAGGAGGTTCACCAGGACCTGCCTCATCTGATCGGGGTCGACGCTCGCCTCGAGATCGGCGGGGACGTGGGACTCGAAGGCCACCGCCGCGGGCAGGAGGGCGCCGTCCGCGGCCGAGTCGACGAGCTGGCGCAGGTTCGTGGTCCGCCGCCGCGGCGCCTTGTTGCGGGCCAGGCCGAGGAGGTCGTGGATTGTCTGGTTCGCGCGCTGGACCTCGGCGGCCATGCGGTCGAGGTGCTTGGCGACGCTCGGCAGCTCGGCCGCCGCGCCGAGGTGCTGGCGCACGAGGTACAGCGACGACTCGACCACCGAGAGCGGGTTGCGCAGCTCGTGCCCGAGGCTGGCCGCGAGCTGGCCGATGGTGGCCAGGCGCTCGGCCGTGCGGTTCTTCTCGAGCAGGTCCTCGCGGTAGGTCTCGAGCATGACGGCGAGCTCGAGGTCGATGATCTGGTCGAGCGCCGCGCACATGCGCCGCGACCGCGCGCGGTCCTCGACCTTCTGCTGGATCACGTCGAGCAGCCTCACGCGGATGCGGTCCATGGCGGTGAACATGTACTGCTGCGGCAGGGAGGTGCGCACGTGGACGCGCCCGATGCGCGCGCGCCGGTCGTAGTAGGCCTCGTCGTGGGGGCCGAGGAGCAGCTCCTCGAGCCAGCGCAGCAGGGTCTCTTTGAGGCGCTCGATCTGGGCGCGGCCGCCCGTGATGGCGGCGCGGGCGCCGGGGTGGGCCTCGATGGCGGCGTAGAAGTCGTCGACGATCGCGACGAAGGAAGGCGCGACGACGGGGTGGAGCTCGCGGAGCGCGGCGGAGGAGTCTTCGTCGAAGCCGACATAGAGCTTGAGGTTCTCGAAGAAGGTCGGGGTCATCGCGTCGATCGCCAGAGAGCAAGGACCGGACCGCGCGTGTCGACTGTGACACGGCCGGCGGCCCGGTCACAACTTGCGCGCCCGCGCGCGTGGCCCGCAAGAAACGCGGGCCGCCCGTTCGCAGCGCAGGAATTGCGCGCCCGCGCGCGCGGGCCGGCCCGATCCGCGGGAGACGGCCGTTGGAACGGCGGTTGCTGCATCACCCCGCGGAGGCCGTGATGACTCGAAAGAAGTCCTGGGCGATTGGGTTGCTCCTCGGGGCCGCGTGCGCGGCGCGGGAGCCGAACGTCAAGCCGACCGACATGAGCGCGGCCGAGCACCGGGCCGAGGCCCAGCGCCAGGACGAGCTCGCGAAGGCGGACGCCTCCCATTACCGGCCCGGCGATTCCCGCGTCGTCGCGCTCGCCCCGCCGGGCAACGCGATGAGCGGCATCGAGTTCCCCGTCTCGGTCTACAACCCCACCGAGAGTTACCTGCGCAACGCCGACGAGCACCGCGCGCACGCCAAGGAGCACGAGCGGGCCGCGGCCGCCCTCGAGAGGTTCGAGGCGGGCGAGTGCAAGGCGTTCCCCGAGCGCACGCGCGCCGCGTGCCCGCTGCTCGGGCCGGTCACGAAGATCGACGACGTCGAGCGCGGCGTCCGCGTCACCTTCGCGCCGGGGACGCGCGTCGACGCCGTCGCGGCGCACATGCGCTGCCACTACGCGTTCGCGCGGGCGCACGGCTTCGAGGCGCGCGTGAGCTGCCCGCTCTACATGCCCGGCATCCAGATCGAGCAGGCGGGCGCGGCGGCCGTCGAGATCAAGCTGCGGAACAAGGAGCAGATCGGCGAGCTGCGGGCCCGCGCCCGCGAGGAGGCGGTCTTCGCGAAGGGGGCGACGCCATGAACGAGCTCATCGTCTGCGCCACCGACTTCTCGCCGCAAGCGGAGGCGGCGCTCGCCTGGGCGGCGGCGCTCGCCCGGCGCGCGGGGGCGCGCGTCGACCTCGTCCACGTGGCGCGCCCTTACCGCGAGGACTCTCGCACGCTCGTCTTCGAGGGGGCGCTCGTCGACGCCGCCAACGTCCAGGCCGTGGGCGCGAAGCTGCGCGCCCAGGCCGAGGCCGCGGCGCGGCAGGTGGGCGTCTCGATCCGCTCCCACGTCCTGCGCGGCGAGCCGCACGAGGCGATCCTCGCGCACGCGCGGCGGGAGGAGGCGCGCCTCGTCGTCGTCGGGACCTGCGGCCTCGCCTCGGTCGAGCGCTGGATGCTCGGCAGCGTCGCCGAGCGCCTCGTGCGCGTCGCCGATCGCCCGGTCGTGCTCGTGCCGCGGCTCCAGGACCCGACGGTCTGGGCGGCGGACGCGCCGCGCGCGCCGCGCGTCGTGGCCGGCCTCGGCGAGCACGACGACGTGGGCCTGCGGCGGTTCCTCGCCGAGCTCCGTCGCGGGGCCGCGTGCGACGTCACGTTCGCGCACCTCTACTGGCCGCTCGTCGAGTACGCGCGCCTCGGGCTCCCCGGGCCGCGCGATCCCGTCGCGACCGACCCCGACGTCGTCAAGAGCCTCGAGCCCGCGCTCCGCCGCCGCGTCGAGGGGCTGCCTGGCCGCGGCGAGGTCGCGCTCGACGTCCGCCCGGCCTGGGGGGACACGACCGCCAACCTCCTCGTGGCCGCCGAGGACCACGCGGCCGATCTGCTGGTCGTCGGCGTCGAGCACCGGCACGGGCTCGGCGCGGGGCTCATGAGGTCGATCGCCGAGCGGCTCGCGCTGCAGTCGCGGTACGTCCCCATCGCCTGCATCCCCGCCGAGCCCGCCGTGACGGCGGCGGGGATCCCCAGCCTCCGCTCCGTGCTCGCCGTGACGGACTTCTCGGAGCTCGGCAACGCGGCGATCCCGCACGCGTACGCGCTGCTGCGGGGGCGCGCGGGCGTCGTCGAGCTCGCGTACGTGCACGAGCGCGCGCTGCCCAGCCCGGCCTTCGCGTACGAGGTGCCGGAGTGGCGCCTCTCCGACCTCGAGCGCGCCGCGCTGGTCAAGGACCTCCGGGGGCTCGTGCCGCGCGAGGCGGCGTCGCTCGGCATCATGACCCACGTGTCCGTCATCGACGGCGGCCGGGCGGCGGAGGCCATCGTCCAGGCGTCGGAGCGCCTCGACGTCGACGCCCTCTGCCTCGCCTCGCACGGCCGCGGCGGGCTGGCGCGCACCGTGCTCGGCTCGGTCGCCGCCGAGGTCGTCCACCGCGCGCGCCGGCCCGTGCTCGTCGTCAGGAAGGCCTGATGAGCGAGGCGCCGCGCGGCCTCACGACGGAGGCGGCGCGCCGGCGGCTCGAGGAGGAGGGCCCGAACGTCTTCGTCGAGCGCCGGCGGCGCCCGGCGGCGCTCGACCTGCTGGCGCGGCTCGGCAACCCGCTCGTCGTGCTGCTCATCTGCGCGGCGACGGTGTCGGCCTTCACGGGCGACCGGCGGAGCGCCGTGGTCATCGGCCTCATGGTGGTCATGAGCGTCGTGCTCGACTTCGCGCAGGAGCGGCGGGCCGGGCGCGCCGCCGAGCGCCTGCGCGCCGCCGCGCTCGTCAGGGCCACCGTCGAGCGGGACGGCGTCCCGCGCGAGGTCCCGATCTCCGAGGTCGTGCGCGAGGACGTGGTCGTGCTGGCCGCGGGCGACCTCGTGCCCGCCGACGCGCGGCTCTTCGAGGCGCGCGACCTCAGCGTCAACCAGGCGCGCCTCACGGGCGAGCCGTTCCCCGTGGGAAAGGCGGCCGTCGAGGGCGCCGCCTCGCCGGCCGCGCTCTCGGCCGACGATCCCGGCATCGTCCTCATGGGCTCGTCGATCGTGAGCGGGGGAGGGCGGGCCGTCGTCCTGCGCACCGGCAAGCGGACGATGCTCGGCGAGATCGGGGCGTCGCTCGAGCGCCCGGCGCCGCCCTCGGCGTTCGAGCAGGGCACGCGCTCGTTCGGCCTCCTCATCATCCGCCTCACCCTCGGCATGGTGCTGTTCGCGATCTTGGTCAACGCCTGGCGGGGGCGGCCGTGGCTCGAGTCGTTCCTGTTCGCCGTCGCCCTGGCGGTGGGCCTGACGCCCGAGATGCTCCCCATGGTCGTGTCGGTGACCCTCTCCACGGGCGCGATGCGGATGTCGCGCAAGAAGGTGCTCGTCAAGCGCCTCGCCGCCATCCACGACCTCGGCAGCATGGACGTCCTCTGCACCGACAAGACGGGGACGCTCACCGAGGCGCGCATCCGGCTCGAGCGGTACCTCGACGCCGAGGGGCGGGACAGCGGCCGCGTGCTGGAGCTCGCCCACCTCAACAGCCACTTCCAGGCCGGCCTGCGCAGCCCGCTCGACGAGGCCATCCTGGGCCACGAGGAGCTCGACGTCTCGGCGTTCACGAAGCTCGACGAGATCCCCTTCGACTTCGAGCGCCGCCGCCTCTCGGTGCTCGTGCGGCGCGGCGCCGAGGCGCCCCTGCTCGTCGTCAAGGGCGCGCTCGAGGACGTGCTCGGGGCCTCGACGCGCCTCGAGGACGGCGCGGCGCTCCGCGCGCTCGACGACGAGGCGCGCGGGCGCATCCTCGCGCGCTTCGAGGCGCTGGGGCGCGAGGGCTTCCGCGTGCTCGGCGTCGCCTCGGCCGCGCGCGCGCCGGAGTGCGGGCGGCTCGACCGCGGCGAGCGCGTCGAGCTGACCTTCGCCGGGTTCGCCGTCTTCCAGGACCCGCCCAAGGGGTCGGCGCGCGCGGCCCTCGAGGCCCTCGCCTCGCTCGGCGTGACCGTCAAGATCCTCTCGGGGGACAACGAGCGGGTGGCCGAGCACGTCTGCCGCGAGCTCGACCTGCCCGTCGAGGGCGTCCTCAACGGCGGCGATCTCGACCAGCTCGACGATCACGCGCTCCAGGCGTCCGTCGAGCGCACGACGCTCTTCTGCCGCGTGACGCCCGCGCAGAAGAACCGCGTGCTCCTCGCGCTCAAGCGGCGCGGGCACGTCGTGGGCTTCCTCGGCGACGGCATCAACGACGCGCCCGCGCTGCACGCCGCGGACGTGGGCATCTCCGTCGACGGCGCGGTCGACGTCGCCAAGGAGGCGGCCGACCTCATCCTGCTCGAGCCCGACCTCGGCGTGCTCAAGGACGGCGTGCTCGAGGGCCGCCGCACGCTCGGCAACATCATCAAGTACCTCCTCATGGGGACGAGCTCGAACTTCGGGACCATGTTCAGCATGGCGGGCGCGGCCGTCTTCCTGCCCTACCTGCCCATGAGGCCGCTGCAGATCCTCGTGAACAACTTCCTCTACGACCTGTCGGAGATCGCCATCCCCACCGATCGCGTCGACGAGGAGTACTGCGCGCGCCCGCACCGCTGGGACATGAAGTTCCTGCGGCGCTTCATGACCGTGATCGGCCCCGTGAGCTCGCTCTTCGACTTCGTGACGTTCTACGTCCTGGCCGTGGTCCTCCGCGCCTCCGAGGCGGGCTTCCAGACGGGCTGGTTCGCCGAGTCGCTCGCCACGCAGACGCTCGTGATCTTCGTGATCCGGACCCGGCTCAACCCGTTCAAGAGCCGCCCGAGCGCCGCCCTCGCCGTGTCGGCGCTCTCGATCGCCGCCCTCGGGCTGGCGCTGCCCTGGCTCCCGCCCGTCGCGACCGTGCTCGGCTTCTCGCCCCCGCCCTGGCCGTTCTTCTTCATCCTGCCCGCGACCGTCGCGCTCTACCTGGCGGTCGTGGAGGGCGTCAAGCGCTGGTTCTACGCCCGCTACACGCTGGTCTGAGGTCGAGCGGCCGGGGGGCCGGGGGCGCGGGGGGATGTGCGCGGGAGTCCGCGACGGCGGTTCGCCTTGCGTCCGCCACGCATTCGATCCACGGTCAGGGCTCCGAATCGAATGAACCAACCCCGAGAACGACGTCAGAGGGGGTGGTCGCCGCGCGCGACCGCCGGATTCGCCGCGATCCTCGCGGCGCTCGCGCTCGCCGTCGGGGGGGGCGCGCGCGCCGCGCCGCCTGCGGACACGGCGGCGACGGAGGCGAACATCACGCGGGTCGTCACCTCGGTCCTCGCGGAGTCGCAGTTCGCCCACCACCCGCTCGACGACCAGCTGGCGGCGAAGCTGCTCGACCGGTACCTCGAGGCGCTCGACGGCGACCGCTCGCTGTTCCTGCAGTCGGACGTGGACGGGTTCGCCGGGTACCGCGCCACGCTCTCGCGCGCCAGCGTCGCGGGGGACTCGGCGCCGGCGCACGCCATCTTCGCGCGCTACCTCGAGCGGCTCGCGCAGCGTGTCGCCTACGAGGCCGAGCTCCTCAAGGCCGGCGGGTTCGAGTTCACGGGCCACGACACGTTCGCCTTCGACCGGGACCGCGCCGCCCGGCCCAAGGACCTGGACGCCGCCCGCAAGCTGTGGAAGGAGGCGCTGCGCGCCGAGTTCCTGCAGGAGAAGCTCGGAGACGCGGCGCCCAAGCCGGCGGAGATCGCCAAGACGCTCGCGCGCCGGCACGAGCAGCGCCTCAAGGCGATGCGGGGCCTCGGGCGCGACGAGGTGCTGGCGCTCTACCTCGACTCCCTGAGCCACGTCTACGACCCGCACTCCGACTACCTCGGGCACGAGGAGATGGAGTCGTTCTCGATCGAGATGAACCTCTCGCTGTTCGGCATCGGCGCGGCGCTCGGCAACGACGACGGCGCCTGCACGATCCGCGAGCTCGTCCCCGGCAGCCCCGCGGAGAAGAGCGGCCTGCTCAAGCCGGGCGATCGCATCATCGCCGTCGCGCAGGGGTCGGGCGACCCGGTCGACGTCACCGACATGCCGCTCTCCAAGATCGTCGGGCTCATCCGCGGGCCCAAGGGCTCGATCGTGACGCTCACGGTGCTGCCGCCCGCGGGCTCGGCGGGGCCGCCCCTGCAGGTCAAGATCGAGCGGGCCGAGATCAAGCTCGAGGACCAGCAGGCGCGCGCGCGCGTCATCGAGCTGCCCGAGGCGGGTGGGCGGCCGGCGCGGCTCGGCGTCGTCGAGCTGCCTTCCTTCTATTCGGGCGAGCGCGGCGGCAAGGGCGCGGCCGCGGACGTCGCCCTGCTGCTCGGCAAGCTCAAGGCCGAGGGCGTGGGCGGCGTCATCCTCGATCTGCGCAAGAACGGCGGCGGGTCGCTCGACGAGGCCATCAAGCTCGCGGGGCTCTTCATCAAGAGCGGCCCGGTCGTCCAGACGCGCGACGCGCGCAACTCGGTCCAGGTCGACCCCGATCCCGACCCCGGCGTCGCCTACGACGGGCCGCTCGTCGTGCTGACGAGCCGGTTCTCCGCCTCGGCGTCGGAGATCGTCGCGGGCGCGCTGCAGGACTACGGCCGCGCCGTCGTCGTGGGCGACGAGACGACGTTCGGCAAGGGCACGGTGCAGACGATCATGCCGCTCGGCAAGCTCATGGATCGCGCCAAGCTCGAGCACGCCTACGATCCGGGCGCCGTCAAGGTGACGATCGCGAAGTTCTACCGGCCGAGCGGCGCCTCGACGGAGCTGCGCGGCGTCGCCTCCGACATCGTTGTGCCGTCCCGCAGCGAGGTGGCGCCGGTCGGGGAGTCCAAGCTCAAGGATCCGTTGCCGTGGGACACGATCGCCGCGGCGCGCTTCGACCGGCAGAACCGCGTGGCGCCATATCTCGCCGCGCTGCGGGCCCGCTCCAAGGCCCGCATCGACGCCGATCCGGTCTTCTCCGATCTGCGCAAGGAGAACGCCGCCGCCAAGGCCCGCCTGGCGAGCGGCGCCCTCGTCCTCAACGAGGCCGAGCGGCGCCAGGAGCTGGCGACGGCCAAGGCGCGCGACCAGGCCATCGAGAGCGCGACGCGCAAGACGGCCGCCGCGCGCAAGAGCTACCTCGTCACGGTCAAGGACGTCGGCGTGCCCGGGCTGGGCGTGCCCGAGACGCTGCCGCCCCCCACCGCCTCGGGCGCGGGCGGCGCGTCGGGCGCCGGCG
>DASZWW010000394.1:0-4308 GCA_035546175.1 Polyangia bacterium
CGCGCGCCTCGGCCGTGAACGTGTCGGCGCCGTCGCCCGCCGGCCCCTGATCGACGACGCGCGCGAGCGCCGCCGCGACGACGCGCTCGACGACCCGCGCGCCCACGCCCTCGACGAGGGGGTAGCGCGGGCGCAGGCCCAGACCGCCCCCCGGCGGGCGCGCCGCGAGCGCGGCCGTGACGTTCGTCGGGTGCACGAGCTCGCGGGCGCCCGCGCCGTCCGTGCGCAACGGCCCCGCGAGCGCCACCTCGGCGCCCTTCGTGAAGCCCTTCGACATCCCGGGCGGCGGGCGGAACCAGCGCGCGCGCAGCGTCGCGCCGCCCGCCTCGACGACGACGTCGAGCAGCCGCCGCGGGAAGACGTGCACGCGGCGCACGACCCCGCGCACGAGGACGACGCGCCCGTCGGGCACGGCCGCGAGCTCGCCGAGCGGTGTCTCGCGGCGCAGATCGTCGTAGCCGCGCGGGACGCGCCACAGCAGATCGCGCACCGTCTCGAGCCCACGCGCCGCGAGGCGCTTCGCCGTCACTGGGCCGGCGCCCGGCAGCCCGAGCAGCGAGCCCGCCAGTGGATCGTCACCGCTTGTACGTGAAGCGGAGCTCGTAGTCACAGAGGTGGAAGAGATCACCTTCGTCGATGCGCTTGTTGTCGATGCGCATGCCCTTGAAGTCGATGCCGTTCGTGGAGCCGAGGTCCTTGATGAAGTAGGTCCCGTTGCGGCGGATGACGGCGGCGTGCTTGCGCGAGATGTTGCCGTCCTTGATGGGGAGATCGGACGACTTCGATCCTCGGCCGATGATGAACTGGTCCTTGTCGATGCGGTACTTCTGGTTGTCGAACACCAGGTAGAGCGGCGGCGCCGCGCTGCCGCCCGGCGTCCCTTCGGTGGACAGGGCGTGCGCGGGCGGCGGCGGCGTCACGCCCATCCCCAGGCCCCCGGGACCGGGGATGGGCCGGCCGAAGCGTCCGCCCGCGGGGGGCATGGGCGGCGGCGGCGGCGCGAGGGGGCGGTTGTTGAAGGCGCTCGCGCCGGGGCGCGCCGGCGCGGGCGGCGGCGTGGCCGGCCCCTCCTCGTCGTCGCCGGCCGCGACGCCGGTCTGGTAGCCGGCGAGCTGCGCGTACGCGACGAGGGCGTCGGAGATGAGCTCGTCGACGCCCTTCTCCTGATCCTCCGCCATGCGCTGATACGTGCTCCACAGCGCGTCGCCGCAGAGGAACTGACGTGGACTCTTTCGACCGCCGTTGGCCATCAGGGCTTCTTCTTCAGCGCCTCCGCGACGCGCACGGCTTCCTTGCCGATCGTCTCGCCCGCCGGGAACCCCTTGATCGAGGTGGAGTCGTCCGACAGCTTCTCGACGGCGGGCGCGTCGGCCGCGCGGCCGACCTGCTCGAGCGACATGAGCGCCGTCATGCGCGCCAGCGGCGCCGACGAGCCGAGCGTCTTGACGAGCGCGGGCCGCGCCGGCGGGCCGAGCTTCTCGATGAGCTTGACGAGCAGGTCGTCGACGTCGACCTTCTTGTAGGCGGCCGCGGCCGGGAACGCCTCGAGCGCGGGCTGGATGGCCTCGCTCTTGCCGGCCGTGAGCGCCGACTCGAAGGCCCGATACCGCACGATCTCCTCCTTGTCGGACGAGATGATGCCGAGCAGGCCGCGCTGCGCCTCGAGGCCGCCGATCGATTCGATGACGCCGAACATCTCGTCGCGAACGATCTTGTCGCCCCTGGGATCGGACGCCACTTTTATCGCGAACGGGAGCACGGCCGGATCGCGCCGCTCCTGGAGCGCGCGCACGGCGAGCGCGGCCTCGTCCTTGTTCGGGCTCGAGACCTTCTCCTCGAGGTACTTCACGGCCGACGGGCCGCCCACCGTGCCGAGCGCCTTCAGGATCGCCTCTTCCTCGCTCTTGCCGGCCTTGCCGCCGGACGCCGACTTCCCGGGCTTCTCCGCCTTCGCGCGCGCCACGAGGGCGGCGCCGCCCTTCTCGCGCGCCTCGGCGTCGCCGATCTTGCCGAGCAGCTCGGCCGCCTGCTCGAACTTCGCGTCCGGCTCGGCGAGGACGCGCGCCAGCATCGCGCCCGCGTCGGAGCCGATGGCCGTCAGCATCTTGTCGATCGAGTGGCGGCCCTGCTTGAGCTTGCCCGCCTTGAGATCGGCCTCGAGGGCGGGCAGCAGCGCGGCGTCGATGCGCTTCTGATCGTCCGGCGTGACGAACTGGCGCAGCGAGTAGAGCCCGTCGCGCGCCTGGAGCGCCTTGTCGGGCGAGGGATCCTTCATGCCGACCTCGTAGATCGGCTCGAGCTTCTTGAAGACCTCGGCGCGATCGTCGGGCGGCAGCGACTGGAAGGTGGTGTCGACCTGCTCGGCGCGGCCGATGTCGACGAGCGCGACGGCGGCCTCGGCGCGGAGCTGGGGCGGCGTCCCGTGATCCGCCAGCGTCTCGTTCAGCTTCTCGGGCCCCTTCTCGGTCGTCTTCCAGAGCTGAATGTTGTCGGACGACGCCTTGTTGCAGCCGGCGGCCAGCGAGAGGGCGAGCGCGAGCGCGGACAGGCGGCGAGCACGTCGCGCGCCCCGCGAGAGCCCGGCGGGAGGAGACGGCCGCGTCGGCGAGGGCCCCATGGAGAGGCGATGTTAGCCACGCGCTGATCGCAGCGTCAAGGCATTGCCGCCCCGGGGGCCTTCGGATAACGTCGCGTCCGCTCATGCGTTTCGTCGACGGCCGCGGGGGCACGGTCGCGCGCGCGCCAGGCGCGCTCGCCGCCGTCGTCGCCCTGGTCATCGTCGTCTCGGGCGCCGTCGCCGCGGAGCGCGCCGCGCGCGCCTCTCCCATCGACGACCCCTTCGTGGGGGGTCTGACCTTCACGGGGCCGACCTCGCCCTCGATCGCCGCCATCTACTGGAACCCGGCGGCGCTCGGCCTCGTGCGCGGCACGCAGGTCATGATCGGCGGCACGGTCCGGTACGCCTCGACCACCGTGACGCGCCTCGACCCGACGACCGGGCTGCCGGGGGCCTCCGCGTCGGCCCACGACCTCTCGCAGCCCTTCCAGTGGCCCCTCGGGCCGGGCGGGTTCCTGGGCGTCAGCTCGGATCTGGGCGGCGACCGCTTCACGATCGGCTTCGCGACGTACATGCCGTTCGTCGAGCAGACGAAGTACGCGCTCGCGCCGGCCATGAACGAGCCCACGCGGTACCAGGCGCTGCAGGTGGACCTCCGCAACCTGGCGCTCGTCCCCGCCCTCTCGATCCGCTTCGCCGGCGACTTCCGGGTGGGCGTCGCGCCCGGGTTCCTCTTCTCGACGGGGCGGCTGGTCTTCGCCGAGGACACGCCGCTCGACGGCCTCACGCCGGCGAGCTGCACCGGCGTGCCTTGCGGCCCCGAGGATCCACGCGGCGACGCGCGCATCAACGTCAGCTCGGGGAACGGCCTCGGCGACGCGACGTTCTCCTTCACGGTCGGCGGCGGCCTCTACTACAAGCACGGGAACCTCGAGGTCGGCCTCGCGTACCAGAGCCGGCCCGTGGGCGGCGCGGTCACGGGCGTCGAGGTGGCGGGCGAGCAGACCACGGTGACGGCGCCCGGCGGCGCGCCCGTCACCTGCCCGACGCAGTCGACCACGCGCTGCGTGTTCGGCGACCTCGCCTATCGCCTGCCGGACGTGTGGATCGGCGGCGTCACCTGGAAGCTGCGGCCGGGGCTCGAGCTGTCGGCGACGGCGCGCTGGCTGTGGCTGCACGTGCACGACCGGATCGACGTGCGCCTCACGGGCCCGACGCTCGAGGGGGCGGGCGTGCCCGACCACATCGTGCTCTACCGCGGGTTCCACGACGTGTGGGACCTGCGCGGGCGCGTCTCGTACTGGCTGCGCGAGCGCGTCCGCCTCGGCGCGCAGCTGCGCATCGAGACGAGCGCCGTCGACGCCTCGGCCGTCAACGCCGCCGCCGTCGACGGGCTCACCGTCCAGCCGGTGGGGCTCGTCGAGGCGCGCCTCGTCCGCCACCTGTGGCTCGGCGCGGGCTACGGGATCGCCTTTCAGGGCCAGGTCACCGCCAACCCGTCGGTGTTCAGCCCCGCGACGGCCATGATGGGGTGCCCGGCGCAGGGCGGCGACCTCGACGCCTGCGCCGCGCGGAACGCGGGCCAGGTGCGCCCGTCGGCCGCTGGCAATTACACGCGGGTCGTGCAGGATTTCGGGCTCACGATGACGGCGAAATTTTGATGCGCGCGGCGGCTCCCGCGATCATGGTGTCGGTCATGGCTCTCGCGTGCGCGACCCCGAAGGGCACGGGCGGCGGCGGCGCGCGCGGCG
>DASZWW010000395.1:0-32785 GCA_035546175.1 Polyangia bacterium
GGCGTCGAGCGCAAGCATCCGGCGATTGTGGGCCCGCGGCGCGCGCGGTCAAATTTCCTGCGGGCGCCCTCAGCCCGTCTCGCCCAGCCGCCGGCGGTGCGCCGCCATGCGCTGCTTGAGCACGTCGGCCTCGCGGGCGACGTCCGGGAAGTCGTCGGCGCGCGCCGCCTCGAACAGAGCGCGCGCCGCCTCCGATATCTCGTGGAGGCGGGCCTCGACGCGCGCGCGCGCCTCGCGATCCGCCGGGCTCGCCGCCAGCTCGTCGTTGAGCGCGGCGGCCGTCCTGCCGAGGGCCTCGAAGCGCTGCATGTGGCCGCCGAGGAGCTCGGCGCGGCGCTGGACCTCGGCCGCGAAAGCGGCGAGCGGCTCGAGGGCGGCCTGCTGGCGCTCCTGCATGCGCGTCATGGCGGCGGCCACCGCCTGCAGCCGCTCGCCGAGCCGCTCCGGCATGCTCAGCGTCTGCTTCAGCTCGGCCGCCGCGCGCGCGATGTTCTTGTCCGAGCTCAGCCGGAGCTTGCGCGCGGACCGCGAGATCGCCTCCAGCTCGGCGAGCTGGTCCTCGAGCGCCGTCGCGGCACGAACGATCTCCGGCGCCTGCTTGTCGGCCTTCCCCATCGGGCCAGCATAGCCGGGCCGGGGTGTGTCGTGCGCGCTCCCGGGGAGGCCGCGGCGGACTCCCGCCGTGGCCTCGGTGACGACGTCCCTTCGCGCCACGCACGCCCTTCTCGTCGCCCTGGCCGCCTCGATCCTCTCCGTGAGCAAGAATCGCCGCCTTGATCTCGGCCCGTGGCGCCGCGGGTCCGCGGCCATCGGCACCGATCGTCGCAGGGACTGACCGTCACATCTGACATGTGACTCGGCTGCGGTCGCGAGACGCGGAACGTCCTCATTCGCGCGCGCCCCGGGCCGCGGCGCGCTGGCACGGCGGTTGCCCATGGGCGAGTCGGCGCCGCGCGTCTGCGTGAGCGCGTGAACGTCGCAAGTCGAGAGAAAGGACACGAGTGATGTCAGCCAAGAAAACGACGGGGTGGACCAGCCTCGCATGCACCCTCACGGTCGCGCTCGCCGGGTGCGGCGCGCAGGAGGGCGATGGCGCGTTCGGCCCTGCGGCCGGCGTCGAACAGCGGCAAGAAGCGCTGACCGTCAACTCCTGGTCGTACAAGGGGAGCACGATCGGCTTCGTCGAGAATCCCGCGAGCCCGACGACGCGGTTCTCTGGCACGGTGACCGACGTCGAGATCAAGTCGGGCATCTACCGCCTGGGAACCCTCGCGGGAGGGGTCATGGAGTGGCACAACCCGTGGCTGCCGATCGGCGACAGCATCACGCCGCACGACAATCCGCCGCCCAACGGGCTCACGGGCCTCTCGATGGGCGCGGTGCAGAGCCACCCGACGATGTCCAACATCATCCTCGCCGGGACGGGCTCCCACGCGGCGTTCAACGACGCGGGGCCGGCCGGCTCCGGCGTCTGGCGGACGACCAACTCCGGCGTCAGCTGGTCGCAGACGCTGCTCGCCGCGCAGACGGGCGCGGCCGTCAACAAGATCGATTGGTCGACGCGCACGCCGGGGACCGTGCTCGTCGCGACGGACAAGGGGCTCTACCGCTCCACGGACAGCGGGTTCAGCTGGTCGAACCCGCTGCCCAGCGTGCGGATCACCGACGTCATCAGGAAGCCGGACGACAGCGTCATCCTGGCGTGGGTCGCGACGGTCGGCATGAAGATGAGCACCGACGGCGGCGTCAGCTGGTCGGACGTGACGCTGCCGGGCGGCCTCATCCCGCGCGGTCAGGTGATCGTCAACTTCGCCAACGAGACGAACACGGGCACGGCCGTCTACGCCGCCTGGAGCTTCGGCAACAACCAGCTCTCGCTCGCGAAGTCGACCAACGGCGGCCTCACCTGGAGCGCCATTCCCGCGCCGACCCAGGGGAGCTTCGGGCCGTGCCCTCTCAAGACCCCCATCGCCCTCGGGGCCAGCCCGAACGGGCAAACGGTGATCGTCGGTTGCGACTCGCTCTACAGGTCGACGACCGGCGGCGGCTCCTGGAGCGAGATCGACACCTGGGACAACCCGGGACGATTTCACGTCGTGAGGTTCCAGGATGCCTCGACCGTCCTCCTGGGGAGCGACAGCGGCTATCACTACTCCTTGAACGGCGGCGTGAGCTTCTTCGCCGACTCGAACACCATGCCCGTCGCCGATCTCGTGGACTTCGACGTGCGCCTCGGTAGCCCGACCGTGTACTACGGCGCCACCGCCGGCCTCAACTTCGGCGATCAAGGGCCAGGCCCCTTCGCGAGCTCCGACGGCGGCTCGACCTGGCACGCGGGCAGCCCGGTGACGCGGTTCATCGGGTCGATGATCGCCGACCCGATGACCGGGAGCATGACCGCCTGGTCCGGCGACGGCGCCGGGTTCTATTACAGGACCACCGACGGCGGCGCGACCTGGGCTCGGATCAGCAGCGGCCTCAACCTGGGCGTGAGCGTGTTCCCGCAGATTCATCACGATCAGGTCCCGGGCGTCTACCTCTACGCGGTGGCGGGGCGGTCCGACGGCCGGGTCGGAATCTTCCAGTCCACCGACAGCGGCTCCTCCTGGAACCTCTACCCCGGCCCGTCGATGCCGGCCCTGCCGCAGGCCGCGAACAGCATGGCCGTCGGTCGCTACAGGTCCGGCCAGAACTCGGTCGTCTACGTGAACTGCTTCGGGCAGATCTTCGTCGGCGACCCCGTCGTCAGCACGACGTCGTGGCGAAACATCAGCGGCGCGTTCTTCGGCAACGTCAACGATCTGAAGTTCTCGACCTCCTACCGGGACGCCAACGTCGCCTTCGCGTTCGAGGGGAACAAGCTCTGGCGGACGAGCGGCTCGGGCCAGACGTGGGAGTTCATGAGCGCGACCACGCCCCTCCCGACGACGGCCGTGATCAGCGACGTCATCGAGAACCCGCTCAACACCGCCGTGTGGTTCGCGGCGACCAACATCGGCGTCTACAAGACGAGCGACGGTGGGTTCAACTGGCGCCTCTGGGCCAACGGCCTTCCGGGCGGCGTCCCCTCGGCGGTGAAGCTCCAGGGGCAGGTGTCGGGTTCCACCTTCCAGGTCTTCGGCGGGTTCAACGGCCGCGGCATCTGGCAGCGCGACGCCTCCGGTGACGATCCGTAGGGGCGCTGTCGGCGAGCGGGGGCACGCTCGCGGCGGTTGCGTTACGCTGCGGACGTGCTCGACGTCGCGCTCGCCTCCTGCCAGGTGCTCCCCAAGATCGATCGCGACCAGGCGCCGCTCCTCGGCGCGCTGCGCGCGGCCGGCCTGCGCGCCGAGGTGCTCGCGTGGGACGACCCGGCCGCCGACTTCGCGTCGGCGCGGCTGACGCTGCTGCGCGCGACGTGGAACTACACCCAGCAGCCGGACCGCTTCGCCGGCTGGCTCGCCAGCACGGCCGCCGCGAGCGCGCTGTGGAACCCGTTGCCCGTCGTCCGCTGGAACCTGCACAAGGGCTACCTGCTCGAGCTCCAGCGCGCGGGCGTGCCGGTCACGCCGACGCACCTCGTGCCGCGCGGCAGCGCCGAGCGGCTCGCCGACGTCGCCGCCGCGCGCGGCTGGGGCGACGTGGTCGTCAAGCCGGCGGTGTCGGCGGGCTCGCGGCTCACGCTGCGCGCGGGCGCGGCCACCCAGCGCGGCGAGGCGCACCTGCGCGCGATCGTCGCCCGGCAGGACGCGCTCGTGCAGCCCTACCTGCCCGCCGTCGAGGGCCACGGAGAGCGCGCGCTGGTCTTCATCGACGGCGAGCTGACCCACGCCGTGCGCAAGGCGCCGCGGTTCGCCGGAGACGCCGAGTCGGTGACCGGCCCCTTCGACGTCAGCGACGACGAGGCGGCGCTGGCGCGCGCGGTGCTCGCCGCCGCGCCGGCGCCCGTGCTCTACGCGCGCGTCGACGTCGCGCCGGGCGCCGACGGACGGCCCGTCCTCATGGAGCTCGAGCTCATCGAGCCGTCACTCTTCTTCGCGCACGGGCCGCGCGCCGTCGAGCGCCTGGTGGCGGCCATCGGCAGGCGGCTGTGAGCGCCCTGGAAGAGCGACACCTCCGCGCGGCGGCGGCGGCGCGCCGCGCGATCGAGCGCGGGCTCCACGATCCGCCCGCCTTCCGCGCCGCCCTGCTGGGCGTCCCCGCGGGCGAGCGGGACGCCTGGGTCGATCTGGTGCTGGGGCTCGACGACCTGCCGCCCGACGGTCCCGCGCTCCCGCCGGGCGGCGTCCCTTATCTGCCGTGCTCCGTCGAGGTCCTCCTGCGGACGGTCGACGGGGCAGGCGTCCGGCCGGACGACGTGTTCGTCGACGTCGGCGCCGGGCCGGGCAGGGCGATGGCGCTCGTGCACCTGCTCACGGGCGCCGGAGCGGTCGGCCTCGAGATCCAACCGGCGCTCGTCGAGGCCGCGCGCGGCCTCGCCTCCCGCCTCGGCCTGTCTCGCGTCCGATGCATCGAAGGCGACGCGGCGGCCGTCACGGCCTTCATGGTCGTCGGCTCCGTCTTCTTCCTCAATTGTCCGTTCAGCGGCCAGCGCCTCGCGAAGGTGCTCGAGGACCTCGAGCCCATCGCGCGCACGAGGCCGCTCCGCGTCTGCTGCGTGCACCTCCCGCTCCCGCCGCTGTCCTGGCTGGCGCGCGAGCCGGGGCCGGACGGAGAGCTCGAGATGTACCGGAGCACGTCGAGCCCCCGGTGACCGTGCTAGAGCGTGTCGGCGGGCCGATCGCCCATCGCCTGCCTGACGTGGCGCAGCTCCGCGCGCAGGACGTCCGCGTCCTGGACCGCGTCCGAGAGGCCGCCGTCGAGCACGTCGCCGTCGAGGACTTGCAGCTCCAGGAGCGCCGCCGGGAGCGCCTCGAGGCAGGACGTCAGGTACTCGAGCCGGGCCAGCTCCCGCTGCCGCCGCAGGTTCAGCTCGCGCAGGGTCTCGCTTCGCTCGGCGCGCGCCGCCGCCGCCCGCTCGAGGAGGGAGGTCGTCTCCGGCATTCCCCGGTCGGGCTCGCTCACCACGAAGGACACGCGCGCCGCGTCCGCGGGAGCGCCGGCCAGGAGCTCGACCCGGTGCAGGGTCGCCACGGCCGCGCGCTCGAGCGCGCGCACGCTGCGCAGCTGGATGAGGACCTCCGCGGCGCGGGGCGCCGCGCAGGCGGCGATCGCGTCGTCGAGCTCGCCGCGGGCCACGATGATCCGCTCGAGCAACGCGCGCGCCGTCCGATCCGTGAAGTCCGCGGACGCCGGCAGCTCCACGGCCCTCACGGCCTCGGCCTCCGCGGCGGCGCGCCAGAGGCGCGGCGAGACCAGGCAGCGCTGGATGAAGACGAGCAGCGCCGGGAGGCCGACGGCGAGCGGGATCCAGGTCCCGAAGGTGAGGGCGAGGACGATGGCCACCAGCGCCACAGACGCGGCGATCGGCCCGACGTGCGCGATGCGCAGCGCCGGCCCGACCAGCCTCCAACGTTCCGGCGGGGCGGCCACGAGCGCTGCCCCGTTCGACTTCGTGTTCATGACGGCATTCCCTCCGCCCCGGCGTCGTGTTCCGGCGGCCGAGGACTCTCCCCTCCAACATGAGGACGCGCCCGACGAGATCCAGCTAGGTACAACCCCCAGATCGGGGCGGGCGATGGGAGCCTACGCGGGGCCGGGGGCAGGCGCGCCCGGCGTCGTGGGAGCTCCCGCGTCCCGCCGCTCGGCTCGCTCGTCGGCGGTCCTCAGCAACACCGTCCTGCGCTCGTTGTATTCCTCGGTCGTGATCTCGCCGCGCGCGTAGCGCGTGCGAAGGATCGAGAGCGGATCCGCGTAGAGCCGCGCCCGGCGCCGCGGCACCGGCGTCAGGATCGCGAAGAAGAGGAAGATCATCATCGCCCAGAAGATCCACCAGAAGAAGTTCATGCCCCAGAATGCCCCGTAGTACATCGCCCACCTCCCTCCGTCTTCAATTATGGCCCCGAGTCCCGCGGGCGCCCTTCCGTTGTTGCGGGCCCGCTCGGATCCACGTTTGCCTGGATGCCGCTCGCTCCGGGCACGCGCTTCCAATCGGACGTCCCGGCGCGCCTCGACCGTCTGCCGTGGTCGCCGTGGCACTGGCGCGTCGTCGTGGCGCTCGGCATCACCTGGATGCTCGACGGGCTCGAGGTGACGCTCGTGAGCGCCATCGGGCCGGTCCTCATGCGGCCCGACACGCTCGGGCTCAGCAGCACCGAGCTCGGCGGGACGGCGACGGCCTACCTCGCGGGCGCGGTCCTCGGGGCGCTGGTCTTCGGGCGCCTGACCGATCTCTTCGGCCGCAAGCGCCTCTTCCTCGTGACGCTCGCGGTGTACTTGCTGGCGACGCTCGCCTCGGGGCTGGCCTGGAGCTTCGGCTCGTTCTGCGCCTTCCGCTTCCTCACGGGCGCGGGGATCGGCGGCGAGTACAGCGCCGTGAACTCCGCGATCGACGAGCTCATCCCCGCGCGGGTCCGCGGGCGCGCCGACCTCGGGATCAACAGCACGTACTGGCTCGGGACCGCGCTCGGCGCGGCGCTGACCTTCGTCCTCCTCGATCCGCGGTTGTTGCCGCCGTCGCTGGGGTGGCGGTGCGTCTTCGCCGTGGGCGCGGCGCTCGGCGCGTCCGTCCTGGCGCTGCGCCGGCACGTCCCCGAGAGCCCGCGCTGGCTGCTGCTGCACGGCCGCGACGAGGACGCGGAGGCGATCGTCGGCGACATCGAGCAGGAGGTCACGCGCGGCCGCCCCGCGGCGCTGCCGCGGGTCGAGCGGCGCGTCTCGCTGGAGGCCAAGGGGAGCGTGACCTTCGCCGGGATCGCGCGGGTGCTCTTGCGGAGGAACGCGCGGCGCACCGTGCTCGGGCTGTCCCTCATGATCGCCCAGGCGTTCGCCTATAACGGCGTGTTCTTCACGTACGCCCTGGTGCTGGCGAGGTTCTACGGCGTCGCGCCGGGCCACGTCTCGCTCTACCTGCTGCCCTTCGCGCTCTCGAACCTGCTCGGCCCCCTCGCGCTCGGTCACCTCTTCGACCGCGTCGGCCGCAGGAAGATGATCGCGCTCACCTACTCGACGAGCGGCGCCTTGATCGTCCTCGCGGGCGGAGGCCTCCTGGGCGCGTGGTTCGGGCCCGTCACGCAGACGCTCGCCTGGTCGGCCGTGTTCTTCGTGGCCTCCTCGGCCGCGAGCTCCGCGTACCTCACCGTGAGCGAGCTCTTCCCCGTCGAGCTGCGCGGCATGGCCATCGCGCTGTTCTACGCCGCGGGCACCGCCCTCGGAGGCGTGGCGGCGCCCGCGCTCTTCGGGGCCCTGCTCGAGACGGGGCGCCGCGCGCCCGTGTTCGCGGGCTACGTCGTCGGCGCCGCGCTCATGCTCGCGGCCGCGGGCGTGACCCTCGTCTTCGGTGTGGCCGCCGAGGGCCGATCGCTCGAGGCGGTCAACGCGGCGGCCGACGTCGAGGGCTGAGCGGCGCTCACCCGCCGCCGGCCGCGTCGGCGGCGTCGCCCGCGCCCGTGTCGGGGGCGCCGTCGCCGGCGCCCCCGTCGCCGGTCAGCGAGGCGAGCAGCGCCTCGGCGTCCGCGAGGTGCGTCGCCACGGTCATCCGCGCCGCCTGCAGCGCCGCCTTGAGCGCGGCGTTCTGGGCCTGGGGGATGAGCGTGTCGTCGAGCAGCCCGAGCACCATCTGGTGCATCGTCACCTGCGCCATCGCGTAGGTGAGGTCGAAGTCGGCCCGCGGCACCGACCAGAGCTGGGCCAGCGTCTGCTGCGCCTGCGTGGCGAGCAGCTGGCGCGTGCCGCTGTCGGAGGCGAACAGACCCTGCGCGTCGAGCACCATGTCGAGGCTGTGGTTCGCCGCCGTGTGGTCCGTGATCATGAGGGCCGCGAACGAGCGCACGGCGGGCGTCTTCGTCCGTCCGTTCGCCACGTCGGCGGCGTGGACCTCGCCCGAGTTCGCGTCGATCATGACGCCGGCGATCTGGGCGTCGCTCAGCACCTCGCCGGCGTCGGCGCCTCCCGTGCCCGCCGAGCCGTCCGCGCCCGCGCCGCCGTCCCGGCCGCTTGCGCCGCCGGCCCCGCCGTTCGCGCAGCTCGCGTTCGCGCCGTTGTTCGAGTCCCCGCAAGACCCGGCCGCCAGCGCCGCGAGGGCCACCACCACCAACCACCTCGTCACACGTTCGCTCGACATCGCATCCTCCGGGCCCGCGCGGGGCGCTGGTGGCGTGGCGTCCACGCCGGTTTCGTGCGCGCAACATGTGATCTCGCCGGATCCAGGCAAGGACGATTTGCTCGCGCGCCTGTAGCGAGGACTGCGGAATCGGGCGCCCGAGGGGCGGCGGGAGCGGTGCCCCTGCCGCTTCGGCATCAGGAGGGAGAGGATGTCCGCGACCTCCGGCTCGCCCGTCCTCGACCGTGATCGCGTCCGCGCCTGGCAGCGGCCCCGCGGGCCCGCGCTCATGCGCCAGCGCTGGGAGCGCCTGGCGTTTCTGCATTGGCCGGTCGAGCCCGCGGCGATCGCGCCGCTGCTCCCCGCGGGGCTCGAGGTCGACACCTGGGACGGCGCCGCCTACGTGGGCCTCGTGCCCTTCACGATCACGCGCGCGCGGCCGAGCGGCCTGCCGCCGCTGCCGGGGCTGTCGTCGTTCCACGAGCTGAACTTCCGCACGTACGTCCACCGCGGCGGCGCCGAGCCGGGGGTGTGGTTCTTCAGCCTCGATGCGGCGAGCCGGGCCGCCGTCGCGCTCGCGCGGCTCGCGTACAAGCTGCCGTACCACCACGCGCGGATGGCGCTCGCCGAGGACAGCGCCGGCGTCGTGAGCTTCGAGAGCCACCGCATCGACCCGCCTTCGACGCGCTTCGCGTGCGCCTACGCGGCGGAGGCGCGCGCGCACCCCGCGCGGGTCGGCACGCTGCCGTTCTTCTTGATCGAGCGGTACCTGCTCTACAGCTGGGACGGCCGCCGGCTGCGCACCGCGCGCGTGTGGCATCGGCCTTATCCCATCCAGCCGGCGCGCGTGGAGGAGCTCGAGCAGGATCTCACGGCGCGCGCCAACCTCTCGCTGGAGGGCCGTCCGCCGCTCGCCCACTATTGCCACGAGCTCGACGTCCGCATCTACCGCCCGCGCCGCGTGCCGATCTGACGCCTGAATACTCACCGGCACGGATGGACGCGCGCCGGCCGAGCGGTAGCGTGGCGCGCGGACGCCAACGGGCGAAGGAGGGTGCGATGGAGGTGCTCGCGAGCTGGCTCGCGCCGGACGACTGCGCCTGGTTTCTCGACACGCACCTCGGCGCGACGCCGTTCGCCGCGGCCGGGCGCGCGCGCGGTGCGCTGCCGCTCCTCGACTGGAGCAAGCTCGACGACCTGCTCGGGCGCGACGACGACATGGACGTCCTCACCGTCGCGCGCGGCCGCATGATCGCGGCGCCTCGCCCGCGCTCGGCCGCCGACGTCCGGGACCTCATGGGCCGCGGCGCGAGCGTCGTCGTGCGCGCGAGCGAGCGCCACGACGCCGGCCTCCGCGAGCTCGCGGACTCGTTCGGCCGGGTCTTGCCCGGAGAGGTCCACGTGCAGCTCTACGCGACGCCGGCGGGCACGAACAGCTACGGCTGGCACTACGACTTCGAGGACGTCTTCATCGCCCAGACCGCGGGCGTGAAGGACTACTACTTCCGCGCGAACACCGTCGCGCGCGAATCGCGGCTCGGCGAGCGGCTCGACTTCGAGGCCGTGCGGCGGGAGACGACGCCCCTGCTCGCGAGCCGCCTCGTCGCGGCGGACTGGCTCTACCTGCCGGCCCGGTGGTGGCACCTCGTGACGTGCGCCGAGGACGCGCTCTCGATCTCCGTGGGCGTGATGCCGCCGAGCGCGCTCCGGGACGCCGTGCGGCTGCCCGCCGGCTGGTCGGGCCGCGGCTGGGCGGATCCGGAGCCCGGAACGAGCGCGCGATAGCGGCGTGGGCCGCCGTGCTCGCGTTCGGCGCGCCGGGCGGCCCATCGACCGCCCGGGCGTGTCATGATGCCCGTCGTCGTGTCGTTGCATGTCATCGTGGGGGCGGGGCCCGTCGGAGCGGGCGTCGCGCGCTTGCTCGTCGAGCGCGGCGACCGCGTCCGCATCGTCAGCCGGCGCGGCGCCGGGCCCGAGCACGCGGCGATCGAGCGGGTGGCCGCCGACGCGACGCGAGCCGAGCGCCTCACCGAGCTCACCCGCGACGCCGCCGCGCTCGACAACTGCGCCAACCCGCGCTCCCACCGGTGGCTCACGGACTGGCCGCCGCTCGCCGCCGCGCTGCTCACGGCGGCCGAGCGCAGCGGCGCCGTGCTGGCCGTCGCGAGCAACCTCTACGGCTACGGACCCGTCGACGGCCCCATCACCGACACGACGCCCCTCGCGGCGACGCACCCCAAGCTGCGCCTGCGCGCCGACATGTGGCGAGAGGCGCTCGCGCGGCACGAGGCGGGCCGCCTGCGCGTCACCGAGGTCCGTTCGAGCGACTACGTCGAAGCGAACTCGATCCTCAGCTTCGTGCTGGCCAAGCCGCTCCGCGCCGGCAAGCGCGCGTTCGTGCCGGGCGCGCTCGACGTGCCCCACAGCTGGACCGCGATCGCCGACGCGGCCCGCGCGCTCGTCACCGCCGCGGCCGACGCGCGCGCCTGGGGCAAGGCGTGGCTCACGCCGACGAACCCGCCGCTCACCGTCCGGCAGCTGGCCGCGCGCTTCGCGGCCGCCACGGGCGCGCCGGCGCCGAAGCTCTCGACGATACCGTACCCCGTGCTGTGGGCGACCGGTCTCTTCGTTCCGCTCGTCCGCGAGCTGCGGACGACGCGCTACCAGTTCGAAACGCCCTTCGTGGTCGACTCCTCGACGACGGAGGAGACGTTCGGCCTCGCGCCCACGGACCTCGACCTCGCGCTCAAGGCCGTGAGGTCCTAGCTTGGGCGCTCGCCGAGCCACCCGGATGGCCCCAGCTCATCGAGGTCTCCCGTCAGGGCCCGAACCCTTGCGCGGCGACCGTTCGGCCCCAGGGTCGTAGCCATGCCACCGGCGCCCTCACGCGAGCATACGAACCGCGCCTACGACGGGGAGCTGAGCCGGCTGCACGACCTCCTCGAGGTCATGGGGCGAAGGGTCGAGGAGATGATCCAGGGCAGCGTCCGCGCGCTCGTGGAGCGTGACACGCGCGCGGCCGAGGAGATCAGGGCCTTCGACAAGGGCATCGATCAGCTCGAGCTCGAGATCGATCAGCTGTGCAACCAGATCCTCGCCTGCCGCCAGCCGGTCGCCTCGGACCTGCGCTACATCACGACGGCGCTCAAGGTCGTGACCGATCTCGAGCGCATCGGCGACGTGAGCGTCAACATCTGCGAGCGCGTCGTCGAGCTCAACGCCGAGCCTGCCCTGGCGCCGCACGTCGACGTGGCCAACATGGCGCGCGAGGTCCAGCAGATGCTGCACGAGGCGCTGGAGGCGTTCGCGAACGCCGACGTCGACCGCGCGCGAGACGTGATCGAGCGCGACGGCAGCATCGACGCGTACTACGCGCAGATCTTCCGCGTCCTGCTCACCTACATGATGGAGGACCCGCGCAACATCTTCCGCGCGCAGCGCCTGCAGTCCGTCGCCAAGTACCTCGAGCGGATCGGCGATCACGTCACCAACCTCGGCGAGATGGTGGTGTTCATGGTGAAGGGGCAGGACATCCGCCACGGCGGCCACGGGACGCTCACGAAGTAGCGGCGCGCCCGGGGGCGCCCGCGGCCGAGCCGCTCAGCGGCCGAGCCGCCGCAGGCGCCGGCCGGCCTCGTCGGCGAAGCGCGCGGTGCCGGCGGCGAGGTAGCGGCCGAACGTCGCGCGCGCCTCCGCGTTGCGCCCGAGCGCCTGCAGGCAAACGCCCCGAAAGAACGTGGCGTCGCCGACGACGGGCGCCCGGGCCTGCTCGGCGGCGGCGTAGTCGCGCTCGGCGTGCCCGTAGTCCTCGAGGACCTCGCGGTAGATGTCGCCCCGCATCTCCCACAGCTCGGCGTTCCGTTCGACGCCGTGCCCGTCGGCGAGGAGGCGCCCGATCTCCTCGATGGCCTCGTTGTGCCGGTTGAGGTCGGCCAGGAGCTCGACGATCGAGAGGTCGACGTCGTCGCGCAGGACGCCCGCGGGGAAGCGGGTGCGTGACTCTTGCAGCGCCGCGAGCGCGCCGGCGCCGTCTCCCAGCACGTCGCGGCGCAGCCGCGCGATCTCGAAGAGCGCCGTCTCGGCGGCGAGATCTCCGCCGCGCGCCACGGCCAGATAGCAGGCGACCGCGTCGCGGGCGGTCGCCGCGTCGGCGGCCAGCCCCGCGCAGGTCGTCGGCGCCCCGTGATCGACGCCCGGCGACGCCGAGGCGTGGGCCGCGGCCGCGCTCGACGACGCCGAGGCGTGGGCCGCGATGGCGCCCGACGACGCCGAGGCGTGGCGGGCCGGCCGCGAGCGCTCGGCGCCGGTCGACGTCGGGCTGGGCGCCGCGCGCGCCTCGTCGCTGGTGTCCCAGTGCCCGCCCGCCGCGACGACGCCCAGGGCCCGCCCCTCGTGGCTCACGGCGACGCGGCCCTCCTCGACCCACAGCTCCACGGGCGGACCATCGTGAGCGTTGCGCGCCACGCGGAACGTGGTGCCGAGGACGCGGAAGTGGTACTCGCCCGCGACGACCTCGAAGCCCGGGCCGCCCGGCACGCGCTTTCTGACGTGGAGGCCGACCTCTCCCTCGTCGAGGAGCACGCGCACCCAGGTCTGGTCGGCGGACGCTCGCGCCGCCGAGCCCTCGGCGACCTCCACCGTGGCCTCGTCCGCCAGCGCCGAGCGCCCGGACGCGATCGACGTCGGACGCGCCGACAGCGCCAGGCGTGGCAGCGGCGGGTCGAGGCGCCGCTCGCGCTGGCCTGCGACGGCTGGCCCGACCCCCGTCCCGCGCTGCCGCGCGTCCGCGGAACCCTGGGCGAGGCCCTCTTCGGAGAGGGTCGCCGGCGGCGTCCCCACGGCGCCCGCCGAGAGGGGCGGCCCCGGCCGCCGGCCCACGACGACGACCACGGCCACGGCCGCGGCGACGAGCGCCCCGCTCCAGAACCAGCGGCGCGCGCCCGTCACCTGCCACGGCGCCATGAGCCGGCGCCAGGCGGCGGCCTCGTCCTGACCATCGGGACGCGTCCGCGCATCGAGCGCCCGCAGGCCCGCGGCCACGTGGCCGCCGTCGTCGATCAGCCGCGGCGGAGCGTCGGAGGGCCTCCGGCGCTCGAGATCATCGCGCGACATCGGCTCTCCTGATCTCGAGCTCGGCGCTCGCCGCGACTCCGCCCGTCTCCTCGACGGCGCGCCGGAACTCGAGGCGCGCGTAGTGCAATCGGCTCCAGACGGTCGGCAACGGGCAGCCGACGATCTCGGCGATCTGCTCGCCCGTCAGCCCCTGGAGCTCGTAGAGCACGAACACCTCCCGGTGCGCGTCGGAGAGCTCGGCGAGGGCGATCCCGGTCCGTCGCGCGAGCTCGTCCTCCGGCAGATCGAGCGACGCCTGAACGGCCGAGGCCTCCCGCTCGCCGAACAACCTGACCAGCGCCTGGGTCACCTTGTGGCGACGCCTCATGCGCGCCGTCTGCGACAGACAGATCTTGTAGAGCCACGTCGTGAGCTGGGCCCGCTGCTGGAAGCGGCCGAGGTAGCGAAACACTTGCACGAACACCTCCTGACAGACGTCATCCACCTCGGCATCGTCGACGCCCATCTTGCGCAGGAACGAGTAGGCCAGCGGGTAGAGCGCTCGGTGCAGATCTCTCCACGCGGCGTTCTCGCCGGCAACGCATCTCCTGATGATCGAGTCGTCGGACCGCAACGCCGCAGCGTCCATCCTCGCAGGGTAGGAGCCGCCCGGGGGACAAACCTTCATCGGGGGGCGGCGGGCCCGGTCGAATCGGGGCTCTCCTGGATGCAGCGCGGCAGGGGTGAAGGTGCCGCGGGGGCGCGGCTCCAACGTTGCGATGACCACAATGCTCGACGCCGGACGGACGTGCTCGGTGCTCGTCGTGGACTCCGACCCGCGGGCCCGCGCGGAGCTCGCGGGCCTGTGCACGAGCACCGGCTGGTCGGCGCGGGCCGCCAACCATCGCGCCGCCGTCGAGCAGGCCGCCCGGGCGCCGGCGCCCGACTACCTCCTCGTCGAGGACGCTCCGACCGACGAGTCGGCCACGGCGCTCTTCCGTCTCTTGCGCGAGCTCAACCCGCGGCTCGAGGCCGTGATGTTCTCGCGAAACCCGTCCGTCCCCCGGGCGGTCAAGGCCATTCGCGCCG
Organism: Polyangia bacterium; assembly: GCA_035546175.1. Classification (GTDB taxonomy): domain Bacteria; phylum Myxococcota_A; class Polyangia; order Fen-1088; family Fen-1088; genus DASZFV01. Next base: position 14,321 of record DASZWW010000395.1, read on the forward strand.
GTTTCCGCGACTACCGCGGCGTCCCGATCGATCGCGGGTGCCTGCAGGTCTTGTTCGTGAAGGAGCCCATCGAGCCCGTCGGCCCTCGAAACGACGTCGCGCCCGTGAAGCTGTCGCTCGCCCGGGTCCAGTGGAACCACATCCGCTCGGTCCTGATCGACGTGGGCGGCAACGTTTCGCAGGCGGCGCGGGTCCTCGGTCTCCATCGGCGATCGTTGCAACGGAAGCTGTCGCGACGGAGCTGATCGTCTTCGCGGTCGAGGCTGGGCGGTCCAGGGCCCGGCGCGCCGCGGGGTGCCGCGTGCGACAACTGGTCGCATTCCTGCCGCAATGAGGCTGTGCTACCGCTCTGCTCGGGCCACAACGAAGGTGAAGCGGCGAGGAGCGGAGCAATGAAGATCAAAGTGACGGTGTTGGGCGCAGCGATCGCGCTCGGGATCCTGGGCGGCGCGAGCACGGCGGAGGCGTCGCCCCCGGTCATCGGGACGCAGCCCCAGAGCGTGACCACGCAGGTGGGGGGCCAGGCGAGGTTCGGGATCAACTGGACCTCCGACTCCGCGTGCGGCAGCGTCAGCGTACAGTGGCAGCTCAACGGCGTGAACCTCCAGGACGGTCCCGACATCTCGGGCTCGCAGAATGGCGTCCTTCTGCTGACGAACCTCACGCTCTCTCAGTCCGGCAACTACCAGGCCATCCTGACCTGCACCGATGGCGAGCGCGCGAGCACCAACGTCGCGGCGCTGCTCGTCGTCGACGCGCCCACGATCACGAGCCAACCGCAGCCGGTCACGGTGAACGAGGGTGGCTTCGCGGAGCTCTCCGTCGGTTACACGTACACCTCGTACGAGACCTGCGGCGACGTGTCGTTCAAGTGGTTCCACAACTCGGCGCAGGTGAAGGACGACTTCGAGACGACGGGCTCGGCCACGGCGACGCTGCGGCTCGATGACATCACCGCCGCCAAGGCCGGGAACTACTTCGTCATCCTCGAGTGCACGGCCTCGGGCGGCGCCGTGGACACGCCGCTCATCCCCATCACGATGACGGCCTCGAAGAAGCCGGCCGTCACGGCCGATCCGCAGCCCGTCATCGTCGACGCGGGCGGTTCGGCCGACTTCACCGTCGCGGACACCACGCACTGCGCGGCGGGCAGCTTCCACACGCAGTGGCAGCTCAACGGCGTCGACCTGACCGACGGCTCCCACGTCTCGGGCTCGACGACGTCGCACCTGCACCTCAGCAACGTCACCTCGACGCAGATGGGCAGCTACCGCGCGCTCCTCACGTGCACGGGCGTGGGCTGGACGGTCAGCAAGGCGGCCGGCCTCACCGTCAACCCCAAGGCGGCGCCGACGGTCCAGCCGCCCATCATCTCGACGCTCACGGCCTCGCCGGTCTCGGGTGGCCAGAGCACGATCTCGTGGACGCAGCCCTCGGGCGCGGCGTCGCCGGAGCTCACGCTGACGCCGTCGGGCGGCTTGCCCGTCGACGTCACCGGGAAGACCTCGGCCGTCGTCCAGCCGACGTCCTCGACCGTCTACACGCTCACGGCGACGAACTCCGTGGGCACCTACTCGCAGAACGTGGCCGTCGTCGTGGGCAGCTCCACGACGATCTCGTCGTGCAAGGCCATCACCGCGCCCGGGAACTACAAGATCTCGACCAACCTGACGTCGAGCTCGATGAGCACCCCGTGCATCGACGTGCACGACACGACCGACGTACACATCCAGTGCACCAACAACGCCAAGCTCACCGGTCCGGGCACCGTCATCGACACCTTCTTCGGCGAGAAGACGGGCGGCGGCATTGGCTTCACCAACGTGCACAACTTCTCGGTGACGGGCTGCACCCTCCTGCTGCCCGCGACCATACCGAACACCGCGTTCGCGTTCGGTAACATCGTGCGCAGCTCGATGGGCTACCTCGGCGGCAACACCTTCGGGAGCGTCTCGGTCGACGCGGACCAGTACTTCCAGGTGGTCCGGTCGGACTACGTGACCTTCACGTCGAACACGATCCACAACGAGCTCGACTTCTGGCGCTCGTACGGCACGGCGACGACGAACAACACGTTCCTGAACTCGCACTTCAAGCTGCACGACTGGCAGCCGTACGGAATCATGTACGCCTACGGCGTCGGCAGCCAGGCGATCGGCAACTCGATCGACGGGCAGGGCACGACGGTGGGGACGGGCTACGACGACGACATCGTCGGCCAGGACGAGAGCGGTCTCCTCATCGCCTGGAACACCCTCAAGAACGTGTTCGACGGGAACATCGAGTTCTCGGGTCAGATGCGGTCCGTGACGATCGTGAACAACACGATCGTCCGCGCCACCTACGGCTTCGGGACGACGTACAGCGCCAGCCTCGCCGGATCGTTGATCGCGAACAACAACATCTCGGGGCTGCTCGACGTCACGTCCATCCCCAACGCTCATGCGAACGGGATGCTCTTGTCACGCCTGTGCGCCTTTCGCCCCGCGGGCTACGACGGCAACCCGCTGACGCCCCAGGAGACGAAAGCGTTCTTCGTGCACAACAACTTCACCGGCAACGTCATCGTCAACAACGCGACGGCGGGGCCGTCGGACTTCTGGCAGGGCATCCCCGCGGTCTTCGGGACCTGCCTCGGCGACGCGGCGGAGATCCCGGTCAGCGCGTGGACCCTCACGGACAACGTGTTCAAGAACAACGACTTCGGCACGGGCGTCGCGGCGCCGACCTTCCAGCTGCCGCCCGTCTCGGGCTCGATCACGGACGGCGGCGGCAACAAGTGCACGAAGCCCACGCCGTCCGGCTATCCGCTCGTCTGTCACTGACCGCGGCGCGACGTGGTTGCGGCGAATTGCCGCAGGTGTTGGCGTCGTCATTAATGGCGTTGCACGACCCGTGGCAATTCGTCGCAATGCTCGTCGTGAAAATGTCGTCGTTTGACGTCGTGTTTGTTAGAAAGGATCTTGCTCTTCGTGTGGTGCCTTGGTACCTGAGGAGGCATGCGATGGAATGGCGCGAGAGTGCGGGCCGCGATCCGCGTGATGGGGCTCTTCGGCGCGAGCGCCGGTTTCTGCTTCTCCATGGCGCGCGCCGGCGTCGCCCAGGCCTCCTACTGGACGATCGACGCGGCCGTCTCGTGCAACGGGACGGACGGCACCTCGTCGAGCCCGCGGCGCTGCGCCCTCGTGAACAGCACCGTCAACTTTCCGATCAGCTCGATGACGACGGCGTGCGCCAGGTTCTACCTGTCGGGCGGCGTCACGTACGACAACTTCATCGTCAAGCAGTCGTTCACGGGGTCGCTCTATCAGGACTGGAACACCTTTCATCAGGCGTCGTCCGGCTACAACACGCTCTGTGTCGGCGCGGGGAACGTCCTCACCAACGCGAGCCCGTATGACTACTTGTACTTCCAGGAAGCCAGCGAGAACGGCAGCACCATCGGCATGGACACGGTGACCGTGAACAGCTCGGGGACCGTGGTGCACTAGACATGAAGACGCCCTCGTCGCCCGCCCTGGGACCGGCTGGTCTCAATCGAAAGGTACTCAACGTGCGCAAATCGGTGCGTGTGCTCGGGACGTTCGGGCTGAGCGCGATGCTCGCCTTCCTCGTGGCCTTCCCCGGGGTGGCGAGATCGTCCTCCGTCCAGACGGTGAAGTGGGTGGGGTGCAGCTCGGTGGTGAACGGGGGCATCTTCATCTGCCCGCTCGTGCACAGCTCGGCCCATCCGCTCTCGAGCCTCGTGCAGGTCTACTTCGACTTCGTCGCCATCCAGGGCACGCGCTACATCGCGCACATCAACAAGTACGGCCCGACGGGAACGTACTACGACGACGAGGTCACGTTCACGGCGAGCTCCACGGGGGAGGTGGACATCACGACGTACGCGTCGAACGTCCTCGCGAACCCCAACGAGTACGATGAGCTGGTGGGACAGGTCATCGGGGGCGTCGCGACGATCAATGGAAGAGGCATGGCCGAGGTGACGTCGTTTTGAAAACCAAGAGCGCCACGAAGGAAAGGGCCGACATGCAGAGGAAACCCTGGCGGCGCGTGCTGGCGACCTTCGGCGCCGGCGCGGTGTTCTCGTTCGTGCTCGCGTCGGCGGGCCTCGCGCATTCGACGCAGATCTACACGGTGCCCTGGGTCGCTTGCCAGGGCGTCGGCGCGGGCGCGCACGCCTGGGCGTCGTGTCCGCTGACGCAAGGAAGCGACATGCCCGTCTCCGCCTTGTCGCTGGTCTACTTCGACTACGTGCAGAGCTCCGGGCTCGGTTACACGCTCACGATCACCAAGGAGAGCTTCACGGGCTCCGTCTATCACGACAGCACCGTCTATACGGCCACCTCGACGGGGGCCACCGATCGCGCCCTGACCGCGAGCAACGTCAAGACGAACGCGAACGTGTACGACTACCTCGAGGCGGACGTCGTGCAGAGCGCCGGCACCCTCAACATGTACGGGGTCGCGGAGGTCAACTCGCTCTAGCGAGCCGGCCGATGAGGTCCTCCATCCCGGTCATTCTGGTCGGCGTCGTCGCCGGCGTCGGCGGCGCCCTGGTCGCGGGCCGCTTCAACCGGCCAGCTCCCGCGAACGCGGCCGTTCCGCCGGCCGCCGAGGCGCGCCCCCGCCCCGTGGTCATCCCTCCTGGTTGGGACGCGAGCCTGCTTTCCCGCGTGGCCCGCCTCGAGGAACGGCTCGAGCAGCGTCAGGCGGAGGCCAAGGCGCCCCCGAGCGAAGGCCTGGCCGGCGCCGGCGGCGTCACCGATCCGGCCCAGCAGGCTTCGCAGCGGGAGCGCGAGCGGCTGGAGCACTACGAGAAGGAGCTCGACTATCGGAGCGACTTCATCGACAGGCACAACCAGGAGCCGATCGACACCGCCTGGTCGCCAGCCACGACCCAGGCAATCCAGGAGCGGCTGAGCGCGGGCGAGAGCAGCGACGGCGCGAAGGTGAAGCAGGTCGAGTGTCGCAGCAAGACGTGCACGGCCACGCTCACCTTCCCGAGCCCCTCCGAGGCCCTCTCCTACATCCAGCAAGGGGGGAAGGCCGCCAGCAACGCGGCCGTCGCCTCTTGCAACGGCTCGATCATGATCCCGACGCCGCCGACGAGCGCCGGCGCCTACGACCTGACGGTCCTCTACACCTGCCGCTGAGGCGCCTCAGACGCCCAGGAGCCCCCGCTTGACGACGAACTCGGCGATGGGCTCGATGCCCTCCCGGGTCTTGAGGTTCGTGAAGACGAAGGGGCGATCGCCGCGCATCTTGCGCGCGTCGCGGTCCATGACCTCGAGGGAGGCGCCGACGTGCGGCGCGAGATCGGTCTTGTTGATCACGAGCAGGTCGGACTTCGTGATCCCGGGGCCGCCCTTGCGGGGGATCTTGTCGCCCGCGGCCACGTCGATGACGTAGATCGTGATGTCGGCGAGCTCGGGGCTGAACGTCGCGGCGAGGTTGTCGCCGCCGCTCTCGATGACGACCATGTCGAGGCCCGGGTAGCGCGCGGACAGCTCGTCGACGGCCTCGAGGTTGATGGAGGCGTCCTCGCGGATGGCGGTGTGTGGACAGCCGCCCGTCTCCACGCCGACGATCCGTTCGACGGGGAGCGCGCCGCTGCGCATGAGGAACTGCGCGTCCTCCTTGGTGTAGATGTCGTTCGTCACGACGGCGATGTAGAACTCGTCGCGCAGGCGCTTGCAGAGGGCGTCGACCAGGGCGGTCTTGCCCGAGCCGACGGGGCCCGCCACGCCCAGGCGCAGCGGCTGTTGCTGGGGGGCTCTCTTGGCTTCGATGGGCGTGTCCATGGTCGTTCTCCTCGTCGAGGTCGTTCAGGAGCGGAAGAGCCGCGAGTACTGCGTCTCGTGCCACGCGCTCGCGAGCGCCAGACGCGGGGACGACGCGCCGATCTCGTCGAGCGGCAACGCGAGCGCGCGCGTCACGGTACGGGCGATCGAGGCGGCCGCGGCGGCGAGGACGCGCTGGCCGGCGCTCTGACCGAGGGGCACGAGCCGCACGGCGGCGCTGACCTGCGCTTCGGCCCAGGCGAAGGCGAAGCCTTGCGCCGCGGCGGCGAGCGGCACGCCCCAGCGGCGCGCGGCGAGCGCGAAGAGGGTCGCGTACGTCGCGTCGGCGCGCGCCGTCCACGTCGAGGCCTCGGGCAGGCCCAGCCCCGAGAGCACGCGCGCGAGCGCGCCGCCGAGGCGCCGCTCCTCCATCTGGAGCTCGGCCGAGGGGCGCGAGGCCATCAAGAAGGCGCTCCAGCTCTCGACGCGCGCGGGCGCGGCCGTCTCGTCGTCGCCCCAGGCCTCCCAGAGGCGCGCGAGGACCGCGAGGTCGAGGGACGCGAGCTGGTTCTCGAGCAGGCCGACGATCCAGCCGCGCGCGCTCTCCTCGTCGCGCACCCACCCGGCGCTCGTCGCGGGCTCGAGCCCTTGCGAGTAGGCGAACATGCCGATCGGCAGCGCGGGGCTGCAGAGGTGGAGCAGGCGCAGCAGCGGCCCCGCCGCGAGCAGATCAGGCGTGTCGATGGGGCGCTCCGTCGTGGTGATGGCCGTGCGCGTGGTCATGCTCGTGCGCCTGGTCGCCGTCGTGCCTGAACGCGCCCGCCTCGGGCTCGAACGGCGCGCGGCGCGCCTCGACGGCGAGGCCGAGCCCACGGACCATGTCGTCGAGGACGTGGTCGTGCTCGTAGGCGAGCCACCCTTCGCCGAGCTGGACAGGCACGTGGCGGTTCCCGAGGTGGTAGGCGCCTCGCAGGAGCAGGTGCGGCTCGGCGGCGCGCGCCACCGACAGGAACTCGGGCGCCGCGCGGACGGCGACGATCTCGCCGCCGTCGGCGCGCAGCCGGTCCCCGTCGCGCAAGACGCTGCCCCGCGGCAGGAACAGCGCCGCCTCGCGGCCATCGTCGAGCAGGAAGCGCAGCCGGCTCCGCCGGCGATCGTCGAGCGTCAGCGTGGCCGTCGCCGTGGGGGCGCCTTCTGCCGGCGGGGTGGACAGGATCTCGCGTAGATGGAGCATTGCGTCGCCTCTATATACATGCCTCATACGTGCCTCGATAGATGCCTCAGAACAGGAAGTAGCGCTGCGCGAGCGGCAGCACGCGGGCCGGCTCGCAGGTGAGGAGCTGCCCGTCGGCGCGGACCTCGTACGTCTGCGGGTCGACCTCCATCGTGGGGAGCGCGTCGTTGAGGACCATGTCGCGCTTGCGGATGGCGCGCGTGCCGCGCACCGCCTCGAGCCGCTTGCGCAGCCCGAGGCGCGCCCCCACGCCGGCGTCGAGCGCCGCGCGCGAGACGAAGGTCAGGCTCGTGGCGTGCCGCGCGCCGCCGAGCGCGCCGAACATGGGTCGGAAGTGCACGGGCTGCGGCGTGGGGATCGACGCGTTCGGATCGCCCATGGGCGCGTAGGCGATGAGGCCGCCCTTGATGATGAGGCTCGGCTTCGCGCCGAAGAAGGCCGGCTTCCAGAGCACGAGGTCGGCGAGCTTGCCGACCGTCACGGAGCCGACCTCGTGCGCGATCCCGTGGGTGATGGCGGGGTTGATGGTGTACTTCGCGACGTATCGCCTGACGCGGAGGTTGTCGTTCGCGCCGGACGAGCCGCGCTGGTCCTCGGGCAACGGCCCGCGCTGCTGCTTCATCTTGTGCGCCGTCTGCCAGGTGCGGGTGATGACCTCGCCCACGCGGCCCATCGCCTGCGAGTCCGAGGAGAGCATGCTGAACGCGCCGAGGTCGTGGAGGATGTCCTCGGCGGCGATCGTCTCGCGCCGGATGCGCGACTCGGCGAAGGCCACGTCCTCGGCGATGCCCGGGTCGAGGTGGTGGCAGACCATGAGCATGTCGAGGTGCTCGTCGATCGTGTTGATGGTGTAGGGGCGCGTCGGGTTGGTCGACGAGGGCAGCACGTGCGGCACGCCGCAGGCCTTGATGATGTCGGGCGCGTGGCCGCCGCCCGCGCCCTCGGTGTGGTACGTGTGGATGGCGCGGCCCTTGAAGGCGGCGAGCGTGTCCTCGACGAAGCCCGACTCGTTGAGCGTGTCGGTGTGGATCGCGACCTGGACGTCGTACGCCTCGGCGACGGAGAGGCAGCAGTCGATCGCCGCCGGCGTCGTGCCCCAGTCCTCGTGCAGCTTGAGGCCGACGCAGCCGGCCTCGACCTGTTCGACGAGGGCCTCGGGGCGGCTCGCGTTGCCCTTGCCGAGGAAGCCGAGGTTGAGCGGCAGCGCGTCCGCCGCCTGTAGCATGCGCGCGACGTTCCACGGGCCGGGCGAGCAGGTCGTGGCGTTCGTGCCGGCCGCCGGGCCCGTGCCGCCGCCGATCATGGTCGTGATCCCCGAGCAGATGGCCTCCTCGCACTGCTGCGGCGAGATGAAGTGGATGTGCGTGTCGATGCCCCCCGCTGTGAGCAGGCAGCCCTCGCCCGCGATGATCTCCGTGCCGGGGCCGATGACGACGTCGACGCCGGGCTGGACGTCGGGGTTGCCGGCCTTGCCGATGCCGGAGATGCGGCCGTCCTTGATCCCGACGTCGGCCTTGACGATCCCGGCGGCGTCGACGACGACGGCGTTCGTGATGACGGTGTCGGCGACGGTGAGATCGCGGCTCGGCCGCTGGCTCTGGCCCATGCCGTCGCGGATGACCTTGCCGCCGCCGAACTTCACCTCCTCGCCGTAGATCGTGTGGTCGCGCTCGATCTGGACGACGAGGTCGGTGTCGCCGAGCCGCACGCGGTCGCCCGTCGTGGGCCCGTACATCTCCGCGTAGGCGCGCCGGGAGATCGTGTTCACGGCTTCGCTCCGCCGACCGGGCCGAGCGGTCCGCCGACCTCGCCGCGGAAGCCCTGCACGACGCGCTCGCCGGCGAAGGCGCAGAGCGCGACGGTGCGGGTCTGTCCCGGCTCGAAGCGCACGGCCGTGCCCGCGGGGATGTCCAGCCTGAACCCCCGCGCGCCCGCCCGGTCGAACCTCAGCGCCGGGTTCGTCTCGGCGAAGTGGTAGTGCGAGCCGACCTGGATGGGACGGTCACCCGTGTTCGAGACCTCGAGCGTCAGCGTGGCGCGGCCGGCGTTGAGCGCCAGATCGCCCGCGGCCGGCAGGACGGCGCCCGCGGCCGTCTCGTCGGGCGGCCCGTGCGGGATGGGGTCGTGCACCGTCACGAGCTTCGTGCCGTCGGGGAAGGTGGCCTCGACCTGGACCTCGGTGATGAGCGCGGCGACGCCGTCCATGACCTCGTCGGCGCGCAGGACGCGCGTGCCCAGCTCCATGAGCTCGGCGACGGTGCGGCCGTCGCGCGCCCCCTCGAGGATCTCGGCGGAGATGAGGGCGACCGCCTCGGGGTAGTTCAGCTTGAGGCCGCGCGCCCGCCGGCGCTCGGCGACGAGGGCGGCCGTGAAGAGCAGCAGCTTGTCCTTCTCGCGGGGGAAGAGCTCCATGGGGTCCTCTCAGGTGGCCCAGACGCGCGGCGGGCAAGCCGCGCGGCCGAGCAGGGTGGGGCGCGCGTCGGCCCACGCCGCGCGCAGGAAGGTGCGGGCGCGCTCCGCCGAGGCGCCGACGTAGCGGCAGACGAGGGCGTCCCCGTCGCCGAGCAGCGTGGCGGAGGCGAGCTCGCCCTCGGGCAGCGCCTCGGCCCGGGCGCGCAGCGCCGCGAGGAGCTCGCCGGCGGCGGCGGGCGCGGGCGAGGCGACGAACGTCCCCAGCACGGGCGCGCCCGCGAGCCCCCAGCGCGCGCCGTGCACGGGGCCGTCGCCGTCGAAGCGGCCGCGCTCGAGGAGCACGGGGCGGCCGTCGCGCCAGACCTCGAGCTGCTGGCGGCAGCGGCCGCGCGCGAAGCCGGCCTCGCCCTCGCGCGCCGCGAGGCCGAAGCAGAGCAGGTCGAGGCCCAGGAACCGGGCGCCGCTCTCGAGGCGCGCCCGCGTCGCGAGCGAGACGTCGGCGCCGTCGTAGAGGATCGTCTCCTGGGGCAGCCACTCGAGGACCCCGCCGCGCGCCACGGCGAGCGCGCTCTCCTGGGCGGCCGCGGGGCCCGCCGTCCGGTAGACCTTCGTCGCCGCCGGCGTCGTGAGGAGCGCGTGGGCGCCGCCGTCGACCCGGGCCTCGAGGCGCAGGCGATCGCCGCCGACGACGCCGCCCGGAGGGTGCAGCAGGTAGACGTGCGACACGGCCGGCCCCTCGGGGAAAAACGGGCGCTGCACCGCGAGCGGCCCCTCGTGCGCGCGGCGCGCGAGCACCGTCGCGCCGCCCGCCGCGACGAACGCGAGCTCGAGGCGGGCGCGCCAGCCGCGCCCGTCAGGGCTCGAAGACGACGGGCTCTTGCCAGACGACGAGGACGAGGCATCCGTCGGGGCTGGTGACGTCGTGGCTCGAGCCGGGAGGGTTGACGATGAAACAAGGCGCGCGATAGACGCCGTGCTGGTCGGCCTGCGAGCCCTCGAGGATGCTGATGTGCTCATAGCCGGGGTGCCGGTGGTTCGGCAGCATCGCGCCGGGCGCGTAGCGCAGGAGCGCGGCGCTGGGGCCCTCCCGGCCGTCGCCGTGGATCCGGTGCAGCTCGACGCCGGGGCGCATCTTGATCCATGGGAAGTCCGGCTCCTTGGCTCGCGCGACGAGATCGTGCAAGACGACGCGTCGGTCATTCACGCCGCGTGCCCCGCCATGTGTCGGCCGATGACCCCCAGGTCGGCGTCGGCGATCCCGACCTCGTGGACCGCCTTCCCCTCGCTCATGACGACGACGCGATCGGACAGGGCGAAGATCTCGTCGAGGTCGGCGCTGATGAGCAGCACGGCCGTGCCGCGGTTGCGCGCCTGCATGATGCGCGAGCGGATCTCGGCCACGGCGGCGAAGTCGAGCCCGAAGCAGGGGTTGGAGGCGATGAGGAGCGCGACGTCCTCGTGCAGCTCGCGGGCGAGGACCGCCCGCTGGACGTTGCCGCCCGAGAGGCTCCCGATGTTGGCGTCGGGGCCGGGCGTGCGGATGCCGTACTCGGCGATGAGGGCGCGCGCGTTCTTGCGCAGCGCCCGGCCGCGCACGAAGGTGCGGGCCAGCGCGAAGGGCGTGCGGTCGAAGCGCCGGAAGCCGATGTTCTCGGCGACGCTCATGGCGCCCACGCAGGCGTTGCGCAGCGGCTCGTCGGGCAGGCAGCGGATCTTGAGCGCCCGCATCTCCGGCCGCGTCGCGAGGTAGCGCGCGCCGCTGACGACGACGCGGCCTCCGCGCGGGACCCGCTGGCCGGCCAGCACCTCGACCAGCTCCTCCTGGCCGTTGCCGGAGACGCCCGCGATGCCGACGATCTCGCCGGCGCGCACGGAGAGCGTGAAGCCCTCGACGGCCGGGGTGCCGAGATCGTCGACGGCGTGCAGGCCGTGGATCTCGAGGACGGCCTGGCCGGCCTCGCGCGCGGCGCGGTCCTGGTTGGCCTTGGGCGGATCGTCGCCGACCATCATGCGCGCCATGGCCTCGGGCGTGAGCTCCGAGACGTGGCCGCCGCCCACGAGCTTGCCGCGCCGGAGCACGGTGACCTCGTCGGCGAACTTCATGACCTCGCGGAACTTGTGCGAGATCATCAGGACCGTGATCTTGCCCTGCTCCGTCATGCGCCGCAGGAGCCCCAGCACCTCGTCGGCCTCGTCGGGGGTGAGCACGGACGTCGGCTCGTCGAGGATCATGATGCGCGTGCCGAGGTAGAGCTGCTTGAGGATCTCGAGCTTCTGCTTCTCGCCGGCCGCGAGCGTGCGCACCGGGCGCGTGGGGTCGAGGCGGAAGGGCATCTTGGCCATGAAGGCGGCGACCGCCTTCGTCTCGCCGGCCCAGTCGAACACGAACGGGTGTTCGCGGCGCGCGAGCACGAGGTTCTCGGCGACGGTCATGTTGTCGACGAGCGTGAAGTGTTGATAGACCATGCCGATGCCGTACCGGGCGGCGTCGCGCGGGCTCTCGATGGTGGTGGGCTTGCCGTCGACCATGACGCGCCCCTCGTCGGCCCGGTAGTAGCCCATGATGCACTTGACGAGCGTGCTCTTGCCGGCGCCGTTCTCGCCGAGCAGCGCGTGGACGGTGTTCGCCGCGAGCTTGAGCGAGACGCCGTCGAGCGCCGTGAACGCGCCGAAGCGCTTCGTGAGGAGCGAGGCGTCGATGGCCAGCGGCGGCGCGGCGGCGTCCGTCACGTCACGACCTCGAGCAGGGCCTTCGAGCGGGAGACGGCGCCGAAGACGCCGTTCTGCATCTTGACCATCTTGAGCGCGGCGGCGTGGTTGCCGGCGTCGGTCGCGCGGCAGCAGTCCTCGAGCAGCAGGCACTCGTAGCCGCGATCGTTGGCCTCGCGCATCGTCGTGTGGACGCAGACGTCGGTGGTGATGCCCGCGAGGATGAGGTTGGCGATGCCCTGCTGGCGCAGGATGAGGTCGAGGTCGGTCGCGCAGAAGGAGCCCTTGCCCGGCTTGTCGATGACGATCTCGCCGGGCGCGGGGGCGAGCTCGGGGATGATCTCCCAGCCCGGCTCGCCGCGCACGAGGATGCGGCCCTTGGGGCCGAGATCGCCGATGCCCATGTCCTTGTTGCCGTAGGTCTGGCGCGAGCGCCAGCGCTTGTTGGCCGGCAGGTCCGAGAGATCGGGCCGGTGACCCTCGCGCGTGTGCATGATCCGGTAGCCCTTGCCGCGCATGTGCTCGAGCAGCCGCTTGATGGGCCCGATGCACTCGCGCGTGAGGGAGACGTCGTAGCCGAGCTGCGCGATGTAGCCGCCCTCGCCGCAGAAGTCGGTCTGCATGTCGATGACGATGAGGGCGGTGTTCTCGGGCCGCAGGTCCCCGTTCCAGGGCCAGGGATACGGCTCGGCGGCGACGTAGCGGGGGGCGGGGGCGGTCTTCTTCGTCATGTTCACCTTGCGGTCCGGAGCTCCGCGGGTTGTCCGACGAGGGCGCGATCGCGCGAGCTCGTCGCGATGATGATGGCCAGGGTGAGCGCGTAGGGAGCGGCGTTGAAGAGGTAGTAGCCGGAGGTCACGCCCACGGACTGCAGCGCCGGTCCGAGCGCGCTCGCGCCCCCGAAGAGCAGCGACGCGAAGAGGCACCGGATGGGATCCCACCGCGCGAAGATCACGAGCGCGACGGCCATGAGGCCTTGCCCGCTCGACAGGCCCTCGTTCCAGCTGCCCGGGTAGAAGAGCGACAGGAACGAGCCGCCCACGCCCGCGAGGAAGCCGCCGGCCATCGTGGCGCGCAGGCGCACGCGGGTGACGTCGTAGCCCATGGCGCGCGCGGCGTCGGCGCTCTCGCCGACGGTGCGCAGGATGAGGCCCCAGCGCGTGCGCTGCAGGAGGAACAGCACGGCGAAGGCCATGACGACGCCGACCACGAACAGCACGTTGAGCGAGAGCGCCGACCGGACCTGCGGCGACGAGCTCCAGAAGCCGAACGGGATGGCGGGCAGGTGCCTCGCCGTCGGGCCGATGAGGGGCTTGCCGAGGAAGAACGCCAGGCCGACGCCGAAGAGCATCATGGCGATGCCGACGGCGACGTCGTTGACGCGCGGCCGGCTGCAGAGCCAGGCGTGCAGCGCGCCGAGCACGACGCCGAGCGCGCCCGCGGCGAGCACGCCGAGCCACGGCGAGCCCGACAGGTACGAGACGCCGTAGGCGCCCATCGCGCCCATGACGAGCGTGCCCTCGAGGCCGAGGTTCACGCGGCCGCTCTTCTCGGTGAGCGTCTCGCCGAGGCTCACGAAGAGGAACGGCGTGCTGATGCGGATGGCGCCGCCCAGCACGGCGAGCGCGACGCTCGAGGCGCCGCCGTCGGCCATCAGCGCACCCCCGCCGTCGAGGCCGGCTTCGCCGCGCGGCGCAGCCAGGCCGGCGCGCGCCCGTTGAACGTCTCGGAGAAGAGGATGCAGATGAAGAGGATCCCCTGCAGGACGTTGACCGTCGCGTCCGGCAGATCGAAGACGCGCTGGAGCAGGCCGCCGCTCGCGCCGATGCCGCCCAGCAGCAAGGACACGGGGATGACGGCGAGCGGGTTGCCGCGCGCGATGAAGGCCACGAGCACGCCCGTGTAGCCGTAGCCGGTGACGAGCGAGGCGTTCGCCGTGCCCTGGACGGCGGCGACCTCGATGCCGCCCGCCAGGCCCGCGCAGGCGCCGCCGATGAGCGTCGTGAGGACGAACAGGCGGCCCACGGGGAGCCCGTTGAGCAGCGCGGCGCGGACGTTGCCGCCCACCATGCGCGCCGCGAAGCCGAACGTCGTGCGATTCATGAGCACCCAGGTCGCGACGCACGCGAAGAGGCCCCAGGCCAGGCCCCAGTGGCAGTCGAGGCCGGGGACGTTGCCCAGCATGTTGTCGTCGCCGATGGGCGGCGTGGAGGGCTTGTTGAGGCTGGCCGGGTCGCGCAGCGGCCCCTCGACGATGTGGTTGAGGAGCGCGATGGCGATGTAGTTGAGCAGGAGCGTCGCGATCGTCTCGTTGACGCCGCGGTAGGCGCGCAGCGCGCCCGCGGAGGCCATCCAGAGCCCGCCCACGAGCGCGGCCGCGGCGAGCATGGCGAGCTTCACGCTGGTGGGGCCGTGGTCGTGCGCGGCCATCGCGGCGGCCGCCGCGGCGAGCCCGCCGATCACCATCGACCCCTCGCCGCCCAGGACCACGAGGCCGAGCCGCAGCGGCAGCGCCGTCGCGAGCGCCGTCAGCATGAGCGGCGACGCCCGCAGCAGCGTGTTCTGGAACGAGAACCACGTCCCGAACGAGCCGCGGTACATCTGGTAATAGACGGCCGCGGGGTTGCGTCCGGTGATGGAGACGAAGACGCCGAACAGCAGGAGCGCCGCGAGGAAGGCCGTCGTGGGCGCGGCGAGCGCGCCCACCACCCGCGCGAGGAGCGGCTCGCGCACCTCGGCGACGGGGGCCACCTTCACGGGGGCCGGGCTCGGCGCGGGCGCGCCGAGCGCTCCGGCGGCGGGTGTCCCCGCCGCTCCTTCGACGCTCACGCCGACGGTCACGCCAATCCTCCGGCGTCCGGCTTAGTGGGTCTTCCCGACGACGCCCTCGACGAGATAGTCCATGCTCTCGAGCGCGATGTCGGTCTGCTTGTGCTCGACGCCCGCCGGAATGACCACCTTCCCCGTGTTGTCCTTGAGCGGACCCTTGTAGACGACCATCGTCCCGGCCATGAACTTGGCCTTGGCCGCGTCGGCCTTCTTCTTCGCCTCGGCGGAGACCGCCTTGCCGTACGGCGACACCTTGACGAAGCCTTCTTTGAGGCCCCCGCGAAGGAGGTGCGGCCACGGCTTGCCGGCCTGGATCATCTCGATGTAGTCCGTGTAGACCTTGCCCCAGTTCCACTCGGCGCCCGTGAGGTAGCCCTTGGGAGCGAGGGCCGACTGGTTGGCGTGGTAGCCGGTCACGAAGACGCCCTTGCGCTCGGCCGTCTCGACGATGACCTTCGGCGAGTCGACGTGCGCGGTGAGGACGTCGACGCCTTGATCGATGAGGCTCGTCGCCGCCTCGGCCTCCTTGACGGGCATCGACCAGTCGCCCGTGAAGATGACCGTGGTGGTCACCTTCGGGTTCACGGAGCGCGCGCCCAGCGTGTACGAGTTGATGTTGCGCAGGACCTGGGGGATGGGCTTGGCGGCGATGAAGCCGAGCTTGTTCGACTTCGTCGTCAGCCCCGCGACGATGCCCGAGACGTACTCGGCCTCGTCGATGTAGCCGAAGTAGCTGCCGACGTTGGTGGGGTGCTTGCCCTCCTGGTACAGGCCGCCGCAGTGGAGGAACGTGACGTCCTTGTTCTTGCCCGCCTCCTTGAGGATGTGCGGATCGAAGTAGCCGAAGGACGTCGGGAAGATGACCTTCGCGCCGTCGAGGTTGATCATGCTCTCCATGGTCTTCTGGACCTTGGCGTCCTCGGGGACCATCTCCTCCTCGCGGATCTTCACGCCCGGCAGCTTGGCGATCGCGGCGGCGCCCTGGGCGTGCGCCTGGTTGTAGCCGTAGTCCGTCTTCGGCCCGACGTAGATGAACCCGACCGTGATGGGCGGGGCCGCGCGCGCGAACGAGGCGCCGGCCGTCGTGGCGAGGAGGGTTGTCAGAACGGAAACAATCGAGCGGGTCTTTGTCATGTGTCTGTTTATAGACAGCGCAACGTTTCTCAAAAATTTCGTCCGCTGCCGTTCTTCGTAACTTGGTCGCCGACGAGAAGTTCGCGAGTGCGATGTCCGCGCGCCATCGTGCATGCTGCGCGCAGGATCATGAGGACGACGGACAGCACGACGGAACGCAGCCTGGACTTGCACGCGCTCTCGCGCAGCGGCGCCTCGCCGACCGACACGATCGAGGAGGCGCTGGCGCGCATCGCCCGCCGCGGCGACGACGGCGTCTGGATCTCGCTCGCGCCGCGCGAGCGGCTCCTCGCGGCGGCGCGCGCGCTCGAGGACCGGCGCCGCGCCGGCGAGCACCTGCCCCTCTATGGCGTGCCGTTCGCGGTCAAGGACAACATCGACGTCGCGGGGCTGCCGACGACGGCGGCCTGCCCGGCGTTCAGCTACACGCCGACGGAGGACGCCGCCGCCGTGGCCCGCCTCGCGGCGGCGGGCGCCCTCGCCGTCGGCAAGACCAACATGGATCAGTTCGCGACCGGCCTCGTGGGGGTCCGCTCGCCTTACGGCGTCCCGCGGAACCCGTTCGACGCTGACATGATCCCCGGCGGCTCGAGCTCGGGCTCCGCCGTCGCCGTCGCCGCGGGGCTCGTGACCTTCGCGCTCGGCACGGACACCGCCGGCTCCGGGCGCGTGCCGGCCGCCTTCAACAACATCGTCGGCGTCAAGCCGAGCCCCGGGCTCATCAGCGCCCGCGGCGTCGTGCCGGCGTGCCGCTCGCTCGACTGCGTGTCGATCTTCGGGCTCACGACGAGCGACGCGGCGACCGTCGCGGAGGTGGCGCGGGGCTTCGACGGCGCCGACCCGTACTCTCGCGAGGAGGCGGACGAGGTCTGCGTGGGCATCGGCGCCACGCCCTCGCGCTTTCGCTTCGGCGTGCCCGACGGGGCGCACCTCGACTTCTGCGGCGACGCGCGCTCCGAGCGGGCCTTCGCGGCGGCGCTCGACCGCCTGCGCGCGCTCGGCGGCGAGCCGGTGGCCATCGACTTCGCGCCCTTCTCGCAGACGGCCGCGCTCCTCTACGAGGGGCCGTTCGTCGCCGAGCGCCTCGAGGCCGCGGGCACCCTGCTGGAGCGCGAGCCGGGCGCGCTCCTGCCGCCGATCCGCGCCATCCTCGAGGGCGCGCGCCGGCACGACGGCGCGGCCGTCTTCGCGGCGCTGCACGCGCGGCGGGCGCTGCGGCGCCGCGCGCTCCGCAGCCTCGCGGGCCTCGACTGCCTCGTCGTGCCGACGGCGCCGACGATCTACGGCGTCGCGGCGGTGGAGGCCGATCCGATCCGCCTGAACGCGACGCTCGGGGCGTACGTGAACTTCGTGAACCTGCTGGGGCTCGCGGCCGTCGCGGCGCCGGCGGGGTTCCGGGCGGACGGGCTGCCGTTCGGCGTCACCTTCGTCGGCCGCTGGGGCGAGGACGGGCGCCTCGCGGGCTTCGCCGATCGCTTCGAGCGCTCGACGAGCGAGCGCCTGGGCGCGACGGCGGCGCGGCATCCCGACGTCGCGCCCATCGTGGCGGCGCCCACCGCGTGGCCGCGCCTCGCCGTGGTCGGCGCGCACCTCTCGGGGGAGCCGCTGAACCACCAGTTGACGGGCGCCGGGGGCGTGCTCGTGCGCGCCTGTCGCACGGCGCCCCGGTATCGCCTGTTCGCGCTGGCCAACACCACGCCCGCGAAGCCGGGGATGGTGCGCTCGTCCGAGGGCGTGGGCGGGGGCGTCGCGCTCGAGGTCGAGGTCTGGGCGCTGCCGCCGGCCGCCTTCGGGCAGTTCGTCGCGCGCGTGCCGGCGCCGCTCTGCATCGGCAGCGTCGAGCTCGAGGACGGCGGGCGCGTCAGCGGTTTCCTCTGCGAGCCGCACGCCGTCGTCGGGGCGCGCGACATCTCGTCGTTCGGCGGGTGGCGCGCGTTCAAGCAGACGACGGCCTGAAAGTGGAAGCATCGTTTTGCGCGCGGACAACGCCCGGGCGCCAATGTTACGAAAGTCGGTCGCCTCGGAAATCGCGCGTTGACAACTGTCGGATAGGGTGGTCGCAACTCACACGGAATTATCGGCGACTCGAATCAAAGCGTGATTGCAGCGGGTCGCCGATGGAAGGCGCTCCCAGAGCGGCCCGCCGGTCGAGATCTAGCCGGTGTCGACGTTCGAGGTGTGCCCGGAGCAATCACGAGACTGGAAAAAAATGAAAGACGGCACGGTCGGAGCGCGATTCTCGAGGTTGGCAGCAGTCGCGGTGGGGGGGGCGTTACTCTGGGCAACTCCGGCGCTCGCCGATCCGCCGGCCGCAGAGGCGCCGCCGCCTGGCGCGCCGCCGCCCGCGGCCGAGGCGCCGCC
>DASZWW010000396.1:0-6219 GCA_035546175.1 Polyangia bacterium
GAGCACGGCGTCGTGCTCGGCGCGCAGCGCGTGCGCCGTGCGGCGCGCCTGCGGCCCCGTGAGCCAGACGGGGGCGCGGCGCCGCCCGCGACGGGCGGGCGCCGGCGCGATGAACCCGTCGAGCGAGGCCGCCGCCTTGAGCGTCACGAGCGGCCGCCGGGCGCGCGCCCAGATCGCGAAGGCGCGGTTGACGGCGCGGCACTCGGCCCCGAGGCAGCCGACGTCGACGCGCACGCCCGCCCGGCGCAGGCGCGAGATGCCCGCGCCGTCGACGAGGGGGTTCGGATCGACCATGCCGACGACGACGCGGGCGATCCCGGCGGCGAGGAGGGCCTCCGTGCACGGCCCCGTGCGCCCCGTGTGGCAACAGGGCTCGAGGTTGACGTACAGCGTGGCGCCGCGCGCCGCGCCCGCGGCGAGGCGGGCCAGCGCGTTCACCTCGGCGTGCGGCAGGCCCGCGCGCCGGTGGAAGCCCTCGGCGAGCACGCGCCCGCCGCGCGCGACGACCGCGCCCACCACCGGGTTCGGCCGCGTCGTGCCCCGCCCGCGCTCGGCGAGCGCCAGGGCGCGCCGCATGAGCCGCTCGTCCGTCGGCGTGAACCGACGCGCGCGGCTCACCGCCGCCCCCGCGCCTCGACCAAGCTCTTGAGCTCCGTCATGAGCTCGTTGACGTCACGGAACGACCGGTACACCGAGGCGAAGCGCACGTAGGCCACGTCGTCGATGTCGCGCAGCGCCGCCATGCCCGCGTCGCCGATGCGCGTCGACGGGATCTCCTTCTCACCCGACTCCTCGAGCTCGCGCTCGATGCGGTCGGCGGCCCGCTCGAGCACCTCGACGGGGACCGGCCGCTTCGAGCACGCCTTCTTGAGCCCCGCCAGGATCTTCGCGCGGTCGAACGGCTCGCGGCGCCCATCCTTCTTGATGACCATGGGCAGGATCTCGTCGACGCGCTCGTACGTCGTGAAGCGCCGCCCGCAGCCGACGCACTCGCGCCGCCGCCGGATGACCTGCTCGTTGTCGGACGGACGGGTGTCCACGACCTTGTCCTCGACCGCCGAGCAGAACGGACACCTCATCGGGTATGCTCGTACCACGCATGACCGACCTTCGCATCACCGTCAACGGCGAGCCGCGCACCGCCCCGCCGGGCACGACCGTCGCGTCCCTCATCGCCCAGCTCGGCATGGACGCCGCCCGCGTGGCCGTGGAGCGCAACCAGGACGTCGTCCCGCGCCGCACCTGGGCCGAGGCCACGCTCGGCGACGGGGACAAGGTGGAGATCGTCGCCTTTGTCGGCGGGGGCTCAGGGCCCCCGAGCGGCGGGGGCGCCGACGACCCGCTCGTCATCGGCGGCAGGGCCTTCCAGTCGAGGCTGCTCGTGGGCACCGGCAAGTTCGCCACCATCGAGCAGGGCCGCGAGGCCATCCTGCGCTCGGGCGCCGAGATCGTGACCGTCGCGCTCCGCCGCGTCGACCTGACGCCCGGCAAGCCCAACGTGCTCGACACGATCGACCGCCAGCGCCACACGCTCCTGCCCAACACCGCCGGCTGCTACACGGCCGAGGAGGCGGTGCGCACCTGCCGGCTCGCGCGCGAGCTCGGCATGGCCGACATGGTCAAGCTCGAGGTCATCGGCGATCAGCGCACGCTCTTCCCCGACGGCGCCGCGACGCTCGAGGCCGCGAAGGTCCTCGTCAAGGACGGGTTCACGGTCCTTCCTTATTGCATGGACGATCCGGTGCTCGCGAGGAAGCTCGCCGACGCGGGCTGCGCGGCCGTCATGCCGCTCGCCGCGCCCATCGGCTCGGGCCTCGGCATCCGCAATCCGTACAACCTCCGCATCATCCTCGAGCAGAGGACGGTGCCCGTCATCGTCGACGCGGGCGTGGGCACGGCCTCCGACGCCGCCGTGGCGCTGGAGCTCGGCTGCGACGGCGTGCTGATGAACACCGCCATCGCGGGCGCGCGCGATCCCCTGATGATGGCCGAGGCGATGCGCGACGCCGTCATCGCCGGCCGCAAGGCGTTCCGCGCGGGGCGCATCGCGCGCAAGCTCTACGCCACCGCGTCGTCGCCCGAGAGCGGGCTCATCGAATAGCGCCCCATGCCGGACCGCGTGCCGCGCCTCATCCTCGTGACGGATCGGCGCGCGACCGCGGGCCGACCCCTCGTCGAGGTCGTGCGCGCCGCGCTCGCGGCCACGCCGGCCGAAGCGCGCGGCGCCGTCGCCGTGCAGCTGCGCGAGAAGGACCTCGAGGCCCGCGCTCTCCTCGAGCTCGCCCGCGCGCTCCGCGACGTGACGCACGACGCCGGCGCCGCCCTCTTCGTCAACGACCGCGTCGACGTCGCGCTCGCCGCAGGCGCGGACGGCGTGCACCTCGGGGGACGGTCGCTCTCGCCCGCGGACGTGGCGCGCGTCGCGCCGCGCCTCGCCGTCGCCGTCTCGACCCACGCGCGCGGCGAGGTGGAGACGGCGGCGCGCGCCGGCGCCCGCTTCGCCGTCTTCGGGCCCGTCTGGGACACGCCCTCGAAGCGCCCCTACGGCGCGCCGGTGGGGCTCGACGCCCTCCGCGACGCGACCGCCGCCGGCCTCCCCCTCGTCGCCCTCGGCGGCGTGACCCCGGAAAATGCCGCCTCGTGCGCGGCCGCCGGTGCCGCCGGCGTCGCCTGCATCCGAGCCGTGTTGGCCGCGCCCGACCCGGGGGCGGCCCTCGTCCGCTTACTGGCCGCGTTCTGGAAACCGTCGGCCAGCACGCACGGATGACTTGACACAATTTGCGGTCCTTGTACTTTGGCCCGCAATTTCTCCCCGGGCCTGGCCGGCGAGAAGGCAGAAACAACGTCCGTAGGAGGGTAGTAAATGGCAAGCGGCAAGGTGAAGTGGTTCAACGATGCGAAGGGGTATGGGTTCATTGCGCGTGACGACGGACCGGATGTGTTCGTCCACCACACGGCGATCATGTCTGAGGGCTTTCGCTCGTTGAGTGAGGGGCAGACGGTCGAGTTCGACATCACGGAGGGACCGAAGGGGCTTCAGGCCGCGAACGTGCGCAAGTCCGCCTAACCGACGAACGACAACTGCTTGACCAAGGAGCCGGGCTCGCCGCCCGGCTTTTTGTTTTTGGGGCGCCGCCATGGATCACGTCGAGGAGAGAGAGTTCACGTTGCGCCTGCAGGTGCGCTGCGTGTTCCCCGAAGGGTATGAGGGCGACGCGGATGGCTACGCGTGGGCCGAGGAGCTCACGCCCTTCGCCGCCGAGGTCGTGAGCGCCGCGGCGCGCATCGCCGCGAGCCGCGGCTTCACGGTGCGCCCCGCGAACCGCGGGCGGCCCGCCGAGGAGGAGGTCACGTTGATCGTCGAGCGCCGCGAGCCGCGCGCGGACGACGGGAGCCGGCGCTGAGCTACTGCCAGACGGTCTTCACGTCCGGGCCGAGCTCGCGCACGATCTCGTCGCGGAAGCGCCGCTTGAGGCGGTCCGCGATCTGGCCCATGCGCTGCTTCGAGACGCCGTAGCGCGCGCCCAGCTCGCCGAGGGGCGCCGGCTCGTCGGCGGCGAGGTGCTCGCGCCACACGGCCCGCTCGCGCTCGTCGGTGAGGCCGGCCTGGAAGGTCGTCATGAAGCGCCGCACCGCCGTGGCGATCTCGGCGCCCGCCGCCTCGCTCTCGGGCGAGCGCTCGCCGCTCGAGATCCGCTCCGAGAGCGGCAGGCCGCCCTCGTCGCCGCCCACGGCGCTGCGCGGGTCGATCGACACCTCGCGCGAGTCGAGGTGTCGGCTCACCTCGGCGACGTCCTCCTCCGTGACGTCGAGCTTGGCGGCGAGGAGCTTGGGCGTCGGCTCGAAGCCGCCCGCGACCAGCTTCTGGCGCTCCTTCTCGAGCCGGTAGAAGAGCTTGCGGCCGGCGCGCGTGTTCCCGACGTGGATGAGCCGCGAGTTCGTCATGAGGAAGCGCAGCACGTAGGCGCGGATCCAGTAGGCGGCGTAGGTGCCGAAGCGCGGGCCCAGCGTCGGCTCCCAGCGCTTGACCGCCTCCATGATCCCGACGCTCCCCTCCTGGAAGAGGTCGAGGATGTTGGCCCACGCGCGGCGGTATTGATAGGCGATCGCGACCACCAGCCGGAGGTTGTGCACGACGAGCTTGCGCGCCGCCTCGCGGTCGCCGCTGTCGCGCACGGCCTTGCCCAGCACCCGCTCCTCCTCGTCCGAGAGGCGCGGGTAACGCCGCACCTCGGCCAGGAACCGCTCGACCTGGTTGCGCGCGGGCGCGAGGGCGCCGCGCCCGGGCGGCGGCTCGATGGCGTCCGCCTCGAGCACAGCGTCGCCGTCCTCGCTCTTGTCCGGCTTGTCCGCGGCCACGTCGCGCAGCAGCTCCTCGGGCTCGGCCTCCTCCTCGGCCTCGGGCTCCGAGCGCTCGGCGTGGTCGTCCTGCCGCCCGTGCGGGGGACGCGCCGCGGCTTTCGCGGACGAGCGCGGGGACTTGGGCTTGGCCATTCACATGATCTATAGTCCGGCGCGCCGATGAGGACACGCGGAAGATCGCCCCGGGGCTGGTCCTTTCTTCTCTGGATGCCCACGCTGCTCGGCGCCGCGGCGCTCCCGGCGACCACGCGCGCCGAGGCCCCCGCCGAAGGCAAGACGTCCGCCGAGGACAAGCCCGCGCCGGCCAACGAGGCGCCCGCCGAGGCCGCCGCGCCCGCGGCCGCGCAGACGTTCGAGGCGCTCGCGAAGTCCGCGACGCGGACGCGCGACGTCCCGACGCTGCTGGGCGCGTTCATCGACCGCTGCGACACCGAGAAGCGCGAGCTTGAGCGCGCGCGCTGCCGGACGACGCAGGCCTACCTGCGCGAGGTGCTGCCGGCCCGCACGTTCTCGACGCCCGGCGACGACCCGGCCACCATCTCCGTCTCCGAGTACGACGCGGGCATCAAGGGCTATCGCGTCGCCCTCGCGGGCTGCATCGCCTGCACGAAGCCCGCCGTCGTCGGGCGCGCGCGCGAGCGCCGCTTCATCACGCTGCGCGAGCCGCAGAAGGACGGCGAGACGCTGCCCAAGGCCGTCGAGGTCTCGCAGAACGCGCTCGGCTTCGACAGCCTCCCCGACGCCAAGCGGTGGCTCGACAAGGTGCGCCCGCTGCTGCGCGCCGAGTTCCTCTTCCAGCCCGCCGACGCCGAGTGGAGCTTCGGCCCGAGCCGCGGCTACGCGCTCAAGTTCGTGGGCGGCCGCATCTACAACCGGTGCACGGGCGAGGTGCTGGCCTCGAAGCCGCCGTCGACGGGCCTCGCCGAGCTGCCGACCGGCAGCCGCGAGGACGAGGCCTGCCTGCGCAGCGGCGAGGCCGTCGCGAGCGACGGCGGCGACGAGCTCGGCCTGCCGCAGGAGCTCCCGCGCGACGCCATCGCCGACGCCATGTCGCGCATCCGCCCGCAGGTCTTCGCCTGCTTCGAGAGGTTCAAGGAGCCGGGCACGGCCCAGCTGACGTACGTCGTCGCCGGCAACGGCATGGTGCAGTCGATCCGCGTCGGCGGCAGCTTCGACGGCACGCCCACCGGCGACTGCGTCCTCGACGCCGGCAAGAACGCCCACTTCCCGCGCTTCAAGGCGCCGCGTCAGCAGTTCACGTACCCGTTCTTTTTGCGCCACTGAGCGGCCGCGTCGCCGCGGAGCGTTTTCCGCAAATTGATCGCTGTTGCGCGTTGAACGCTACGTGCTTAGCCGGTGATTTGGTGGGGCTTTCGCCTTGACGATGAGCGCAAAAACGGCGAGCGTCTCGCAAAGACCTCCGAGGTCGCCCCCGCCCGTGCAGCGAGGCCACACCTCGTGCAACAAACCGCGCACGAGAATGAGCCATTCCTCTTGGACCCGGCTCTCCAGGAGACGGCATCGCTTCCCGCGGCGTCCCAGAAACGAGGAGAATGAAATGAGATCTTCCTTCACTTCCAAGTTCGTGCTCGTCGGGCTCGTCAGCGGGCTGGCCTCCATCGCCGCTTGCTCGTCGGGCGGGAACAACAACACGACGGGCGTCTTCTCGGGCAACGGCGGCTCGACCGGCACCGCCGGCTCGAGCGCCACCGGCACCGCTGGCTCGAACACCACCGGCACCGCCGGCTCGAACACCACCGGCACCGCCGGCACGGACACCAGCGGCACCGGCGGCTCGAACACCACCGGCACCGCGGGCGGCGGCAGCGGCGGCTCGGACACGGGCGTGGGCGGGAC
>DASZWW010000397.1:0-1942 GCA_035546175.1 Polyangia bacterium
AGAGCGGCCGCGCGTCGTCGGCGTGGCCCGCGCTCCACGCGGCCACGGCGCGGGCGCGCAGGGCGTCGGCGAGGCGCGCCGCCTGCACGCCCGCCGGGTCGAGCGTCGCCAGGTTCTTGAGCGCGAGGCGCGCCTCCGAGAGCCGCCCGTGGGTCGCGTCGACGAACACGCGCGCCGCCGTCTCCTTGGCCTCGTCGGCCGGCGTGGGGGCCGGCGCGGGCGCGGGGTGCTTGTCATCGCGCACGCGCCGCCGCCGCTCCTCGGCCGACAGCTCCGCCTTGGCCTGGAGGTCCGGGTCGTCGGGCAGGAAGAGCAGCGCCTCCTTGTACTTCGTGACGGCCAGGTCTCGCAGGTCGGCCTTCACGAGCTCGTTGCCGATCACGGTGAGCGCCGACGCGTAGGCGCGCCGGAGCGCCGCCGCGCCCGCCGACGGGCGGCCGACCTTCTGCGCCTCGGCCTCGGCCTCGCCGATGTAGTGCAGGGCCGAGTCCTTCGGCGGCCGCACGTAGCGCTCGCGCCGCGCCGCCTGATCGGCCTTGAGCAGCGCCGCCGCGACGGCGGGCGCCTCCTCGGTCTTCGTGAGCTCGACGCGCACCTCCTTGACGACCACCTCGGGCGCGCGGATGAAGACGAAGTAGAGGGCGACGGCGAGCGACGCCAGCGCCACGCCGCCCGCGCCCAGGATGATCGCCTTGCGCGGGCGCGCCGCCGAGGGCATGCGCCGCGCGAGCTTCTGCCGCCACGCCTCGTCGACGGCGGGCAGCTCGAGGTCGTCCCACGGCGTCGTGAGGCCGAGCGCGATCTGCACCTCGCACAGGAGGCCCTCGACCTCGGCCATGCTCTGGGGCCGCGCCTCCGGGTCCTTCGAGAGCATGCGCATGACCAGATCGGCGAGCTGCTCGGGCACGTCCTTGCCGCCCGGCTGCCGCCGCAGGGGCAGGGGCGGATCCTTGACCTGCATGGTGAGCGTGGAGACGTGGTTCTTGCCGTGGAAGGGCACGATCCCGCCGAGCATCTCGTAGGCCATGACGCCGAGGGCGTAGACGTCGCTGCGGTGATCGTAGCCCTGGCCGCGCGCGCGCTCGGGCGCGATGTACTCGGGCGTGCCGGCGATCTCGTCCTCCTCGCCCGTCTGGCTCATGAGGCCCGCGATGCCGAAGTCGACGACCTTGACGGCGTCGCCGCGCTTGCCCGCCTGCAGCAGCATGACGTTGTCGGGCTTGACGTCGAGGTGGACGATGCCCTTCTCGTGCGCGGCGCCGAGGGCCTTGGCGACCTGCCGCAGGATGGGCAGCGCGCGCGGCGCCTCGACGCGCGTCGACTGGCGCAGCACGCGCCCGAGCGACTGTCCGTCGAGGTACTCCATGACGAAGAAGACGCGCCCGTCGGAGAGCTCGCCGAAGTCGGTCACGTCGCAGATGTACGCGCTGCCGACCTTCGAGGCGGCGCGCGCCTCGCCGCGGAACTGCTGCAGCGTCTCGGCGTCGCGCGCGACGTCGGGCCGCAGCAGCTTGAGCGCGACCTTCTTCTCGAGGTCGACGTGCTCGGAGAGGTAGACGCTGCCCATGCCGCCCTCGCCGATCTTCGAGAGGATGCGGTAGCGCGTGCCGGGGATGACCTCTCCGCTGCCGAGGTCGACGTTCGCGACGGCGGGGCGCGGCCCCGTCGAGCGGCCCCCCGTCTGCAGGCGGGTCAACGTGATGACCTTCCAGGTGGGCGGCGCGGCGCCGCGCTTCGGATCGAAGCGCTTGGCGATGGCCGCGAGCTCGCCGCGATCGACGGCGGCGCCACCGCGCGCGCGCACGAGCTCGCCCACGGCGGGCGTCGCGCCGGGTCCCTTGAGGGTGCGCAGGATCGTCCCC
The DNA here is from genome assembly GCA_035546175.1 of Polyangia bacterium. Taxonomy (GTDB): domain Bacteria; phylum Myxococcota_A; class Polyangia; order Fen-1088; family Fen-1088; genus DASZFV01. The sequence continues at coordinate 1,863 of DASZWW010000397.1, forward strand.
AGCGCGGCGCGCACCTCGTCGGCGTCCGCGGGGCGCGCCGCCGGCTCGGGCGACAGCGCGCGCTCGACGAGCCGCGCGAG
>DASZWW010000398.1:0-2179 GCA_035546175.1 Polyangia bacterium
GGCCGCGTCCGACGGCGGGCCGCCGAGCGGCGCCGACCAGCGCTCGCCGGCGCCCAGCGTCCGCACGTCTCCGTCGTCGCCCACGCGCGCGACGCGGACGCGGCCGCGCGTCACCTCGACCTCGATGGAACGCGCGCGCCCGCCGCCTTCGTCCAGCCGCACCGAGAAGCGCGTGCCGAGCACCCGGGCCTCGTACCCCTCGGCCACGACGACGAACGGGCGCCGCGACGACGGCACGACGTCGAGCGTGACGCCGCCGCGCTCGAGCTCGAGCCGGACGGACTCGGCGCGCGCCTCGGCGAGCGTGAGGCGGCTCTGCGCCTCGAGCTGGACGCGGGAGCCCTCGGGCAGCGTGATCGTCTCACCGCCCGCGGCGGTCTCGATCACCGTCCCCGGCGCGGGCGCGGGCCGCTCGCGCCGCGCGACGAGCGCCGCGATGGCGAGGACGCACGAGAGGCCGACGGCCGCCCCGGCGAGCGCCGAGGTCCGCCCGCCGCGAGGCTGCACGCGCGCCGCCACGGCCGCTCGCTGGCGCTCCAACCGCGCCTCGTCGAGGGCCGGCGCGACGTGCCGGCCGAGCGGTCCGTTCGGCGCGCTCACGGCGCGCGCCCCCCGAGGAAGCGCGCGCGCAGCCGCTCCTCACCCTCGCCGATGCGCCGCTTGACGGTCGCCGTCGAGGTGCGCGTGAGGCGGCTGATCTCGTCGAGCCCGAGGCCCTCGACGCGCCGGAGCAGCAGCGGGACACGGATGGCCGCGGGCAGCTCCTGCGCGAGGGCGTAGAGCCGTCGCAGCTCGAGCGCCTCGTCGGGCGGCGCGCCCGGCGCGACGAGCGCGTCGACGTCGATGGCGAGGCTGGCCCGCCCGAGGCCGAGGCGCGCGAGCAGCCGACGCCTGCGGATGACCTTGGCCGCCGTGCGCACGAGGATGCTGCACAGCCAGGCCTCGAACGCCTGCGGCTCGCGCAGCCGCCCGAGCGTCGTCAGCGCGCTCGCGAAGCTGTCCTGCACGAGATCGTCGACGTCGGCGTCGCGGCCCAGCAGCCGCAGCGCCAGACCATTCGCGACGGGCGCGTGTCGGCGGAACAGGGCCTCGGCGGCCCAGCCCTCGCCCGCGCGCGCGGCCGCGACGAGCGCCGCGTCGGAGCGTCGTTCCGGCGGGAGCGGCATCGGCACGGCGCGCAGGTTCACCACGGCGGGTAGGTACCTCGGGCGCGAATATTAGCTCAGGCCGGAGCTGACGCGGGCGCCGAGGCCGCCGCGGCCACGCGCGCTCAGCCACCGGACGCTCCTTCGAGGGCGCAGCCGACGCGCTTCGTGTCGAGGGCGATGTCGTCGAAGTAGCGCTCGACGGCGGTCGACCCGCCGTAGGAGTGGAAGCCAAACCCGAAGAACGCGTACCCGCCGATGATGCCGCTGCTCTTCCCGTTCAGCACGCTGCCGGCGGTGCGCGCGGTGCTCGTGTAATCGACGTGTTGAACGTCGAATTGATCGATCTGCTTGCCGTCGACCCACAAGATCATCGAGTCGGGGTCGTCGCCGAACTCCCACTCGATGCAGCTCCACGTCCCGGCCGGGTACCTGTCGCGCGCCGGCGGGTACGACGCCTCCTCGACGAAGCCCTTGGCCACGTCAGGCGCCGGATCGAAGAGATCGAAGCCGAGCTGCCACGAGCTGGCGAACTCGGCGAACTCCATGTAATTGAAGTTCATCGTCTTGTCGATCAACGGAGCGACGGCCGCGTCGCGCGTGCTGCCGGCGAACCCGAGCTCGACGTGGGAGCCGACGTTCGTGTTGGCGTAGACGTAGGCGCGACCGAAGAGCGGGCCGGCGCCGCGCAACGCCATCGGCGCGTCCTTCGAGACGATCATCGCGAAGTCGCCCGCCGCCCCAATGCCGTGCACGTGGAACGCGTACTTGCCGTGGGCGACGATCTCCTGCTGCACCGCCAGCGTGCCCGCGCCGCCCATCTGCGCGCTCCACCGCGCCGGGTCGATCTCCCCTTGCTCGAAGTCCTCGCAGAAGAGGTGGCCGCAACCTCCAGGTAGAGTTGGCGCGCCGGGACCGTCCGGGACGTCCGCGAGGTCGGACCTCTCGGCGACGTCGGATCCGATCGCGGCGGCGGCATCCGGCGGCGGTGGGCCTTGATGGTCGCCGGCGGCGCCCCCGCCGGCCGACCCCGC
>DASZWW010000399.1:0-1908 GCA_035546175.1 Polyangia bacterium
GAGGGCTTCTTGCCGGAGCCGCACCCCGTCAAGACGAGCGCGACCGCGAAAACGCGCGCACCGACGCTTCGCATGTCACCACAAGGACGCCCGAGCCGGTCCCGCCAGGCACGCCGTCGAGCGCGCCCGCTCACCCGCCCAGGAACATGCGGTACGCCGGGTTGGTCGTCTCGTCCTCGAAGGGGTAGCCGAGGGCGCGCAGGCGGTCGAAGAAGCGCGGGCGGTCGGCGGGCGGGACGTGCATCCCGGCGAGGACGCGGCCGTAGTCGGCGCCGTGGTTGCGGTAGTGGAAGAGCGTGATGTTCCACTCCGCGCCCATGGCCTCGAGGAACCGGGCGAGGCCGCCGGGACGCTCGGGGAACTCGACGCGGAAGAGGACCTCGTCGCGCAGCGCGGGCGCGCGGCCCCCCACCATGTAGCGGACGTGGTCGCCGGCCGTCTCGTCGGCGCTGATGTCGATGACCTCGTAGCCGCGCCCCTCGAGCTCGCCGATCACGGCGGGCTTGTCGCGCGAGGCGTCGGCGAGCTTCAAGCCCACGAAGACGTGCGCCGCGGAGTCGTCGGCGTAGCGATAGTTGAACTCCGTGATCGTGCGCGCGCCGAGGACGTCGACGAACGCGCGATAGCTGCCGGGCGCCTCCGGGATGGTGACGCCGAGGAGGATCTCGCGCGCCTCGCCGATCTCGGCGCGCTCGGCGACGTGGCGCAGGCGATCGAAGTTCATGTTGGCGCCGCTGTTGATGGCCACCAGCGCGCCCGTGCGCGCCGGGCGCGCGGCCACGTAGGCCTTGAGGCCCGCGAGCGCCAGCGCGCCCGACGGCTCGGCGATCACGCGCGCGTCCTCGAAGATGTCCTTGATGGCGGCGCACATCTCGTCGGTGTCGGCGACGAGCACGTCGTCGAGGAGCTCGCGGCACACGCGGAAGGTCTCGGCGCCCACCTGCCGCACGGCCGTCCCGTCGGCGAAGAGGCCGACCCGATCGAGCACGACGCGCCGGCCGGCGGCGAAGGCGGCCTTCATCGAGGCCGCGTCGGCGGGCTCGACGCCGATCACCTTCGTCTCGGGGCGCAGGAACTTCACGTACGACGCCACGCCGGCTGCGAGGCCGCCGCCGCCGATGGGCACGAAGAGCGCCTCGATGGGCTCGGGGTGCTGGTGGAGGATCTCCATGCCGATCGTGCCCTGCCCCGCGATGACCTCCGGATCGTCGTAGGGGTGCACGAACGTCAGGCCCTCGGCCTTCTCGAGGGCGCGCGCCCGCTCGTGCGCCTCCTCGAAGGTGTCGCCGTGGAGCACGACCTTGCCGCCGAAGTAGCGGACGGCGTCGATCTTGATGGGCGGCGTCGTCACGGGCATGACGATCGTCGCGGACATCCCGAGGCGCCTCGCCGAGAGGGCGACGCCCTGGGCGTGGTTGCCCGCCGACGCGCAGATGACGCCCGCGGCGCGCTCGGCCTCGGTGAGGCGGACGATGCGATTGTACGCGCCGCGGATCTTGAACGAGAACACCGGCTGCAGGTCTTCCCGCTTGAGCAGCACGCGGCAGCCGAGCCGCTGTCCGAGGCGCGTCATGGCGTCGAGCGGCGTCTGCTCCGCGACGTCGTAGACGCGCGCGTCGAGGATCTTTCGAACGTAGTCGATCACCCCTCAAGCTCACACCGGGAGCGGGGCCCGCGCAACGTCGGAAGCGATTTCTTGCGACGTGCGCCGCCCCGGCGCGACGTTCAGCTGATCGAGCGGCGCCGCCGCGACGAGCGGCGCGCGCCGAGCCACGCGAGCGCCGCGGCGACGAGGCCGACGACCGAGGCGGCGGCCGAGCCGTCACCGACGGCGCAGCCGCCCGAGCTCGCGTGCGGAGGCGTGGCCCCGGTTCCGGCGGCGCCCGTGCCCGCCGTCGCGCCTGCCGT
>DASZWW010000400.1:0-5257 GCA_035546175.1 Polyangia bacterium
CGTCTGCCTGCACGCGCCGCGCGCGCCGGAGGGCGAGCCGCCCGGCCTCGGCGTCGACGACGCGCACGCCCTCGCCCTCGCCCTCGCCCTCGGCGCGCCGCACACGGTGACGGCGCTGGTCGCGGGGACGTCGGCGGACGAGGCGCCGCTCCGGCGCGCGCTCGCCGCGGGCGCGACCCGCGCCGTGCGCGTCGTCGGCGAGGACTTCGGCGCCGCGGACTTCCACACGCTGGGCCAGGCGCTCGGGACGGCGGTCAAGCGCATCGGGGCCGACCTCGTGCTCGCGGGCGCGCGCTCGGACGACGACGGGCTCGGCGCCGTCCCCGCGGCCCTGGCGCGTCAGCTCGGCATGCTCCACGTCGCCTGCATCGAGACCCTGGCGTCCGCCGGCTCGGGCGGCGTCGAGATCTCCGTGCGCGGCGGCGGCAAGCGGCGCCGGCTGCGCGTGCCGGTGCCCGCCGTGCTCTCCGTCGTGGCGGCCAGCCGCGCCGCGCCCGCGCTGGCCGACGCCCCGCCCCCGGCGCCGGCGATCGAGGTCGTCTCGCTCGTCGATCCCGAGGCCACCGTGGTCCGGCGGCGCACCGAGCTCCTCGGCCAGCCCGAGCTGCCGCAGCGGACGACCGAGGAGGTGACGTCGGCGGCGGCGCTGGTGGCCTCGCTGCTCAGGTAGCCTTCACCTCGATCCTCTCCCGCGGGCGGCCGAGGGAGGCGTCGCTGGCGCGCGCCGGGTCACTTCTTGCCGCGGACGGAGGGGAGCAGCGCGAGCAGCTTGTCGCGATCGTTGAGCGAGGGATCGTCGAGGACGAGCTCCAGCAGGCGCTCGAGGATCTCGCGGATCTCGCGGCCGGGCGGGATCCCGAGCACGCGCATGACGTCCTCGCCGTCGATCGCCAGATCGGTGACGTGCAGCGCGGCGTCGGCCGTGGCGACGGCGGCGATGCGCCGGCGCAGCTCGCCGAGCTCGCGCTCGGGATCCTCGCCGAAGCCGCGCCCCACGACGTCGCCCTCGCGCAGCGCGAACAGCGCCTCGAGCGTGTCGCCGCCCACGCGGCGCACGAAGCGGCGCACGGTGCCGTCCGTCCACTCGGGCGCGTAATAGAACATGTGGTGCTCGACCATCGACACGACGCGCGCGCGGTCGGCGGTCGAGAGCTTCCAGCGCCGGCAGATGGCGTCGGCCATGTCCTTGCCGACGTACTCGTGCTTGAAGAAGCTGTACTCCCCGGGCGCCCCCTCGCGCGGCTGCCGCGCGCGCGGCTTGCCCACGTCGTGGAGCAGCGCCCCCAGGCGCACGATGGCGTCGCCGCGCGTGTGGTCGACGACGGCCAGCGTGTGCCCGTAGACGTCGTGCTTGTGGAAGCGGTTCTGCGCGCAGCCCACGCCCTCCATGATCTCCGGCAGCACCTCGGCGAGCAGCCCCGTGCGCCGCATGAGCTCGAGCCCCCGCGAGGGCTTCGGCGCGGCGAGGAGCTTGAGCATCTCGTCGCGGACGCGCTCGGCCGAGACCTTGCGAAAGACGTCGAGCGTCGGCTCGATCGCGGCGAGCGTCGCCTCCTCGACGTCGAAGCCGAGCTGCGCCGCCTGGCGCACGGCGCGCATGGGCCGCAGGCCGTCCTCGCGGAAGCGCGCCAGCGGATCGCCCACCGCGCGGATGAGCTTGCGCGCCATGTCGGCCCGCCCCGCGAAGGGATCGGTGAGGGCGCCCGTGTCCGGCTCGAGGGCCACGGCGTTCATCGTGAAGTCCCGCCGCGACAGGTCCTCGGCCAGCGACGACACGTACGTCACCGACGACGGCCGGCGCCCGTCGACGTAGGCGCCCTCCCCGCGGAACGTCGTGACCTCGACCGAGCGGCGCGTCGCCGGGTCGGAGCCGGTGAGCACGGTCACCGTGCCGTGCTGCAGCCCGGTGGGGATGGCGAACGAGTGCCCGAAGATCTCGAGCACGCGGTCGGGCCGCGCGTCGGTCGCCAGGTCGAAGTCCGCGGGCGGGCGGCCGAGCAGCATGTCGCGCACGCCGCCGCCCACGAGGTGAGCCTCGTAGCCGCGCTCCCGCAGCCGGCGCGCGAGCGCGCGCACGTCGGCGGGGATCTGCGCGACGAGCGCCTCGGGCGTTGCCGCGCCTCCGGCCTTGAAGTCGTCGGTCGTCACTTCGACGCCGGCCCCTGGCCGCCCTCGAGGATGACGAGCGCCTGCGCCGCCGCGCTCTGCTCCGCCTCCTTCTTCGAGCGTCCCACGGCGCGGCCGTACTCGCGCCCGGCGAGCGAGATCGTGACCGCGAAGCGCTTGTCGTGGTCGGGCCCCTCCTGCCCGACGACGCGGTACTGCGGCGTCGCCTGCAGCAGCGCCTGCGACCGCTCCTGCAGGCGCGACTTGTAGTCGTGGCGCGTGTGCGTCTCGACGTCCTCGATGGCGCTCGAGAAGAGCTGGGCGGCCACGCGCCGCGCCGCCTCGAGGCCGCCGTCGAGGTACACGGCCCCCATGAGGGCCTCGAGGGCGTCCGAGAGGATCGACGCCTTGCCGCGCCCGCCGGCCTGGTCCTCGCCGCGCCCGAGGAAGATCCACTGCCCGAGCTCGATGCCCTGGGCCGTGCGCGAGAGCCCCGCCTCGCTCACGACGACGGCGCGCGCCTTCGACAGCTCCCCCTCGCTGCGATCGGGGAAGCGCTTCATGAGGAGGTCCGACACGACGAGCGCGAGCACGGCGTCGCCGAGGAACTCGAGCCGCTCGTTGTCGGTGCGCCCCGCGCCCGGCGCCTCGTTGAGCCACGACTTGTGCGTCAGCGCCGCCTCGCAGAGCGAGCGGTCCGAGAAGACGTGCCCGAGGCGGCTCTCGAGCGCGGCGTAGCTGTTCTCCTTGGGCGTCATGAGCGCGACGCGCGAGACGCCGCGTCCTTTAAAGTACCACTCTGCGCGGCGCTTTCGCCCCGCTTTACCGCGAGCGGCCGGCCCGGGTACTATGCCGTCATGGCCGATTCGGCGAACCTGTGCTGCGTGAAGTGCAACTCCATCCTCGACAAGGCGCTGTTCCAGGGCCTCGAGGTCGATCTGTGCCCGAAGTGCGGCGGCCTCTGGCTCGACCGCGGCGAGATCACGCGCGCCGCCAAGCTCCCCGAGGCCGAGCTCGCGCGCCTGCGCGCCCTGCTCACCGGCGCCTCGGGCCCGCCCCCCGTCCCGACGCCCAACAAGGCCCCCTGCCCCGCCTGCACGGGCAGCCTCTCCGAGGTCGTCCTCGGCACCGTCCACGTCGACTACTGCGGCACCTGCCACGGCATCTTCCTCGACAAGGGCGAGCTCGAGGCCGCCATCGACGCCGTCCGCGCGCGCGACCGCAACACGACGGGCCGCCAGGTCGTCGCCGCCGCCGTGTCCGGCGCCGGCAGCTAACCCCTCGCCGGGCTCGACGCGGACGCCGCGCGCGAGCCCTCCACGCCGGACGGCGGGAGCTCCTCGCTGATCCAGCCGCCGCCGATCACCGCGGCGGCGGCGTCGTAGAAGACGGCCGCCTGGCCGGGGGCGACGCCGAGCGCGGGCTCGTCGAGGCGGACGTCGACGCAGCCGTCGCCCGCGAGCTCGACCCACGCGGCGGCGGGCGTCGCGTGGTGGCGGATCTGCACGGCGCAGCGCAGGCGCTCGCGGGGCGCGGCGCCGAGCCAGCGCACGTCGGCCACGCGGACCTCGGTACGGCCGAGCCGCTCGCGCGGCCCGACGCGGACGGTGCCCGTCGCCGCGTCGATGCGCAGCACGAAGCGGCGCTCGCCGGCGCCGCCCGGCAGCCCGCGGCGCTGGCCGACGGTGAAGCGGTGCGTGCCGCCGTGTCCGCTCACGACGGCGCCCGACTCGTCGTCGACGATGGCGCCCGGCTTCCCGGCCCCGCCGCGCGACTCGACGAAGGCCTTGTGGTCGCCGTCGGGGATGAAGCAGATCTCCTGCGACTCCGGCTTGTCGGCGTTGGGCACGCGGAGGCGGCGCGCGGCGGCGCGCACCTCGTCCTTCGTCAGCTCGCCGAGCGGGAAGCGCGCGCGCGCCAGCCACTCGGGGCGCACGCCGAAGAGGAAGTACGACTGGTCCTTGTGCGCGTCGGCGGCCCGCGCGAGCTTGGGCAGGCCGCCCTCGCCGCGCAGGAGACGGGCGTAGTGGCCGGTGGCGAGGGCGCGCGCGCCCACGGCGTCGGCGAAGGCGAGCAGCGGGCCGAACTTGAGCTTCTCGTTGCAGCGCACGCAGGGGTTCGGCGTGCGGCCGGCGCGGTGCTCGGCGACGAACTCGTCGATCACCGAGGCCTGGAACGCCTCGCTCTCGTCGAGCACGTAGTGCGGGAAGCCGAGCGCCGCGGCCGTGGCGCGCGCGTCGGCGATGTCGCGCGGGCCGCAACAGCGCCCGACGGCGGCGGAGGTGCCCGAGGCGTCGTAGAGCTTGAGGGTGACGCCGACGACCTCGTGGCCCTGCTCGACGAGCAGCGCCGCCGCCGTCGACGAATCCACGCCACCCGACATCGCCACGACGATCCGCTCCTTCGCCTGGGGGGGCGCCGCGCGCTGGCCGCGCACGCGCGCGACGAGCTCGGGCACGAGCGCCGCCACGCGATCGATCTCCGCCTCCGTCGTGTCGCGGCCGAGGCTGAAGCGCAGCGCCTCGGCCGCCTCCCGGGGGTCGAGGCCGAGCGCGAGGAGCACGGCGGACGGCGCGAGGGAGCCCGAGGTGCACGCCGCGCCCGTCGCCACGCAGACGCCCTCGAGATCGAGCGCGATGGCCACGAGCTGGCCGGGCGCGCCCGCGAAGGCGACGTTGAGCGTCCCGGGCAGCCGCCGCGCGACGTCGCCGTTGACGCGCGAGCCGGGGATCTCGAGCAGCCGCGAGGCGAGGCGATCGCGCAGGCGCGCCACGCGCGACGCGACCGCGTCCCGCTCGGCGGCCGCGAGGCGCGACGCCACGCCGAGGCCGACGACGCCGGCGACGTTCTCCGTGCCGGCGCGCCGCTCGTGCTCCTGGTGGCCGCCGACGACGAGCGGCGGCAGGTCGAGGCCCCGGCGCACGAAGACCGCGCCCACGCCCTGCGGCCCGCCCAGCTTGTGCGCCGAGATCGTGGCGGCGTCGACGCCCGAGGCGCCGAGGGCGAGCGCGCGCCACGGCGCGGCCTGCACGGCGTCGGCGTGAAAGAGGGCGCCGCCGGCGCGCGCCACGGCGGCGAGCGCGGCGACGTCGCTCTCGGTGCCGAGCTCGTGGTTGGCCGCGGCGAGGGTCACGAGCACCGTCTCGGGGCG
>DASZWW010000401.1:0-32288 GCA_035546175.1 Polyangia bacterium
CGAGCGGCCGCGCCGTCGGCCTCGTGCACGTCCACGATCCCGCCGCCGGGGCGGCCGTGCCCCCCGGCGCCGTTCTCGTCGCGCGCACGCTGCTGCCCACCGAGCTGCCGCTCGTCGCGCCCGCCGCCATCGTCGTCGAGACGGGCGGCGTCCTCGGCCACGTGGCCGCCCTCGCGCGCGAGCGCGGCCTGCCCGCCATCGTCGACGCCGCCGGCGCCGTCACCGCCTTCCGCGCCGGCGACCGCGTCCTCGTCGACGGCGACGCCGGCCTGGCCATCCGCCTGGGCGAGTGACCTACTCGGCGTCGTCGGAGAGGTACTCGAGGATGACCTCGTCGAGGCTCTTGTCGTTCGGCAGGTCGGCGTTGAAGGCGCGCTCCGACGGCGTGCGCTCGGACGGAGGCACGGGCGAGCGGGTGCGCATCCCGGGGTTCGACCCCATGACGCGGCTCGTGGGCGTGTGCTCGATGGCGCGTCCGGTGGGCGTGTGGTCGGACGGGGCGCCGGGCGTGCGCGTGCGGACGGGCGGCGGGGCGTCCGAGGCGCCGCCGGGCGCGTCCCAGGGCATGCGGATGTCGCGCGCGGACGGCGTGATGTCCGACGGCGGCGGCGCGGGGTGCCCGCCCGTGCCCCGGCTCGCCGTCGGCAGCGGGAAGCTCCCCTCGCGCACGACGTAGGGCACGGCGGGTCGGGGCGCCGGGCGCGGCATGGCCGTGCCGCGCGAGATCTGCCCCTGCACGGGCGCGGCGCCGCCGCCGACGTTGATGACCACGTTGCGCTTGACGACGACGCCCTCCGCCGAGCTCGACACGACCACGGGCGGACGCTTGATCTCGGGCGGCTTGACGACGACGACCTTGCGGGCCGGCGGCGGCGTCGTCGTCACGGGCGGCGGCGTCCTCGCGACCGCGGGACGCGGCGGGCTCGCGGTCTCGATGCTCCCGGAGACGGCGACGGGCCGATCGTCGACCGGGAGCTGCGAGGCCGGCGCCGGCGCGGGAGGCGCGGCCGCGACGGCCGGGGGGGCGGGCGTCCCCGCGCCGTCGGTGACGGCCGGCATCTGGATGAGCGACGGCCGATCGCCGAGCTTGACCTGCTCGCCGCGCGCCGCGAAGAAGCCCTGGATGCGCGGATCGTGCACGCCCTCCTTGAGCTCCTTGATCATGGACTTGTGCAGGCGCTGCATGAGCAGCCGCACGGCGTCCTCGGGCGCCTCGGGATCGTACTCGTGCTTCTTCGAGGCGAGGATCGTCCCGCCCACGAACAGGTGCGTGAACAGACGGGCGTGCTGCGCCCCCGAGTCCTCGGTCTGGACGTGGAAGACGTGACCGTGGAACTGGATGTTGTGGTTGTAGCCGAGGATCGGGCTACGCACGGGCTTCGTCATGGGCGCGGCCAAGCATCAGTATATCGCTATATATCGGAATCTCCTTGAGTCTCGGTGGCGATATGGGTCTTCTCTAAGTCCAGGGGGCGCCCTTGTCCAGGCGGGCCGCCGGGTTAGAATCCGCGCGCCTCCCGGCACACGATGCGAAGAGCCAAGGTAGCGAGAACGACCACAGAGACGCAGATCGAGCTCCAGCTCGGCCTCGACGGCTCGGGCGCGCGGAAGATCGACACGCCCGTCCCGTTCTTCAACCACATGCTCGAGGCGGTCGCGCGCCACGGCCTCTACGATCTCGAGCTCGGGGCCAGGGGCGACGTCGAGGTCGACCCGCACCACCTCGTCGAGGACGTGGGCATCGTGCTCGGGCAGGCCTTCCGCGAGGCGCTGGGCGACAAGGCCGGCATCACGCGCTACGGGCACGCGATGATCCCCATGGACGAGACGCTCGTGACGGCGGCCGTCGACTTCTCGGGCCGCGCGGCCTTCGTCTACCTCGCCGACCAGATCAAGGGGAAGACGATCGGCACCTTCGACGCCGAGCTCGCGCGCGAGTTCTTCGGCGGCTTCGCGGCGTCGGCGCTCGTCAACCTGCACCTCGAGATCCGCTACGGCGAGAACGCCCACCACATGGTGGAGGCGCTCTTCAAGGCGTTCGCGCGCGCGACCTCGATGGCCGTGCGCCCCGACCCGCGCGTCGTCGGCGTGCCGTCGACGAAGGGCACCCTCACGGGGTGACCGGCCGCTCGTGAGCGCGAAGAAGGTGAACGTCGCCGTCGCCGACACGGGCAGCGGCAACCTGCGCAGCGTCGAGAAGGCGCTCGCGCTCGTGGGCGCCGACGTCGTCGTGACGTCGGACGCCGAGCGCGTGGCGCGCGCCGACAAGATCGTCGTGCCGGGACAGGGGGCGTTCGGCGGCTGCGTGGCCGGGCTCGACCGCGACGGCGGCGCGCTGCGCGAGGCGGTCATGCAGGTGATCCGCGCCGGCAAGCCGTTCTTCGGCATCTGCATCGGCATGCAGGTGCTCTTCGAGACGAGCGAGGAGGACCCGAGCAAGCGCGGCCTCGGCGTCTTCCCGGGCCGCGTGCGCCGCATCCCCGCGGCGCCGGGGCTCAAGATCCCGCACATGGGCTGGAACCGCACGCGCCGCGGGCCCGCGAGGACCGACGTCTTGGCGACGACGCCGGACGGCTCTTACTTCTACTTCGTCCACAGCTACTACCCCGATCCAAGCCGCAGCGAGGACACCGCGCTCTCGACGGACCACGGCGTGGAGCTCTGCGTCGCCGTCGCGCGCGACAACGTCTTCGGCTGTCAGTTTCACCCCGAGAAGAGCCAGGGGGCGGGCCAGGCGCTCCTGCGCCGGTTCGTCGATTCGTGATGGGACTCGTGATCCGAAAGGCAGAAGCCCGATGTTGATATTCCCCGCCATCGACCTGCTCGAGGGCTCGGCCGTGCGCCTCGCGCAGGGCAAGCGCGAGAGCGCGAAGATCTACAGCCGCGAGCCCTGGGAGATCGCCAGGGCCTGGTCGAAGCTGGGCATCCCGCGCCTGCACGTCGTCGATCTCGACGCGGCGTTCGCGCGCGCCGCCGGCTCCCCGAAGCCGGGCGCCAACAACCGCGCCGTCATCCGCAAGATCATCGAGCAGACGAGCCTCGAGGTGGAGGTGGGGGGCGGCGTGCGCACGCTCGAGGACTGCGAGGCGCTCTTCGACGTGGGCGTCAAGCACGTCGTCCTCGGGACGGCGGCCGTCAAGGACCCCGCCATGGTGCGCGAGGCGTGCGCCGAGTGGCCGAACCGCGTCGTCGTCGCCGTCGACGCGCGCGAGGGGAAGGTCTCCGTCGAGGGCTGGACCGAGGACACCTCGGCCGACGCCGTCGAGGTGGGCCTGGCCGTCGCGCGCGCGGGCGCGGGCGCCGTGCTCTACACCGACATCGGCCGCGACGGCATGCGCACGGGGCCGAACCTCGACGCGACCAAGCGCCTCGCGCAGCGGCTCGCGCCGTGCCCGGTGATCGCGTCGGGCGGCGTCTCGAGGCTCACCGACCTCGACGCGCTCCTCGACACGGGCGCGTTCGCCGTCGTCGTCGGCAAGGCCCTGTACGAGGGCGTGTTCACCGTGGAGGACGCCCTTCGCCGCGTCCGCGAGCGGGCCATCTAGGAGCGGCGCCGTCTGATGCTCTGCAAGCGTGTCATCCCGTGCCTCGACGTCGCCGATGGTCGCGTCAAGAAGGGCGTCCGCTTCAAGGAGCTGCGCGACGCCGGCGATCCCGTGGCCGTCGCCGCCGCGTACGACGCGCAGGGCGCCGACGAGATCTGCTACCTCGACATCTCCGCCTCCGCCGAGGGGCGCGCGACGACCCTCGACGTCGTGCGCGCCACCGCGGAGCGCGTCTTCCTGCCGCTCACCGTGGGCGGCGGCGTGCGCTCGGTCGAGGACGTGCGCCAGCTCCTGCTCGCGGGCGCCGACAAGGCCGGCATCAACACGGCCGCCGTCGCCGATCCCGACCTCGTCCGCCGCGCGGCCGACGCCTTCGGCAACCAGGCCATCGTCGTCGCCGTGGACGCGCGCCGCGATCCGGCGGCGCCGCCCGAGGCGATGCGCTGGGAGGTCTTCACGCACGGCGGCCGCACGCCGACCGGCATCGACGCCCTCGCCTGGTGCGAGCGCATGGCCGCCGCGGGCGCGGGCGAGCTCCTCCTCACGAGCATGGACCGAGACGGCACGCGCGACGGGTTCGACCTCCTGCTCACGCGCGCCGTCGCCGACCGCGTGTCCGTGCCGGTCATCGCGTCGGGCGGCGTCGGCACCCTCGAGCACCTCTACGAGGGCATCGCCGAGGGCCACGCCGAGGCCGTGCTCGCCGCGTCGATCTTCCACTTCGGCGAGTACACCGTCGAGCAAGCGCACGAATACTTGCGCGCGCGGGGCGTCCCGGTGCGAGATCAGGTCCATGTCCGGAACGCCTGAGCCCGCGGCGCTGCTCGACGCCGTCACCTTCGACGCTCAGGGGCTCGTGCCCGTGATCGCGCAGGAGGCGGCGACGGGGCAGGTGCGCATGCTCGCCTGGGCGAACCGGGAGGCCGTGGCCAGGACGCTGGCCACGAAGCAGGCGCACTTCTGGAGCCGATCGCGCGCGAAGCTGTGGCGCAAGGGCGAGGAGTCCGGGAACACGCTCGCGGTGCGCGAGGTGCGCATCGACTGCGACGGCGACGTCGTGCTCTACCGCGTCGATCCCGCCGGGCCCTCGTGCCACACGGGCGCGACGTCGTGCTTCTACCGCGCCCACGACGAGGAGCGCGGCGCGCTCGAGGCCGACGACGGCCCGCCCGATCCGCCGGCCGTGATCATCGCGCGCGTCGCCGAGGTGATCCGGACGAGACGCATCGAGCGGCCCGACAAGTCGTACGTCGTCTCCCTCCTGGACCGCGGGTTCGAGAAGATCAACGAGAAGATCTCCGAGGAGGCCGGCGAGCTCGTCGAGGCGCTGCCTCGAGGGGATCGGGGGCACACCGCTCACGAGGCCGCGGACCTGATCTTCCACGTGCTGGTCGGCCTCGAGGCCGCGGGCGTGCCGGCCGACGACGTCTTCGCGGAGCTCGGGCGGCGCTTCGGCGTCTCGGGGATCGACGAAAAGGCGAGCCGGAAGAAATGAACGCCACGCTGCGGCACGTCCTGGGCCCCGGCGGGCTCTGTGCCGCGGCCTTCCCCGGCTACGAGTCTCGCCCCGGCCAGCTCGCCATGGCCGAGCGCATCGCCGCCGCCATCGACGCCGACGAGCGGCTGCTCGTCGAGGCGGGCACGGGCACGGGCAAGACCCTGGCCTACCTGATCCCGGCCCTGCTCTCCGGCCGCAAGGTCGTCGTGAGCACGGGGACGAAGACGCTGCAGGACCAGATCGCGACCATCGACATCCCGCGGCTCCGCGCGATCCTCGAGCCCAGCGGCCTTTTGGGGGGGCCGCTGCGATGGGCCGTCATGAAGGGTCTGCAGAACTACGTGTGCCTGCGCCGGCTGGCCGAGCGCGATCGCCAGCTGTCGCTCACGCCCACGGCCGAGCTCGATCGCATCCTCGCCTGGGTCCGCGAGACGGCGACGGGCGACCGCGCCGACCTGCCCGACCTGCCCGACGACTCGAGCGTCTGGCCCGACGTGCAGGCGACCCCCGAGACGCGCATCGGCCCGCGCTGCGCGCACTTCGAGCGGTGCTTCGTCACGCAGATGCGCCGACGCGCCGCCGAGGCCCAGCTCGTCATCGTGAACCACCACCTCTACTTCGCCGACCTCGCGCTGCGCAGCCAGTGGCCCGAGGCCCAGGTGCTCCCGCCGCACGAGATCGTGATCTTCGACGAGGCGCACCAGATCGAGGACATCGCCACCGAGTTCTTCGGCCTGCACGCCTCGACTCAGCGGGTCTTCGCGCTCTCGCGCGACCTCGGCCGGGCCGCCGAGCTCAGCGCCGCGCGCGCGCAGTCGGCGTCGGGGCGCCTCAACGGCGCCGCCGCGGCGCTGGCCGACGCGCTCCGCGATCGCCTGCCCGCCCCCACGCCCGGCCGCGACGAGGTGCGCGTGCCGCAGCCGCCCGACCTGTGGACCGGCCCGACGCTGCGCTGCTACCACGACCTCGACGGCGTCCTCGAGGAGGTCGCGACGTGGCTCGACGGCGAGACGGACGCCGTGCGCGAGTCCGAGCACCCCGCCGAGCTCGCCGCGCTCGGGCGCCGCGCGCACGCCCTGCGCGAGGACCTGGGCGCGCTCGTCGACGGCCGCGGGAAGGGCAGCGTCCGGTGGGTGGCCGCCACGCCGAAGAACGTCAGCCTGCACGCGTCGCCCATCCACGTCGGCCCGGCGCTCGCGCGCGCCTTCGACGTCTGCCCGGGCCCCATCATCTTCACGTCGGCGACGCTCTCCGTCGCCGGGTCGTTCTCGTTCATCCGCGAGCGCGTGGGCCTGGGCGACGCGGCCGCCGAGGCCACCTACCCCTCGCCGTTCCGCTACGATCGCCAGTCGCTGCTCTACGTCGCGACCGACCTGCCCGACCCGCGCCAGGACGTCTTCGCGGCGAAGGCGGCGGCGCGCATGGCCGAGCTGTGCTCGATCACGGGCGGCCGCGCCCTCCTGCTGTTCACGAGCTTCAAGAACCTGCGCGTCGTGGAGGCGCACCTGCGCGCGAAGACGAAGCTGCCGCTCCTCGTGCAGGGCGAGCGGCCGCGGCACCTGCTCCTCGCGGCCCTGCGCGAGCGGATCGGCTCCGTGCTGCTCGCGACCCAGAGCTTCTGGGAGGGCGTCGACGTCCCGGGCGAGGCGCTCTCGCTCGTGGTCATCGACAAGATCCGCTTCGACGTCCCCAACGACCCCCTCACGGCCGCGCGCATCGAGCACCTCCGCGAGGCGGGCGAGGACGCGTTCGGCACCTTCACGGTCCCGCGCGCGGCGCTCGCGCTCAAGCAGGGCTTCGGCCGGCTCATCCGCGCGCGCGGCGACTTCGGCATCGTCGCCGTCCTCGACGGGCGCCTGCTGCAGATGCGATACGGCCACCACCTCCTCGCGAGCCTGCCGCTCGACTGCCCGCGCACCGAGTCGCTCGACGACGTCGCCGAGTTCTGGGCGCGCGGCCCGGTCGCCACGGCCGCGCGGGTGCGCGCCGAGCTCGCCGCCAAGGCGGGCCTGGGGAGCGCGTGATGCCCGTCCTCCTCTGCGCCCTCGCCTACGTGGCCGGCTCGGTGCCGTTCGGCCTGGTCATCGCGCGCGGCAAGGGCGTCGACCTGCGCGCCGTGGGCAGCGGCAACATCGGGGCGACGAACGTCGCGCGCGCGCTCGGCAAGGGCTGGGCGGTCACCGTCCTGTTCCTCGACGCCGCCAAGGGCTTCGTGCCCGTGATGGTCGGCGAGCGCCTCGGCCTTCCGCCCGCGGAGGTCGCCCTCGCGGGCCTCGCCGCCATCGTCGGCCACATGTTCACGGTCTTCCTGCGCGGCCGCGGCGGCAAGGGCGTCGCCACCTCGCTCGGCGTCGCCTTCGCGCTCTCGCCGCCCGCGGCGCTCTGCGGCTTCGGCCTCTACGCCGTGGCGTACGCGGTGACCCGCCTCTCGTCGGTCGGCTCGCTGCTCGGCATCTGGTCGTTCCCCGTCTTCGCGACGCTCCTCGGCGGCCTGCCGCGCCCCTACCTCGTGCTCGCGACGGTCGTGGCCATCCTCGTCACGATCCGCCACCGCGAGAACATTCGTCGCCTCATCCGTGGCGAAGAGAAGCGCGCCTAGGGGCGCGGGTCCGCCTCGAGACCTGCCGCCCGACTAGGCGTCGGCTAGGCGCCGCGCCCCTTGGCCATCTCGGCGCGGAGGGTCATGCAGGTGCTCGACGCCCGCGCGACCAGGCTGCCCTTCTCGTCGAGGACGTCGCACTCGACGAGGCCGACCGTGCGGCCCCGCTTGACGACCTTGCCCTCGGCGCGCAGGTGCGCGCGCCAGACGGGCTTCATGAAGTTGATCTTGAGCTCGAGCGTCGTGAACGACTCGCCCGGCCCGAGCTCCGAGGCGTAGGCGATCCCCATGGCCGCGTCCGAGAGATCGCACAGCACGCCGCCGTGCAAGGTGCCCATCGGGTTGGCGAGCCGCTCGTCGACGTCCATCTCCATCGTCGCGCGGCCCGGCGCGAGCGCCGTCATCGTCCAGCCGAGGAACCGCGCGACGGGTGCGTCGAAGCCGGTCGGATCCTTCATCGCGCGCTGCAAGATGTCGTACATCGAGTCGGGCATCGCGGGCACTCTGTCAGCCCTCCCGCGGCCCGGCAACCGCCCCCTTGAGCGCGGCGCCGGCCTCGCCTATCGTCGCCTCATGTCGCCCCGAACGAAGAAGCTCCTCAAGCTGGCGGTGGTGGCGGGCGTCGTGGGGTTCGTGGTCCTCCAGATCTTCCCCGCGAAGGTCATCGGCATCCCGACACAGGACATCGGCGCCAACCCGCCCGGCCGCTACCCCTTCGACGGGGGCCCCGAGGTCGAGGCCATCATGCGCAAGGCCTGCTTCGACTGCCACTCGAACGAGACGCGCTGGCCGATGTACACGCGGATCGCGCCCGGTTCGTGGCTCATGGCGCGCGACATCCACAACGGCCGCAACCACCTCAACTTCTCGAAGTGGGGCGACTCCGACGACGACGAGAAGCAGGAAGACCGGGAGAACTGCCAGGAGCAGATCGAGAACGGCGACATGCCGCCCTGGTTCTACATCTTCCCGTTCCACCCCGACGCCAGGCTGACCGCCGCCGAGAAGGCCACGCTCAAGGCCTACTTCCTGAAGAACAAGAAGGAGAAGTCGGAGAAGACCGACAAGAAGGAAGGCGACCAGGGCGAGGCGAAGGAGGCCGCGCCCGCCAAGGACGCGCCGAAGCCCTAGCCGAGGGCGGCGTGCCCAAGCACCCCGTCACGATGGCGATCCGCGCGCTCCGCGCCGCCGAGGTCGCCTTCGAGCCGCACACCTACCCCTGGCACCCGCACGGCGGCACGCGCGCCTCGGCCGAGGCCCTCGGCGTGGATGAGCACGCCGTCGTCAAGACGCTGATCTTCGAGGACCAGGACGGCGCCCCGCTCTGCATCCTCATGCACGGCGACCGCGAGGTCTCGACGAAGCAGCTGGCTCGCCTCGTGGGCGCCAAGACCGTCGGGCCGTGCGCGCCGGAGGTCGCCGATCGGCACTCTGGCTACCAGGTCGGAGGCACCTCGCCCTTCGGGCTCCGCCGCCGGATGCCCGTCTACGCCGAGCGGGGCATCGTCGACCTGCCGCGCATCTACATCAACGGCGGCGCGCGCGGCTTCCTGGTCGCCATCGACCCCCGGGAGCTGGTGCGCGTCCTCGGCGTGACGCTCGTCGAGGTCGCGATCGATCGCTGACCGGTGGTACGCTCGCCCGCATGCGGGGCGTCGTGCGGGTGGCGGTCGCCCTCGGCGTGGCCGGCCTCCTGGCCTGCGCGCACGAGCCGTCCCGCCCCGCCCCTCCCCGGAGCGCGCCGCCCGGGACCACGGCGCGGGCGACGGGGAACCCCGAGATCGTCCTCGGCCCGGAGGCCCTCCAGGGCAGCGCGCGGCGCCGCGGCGCGTGGCTGCTCTACGGGGCGGCGAAGGCGGGCGCCTACCTCGCGTGGAAGGCGCCGGCTGCGAACGAGAGCGCCGACGACTTCGAGCTCGAGCTCGCCGCGCGCAACGCCCTCTCCGAGACCTGGTCCGGCGGCCAGGAGAACACCGGCGCGGAGGCCGACGCGACGCTCGACCGACAAGCCGAGATCTGGCGGGCGGGGTTCCTGCCCGAGCTCGTCGTGGCGATCTATTCGCGGCCCGGCTGGACGATCCCCCCGACGACCATCGCGACGCTCCGCCTCGACGAGTTCACGAAGCGCTTCCCCGGTGAGTACACGCCCGGCGCGCCGGTCGTCCTGAAGCTCCCGTCGGGCAAGGTCCACCCCGACGTCCCTGGCGCCGACTTCCCCGACCCCGAGACGCTGCCCTACGGCGCCGGGTCGTGCTTCCTGGCGCGGGAGGCGCGGCGGGCCGCGTGGGAGCGCTGGGCCGCCCTCGAGCCGCGCCTGGGCGGCGCGCCGCTCGCCGCCTCCTCGACCCTCGATCTCGCGCACCAGCTGACCGTCATGAAGCGTGACTCGGCCCGCGTCGCGCGCGGCGCCACGTGGGTCGCCTGGCGGGTCGCCCATCTGGCGGCGCTCGAAGGCTTCTGCGCCATCGAGGCCCAGGACTGGCCGCGCGCGTACTCCTGGCTGGAGCGAGCCGTCTCGATGTCGCCCGCGTCGCCGAACCCCCGGCTCGAGCTCTCGATGGCGGTGATGATGATGGGCAAGCGCCGGGAGGCCCTGGCGATCGCCGACGACGTCCGCGGCTGGAGCGACGACGGCTGCGCGGTCGCCGCCGCCTGGCGCAGGCGCGGCTACATCCTCATCGACCTCGGGGATCTGGCGGGCGCCCGCGACGCGTACGAGCGCTCGCTCGCGCTCGAGCCCCAGAGCGCGATCGCGCGCCAGGAGCTCGCCTCGATCGCCGCCGCGATCCAGGCCAACCCGGCGGCCGGAACCCGCGCGCTCGGACCGCCCCCCGCCGGCGACGTCCAGGTCACCCAGTGCCACAGGCAGTAGCGGCCGCGCCCTGGCTCCAAGGGCCGATCTGCAAGCCGAACCGCACGTAACAATTCCGAAACATCAACCCAGGGCGTCGCCTAATTAATTACTAATATCATGTAGTTAAACGTAACAACCCGCTGAAACACCCCGGGCGCCGGTTCCATGGTAGGAAGTCCCGGTCATGCGGAAGCCCAACGGACTCTGGCATCACAAGCACCCCCTCAGCGCCCGTCCGTCGTTCGATGAGCGCGTCCGTTGGCACCTGTTCCACGCGAAGGCCTGCGGCTGTCGCGCCGTCCCCAAGCACGTCGCGGACACCCTGCGCGAGCGCGGCATCGAGCTCCCCGCTCGCAAGGCCTCCTGACGCCTTCTTTAACGCAGGATCGCCTGTAGCACCATCGTCACGAGGAAGCCGAGGACGAGGCCCGCCGAGGCCGTGCCCTCGTGGCCGTGGCTGTGGGACTCGGGGATGATCTCGTTCGACGTGATGTAGATGAGGGTGCCGCCCGCGAGCGCCAGGATGAGGGGCATCGCGGGCGCCGTCAGGCCGGCGAGCAAGCTCCCGACGATGGCGGCGGCCGGGATGGCGAGCCCGGTGGTGGCGACGATGGCCAAGCCGGCCGCGCCCGACACGCCCCCCGCCCGCAGCGGCGCGGCCATGACGAGGCCCTCGCAGGCGTTCTGGACGCCGACGGCGATCGCCAGGAGGAGCCCGAGGTGCGACGCCCCGGGCGCCGCGAAGCCGGCGCCGATGGCCAGGCCCTCGGGGATCCGGTGGAGGGTCAGCGCGCCCACCACCGCGTAGCCGCGGCGGGCAACGCCGCGCTGGGGCTGGTCGTGCCGGTCGTGGACGTCGTGCCCGGGGGCGTGGCCGAGGTGCTGGTGGTGGCCGCCCGCGTGGTGGTGCGGGATGAAGCGGTCCATGACCGCCGCCGCGGCGACGCCCGCCACGAAGCCGACGACGACCAGCGCGAGGCGCCCCCAATCCACGACGCCGTCGACGCGGACGTCGTGGACGGCCTCGCTCAGCAGGCCGAGCGTCGCCGCCGCGAGCATGAGCCCCGCCCCGAGCCCGAGGATGCCGTCATAGGCACGCCGCGGGACGGATCGCACGAAGACGAAGGGCAGCGCCCCCAAGCTGGTGGCGAGCCCCGAGACGGCGGCCGCGACGAGGCCAACGGTCATGAGGGGTGTCTTGTACACTAAAGTGCGGTCGTGATCCTCAAGGGCGGTTCCGCGACGGCCGGCGCCTGCGCCTACCTGGGCCTCGGCTCGAACCTGGGCGATCGCGCGGCCCTCATCGGGGCCGCGCTCGAGGCGCTCGAGGCCTCGGGGGTCCGCGTGCGCGCGCGGGCGCCGCTCTACGAGACCGAGCCCGTGGCCGCCGACCCGCAGCCGCTCTACCTCAACAGCGCGGCGCGCGTCGAGACCACGCTCTCGCCCGACGCGCTGCTCGCGCTCGCGCTCGAGGTCGAGCGGGCGCTGGGCCGTGTGCGTCCGCCCGGCGCCGCTGCGCCCGCGCCCCGGCCCATCGACGTCGATCTGCTCCTTTACGGCGACGCCGTCCTCGCGCGGCCGGGGCTCGTCGTGCCGCACCCGCGCCTGCTCGAGCGGGCCTTCGTGCGCATCCCGCTCGCCGACGTCGCGCTGCCGGGCCTCCGCCACCCCGTGACGGGCGAGCCCCTCGATCGCGCGGCGCCCGCGCCCGGCGTCCGCCGCTTCGCCTAGAGCAGCCCCAGGCGCTTCGCGAAGTCGGCCACCGTCGCGCTCAGGCCCTCCTCGAGCGGCACCTTGGGCCCCCAGTCATCGAGCAGCTTCTTCGCGCGCGAGATGTCGGGGCGCCGGCGCGTCGGATCGTCGGTGGGCAAAGGCTCCTTGATGATCTCGGACTTCGAGCCGGTGATCTTCTTGATCATCTCGGCGAGCTCGCGCACCGTCGTCTCCCGGGGGTTGCCCAGGTTGACGGGCTCGACGCCGTGCGGGCTCGCCATGAGGCGGACGAAGCCCTCGATGAGGTCCGTCGCGTAGCAGAACGAGCGCGTCTGCTGGCCCTCGCCATAGATCGTGATGGGCTCGCCACGCAGCGCCTGCACCGTGAAGTTCGAGACGACGCGGCCGTCGTTCTCGTGCATGCGCGGGCCGTAGGTGTTGAAGATGCGGGCGATACGCACGTGGACGTCGTACTGGCGCGCGTACGAGACGGCGAGCGCCTCGGCGCAGCGCTTGCCCTCGTCGTAGCAGGCGCGCGGCCCGATGGGGTTGACGT
This sequence comes from Polyangia bacterium, assembly GCA_035546175.1. Lineage (GTDB taxonomy): Bacteria > Myxococcota_A > Polyangia > Fen-1088 > Fen-1088 > DASZFV01. The sequence goes on from DASZWW010000401.1 coordinate 12,766, forward strand.
TGCCCCAATATGATTCGACCTGAGGGTGGATCGTCGGATCGCCGTAGACCTCGGACGTCGACGCGATGAGGATGCGCGCCTTGGCTTCGCGCGCGAGCTCGATCATGTTGAGCGTGCCCTCGACGGCGGTGCGGATCGTGCGCACGGGGTTGCGCTGGTAGTGGATCGGCGAGGCCGGGCAGGCGAGGTGATAGACCTCGTCCACCTCCATCGTGAGCGGCTCCGTGACGTCGTGCCGCATGAGCTCGAAGCGGTGGTTGTCGAGCAGGTGCTCGACGTTCGTGCGCGAGCCCGTGAAGAAGCTGTCGAGGCAGACGACCTCGTGCCCATCGGCGATGAGGCGCTCGCAGAGGTGCGACCCCAGAAAACCCGATCCCCCCGTGACCAGTATGCGTTTTCGCGCCATGCGTTGAATGACGTTGATACACGGACCTCAGCGCGTTTGCAAAGTCGAACCGACGGCGGAAGGTGGTGTACCATGTGCCCACGGAAGGAGCGTTCATGCCCGCAGAGTCCGGTTCGGCAGGGGGTTCGAGCGGCCCGACCGGCGACGGTGAACGTCGCGAGGGTCCGCGCATCCCCATCGAGATGTGGGTCGAGGAGACGACGGCGTCGGAGCGCTACTTCCGGCGCGCCGGCAACCTCTCGCGCGGGGGCCTCGGCCTCGACCACACGATCCCGCTGCCGCTCGGCACGATCGTGAACCTGACCTTCACGCTGCCGGGCGACTCGGGCGCCGTGACGATCTCGGGCGTGATCGTCTCCACCGCGGGGCCGGACGAGCTGCGCATGGGCGTGAAGTTCATCGACATCACGGACGAGGCGCGGGCGCGCATCGACGCCTATCTCGCGCGTGTCGGCGTCTCGGTTTAACCTGCCGCGCATGTCTTTGCACAGATCTCTCGGGCACGCCGCGCTGGCTGTCGCGCTCGGGATCGGCCTTCCCCCCGCGCTCGCCGCCGGCAAGGCCGCGCCAAAGCCGCTCGACCCCGAGCACGCGCTCAAGCCGCCGGAGGGTTACTTCGACGAGGCGTTCGCCCTCGAGCCCGGAGGCGCGCGCCTCTACCTCGTGCGCACCGACGGCGCGACCTTCGCGAAGCTCGAGGTCGTGGACGTCGCGAGCGGCAAGACGACGGGCTCGTTCGATCTGCCGAAGGGGCAGTGGGCCGTCGAGCGGCTCGAGCCGCACGCCGACGGCAAGGGCGTCGTGGTCGTCTCGCGCGAGGGCACGCCCGCGGTCCCCGTCCTCGTCGCGACGCTGATGGACGGCGCGGGCAAGGTGGCCGCGAAGGTCGGCCCGGCGCACGCCTTCGGCCGCCCCAGCGGGCACCCCGACCTGCTGCTGGCCTTCGATCGAAAGATCGGGGCGCGCGAGATCGACGTGACCTACACGGTCACGCCCTACAAGCTCGACACGCTCGCGCCCGTGGGCAAGCCGCGGCAGTACAAGGCCATCGGCGGCGAGCTGAAGACGCCGCCGTTCCGCGTCTTCGACTTCGTCGACGGCTACGGGCGCGCGGTGGGCGAGATCCCGCGCGCCTACGTCAAGAAGGACGACGTGCGCGAGCCGCCCCGCATGGCGACGCTCGACACGCTCACGGGCAAGGTCGGCGACGAGGCCCCGATCTCCGACGTCCTCGCCTGGGCCAACGCCGCCAAGCTGCGCGCGCGCCACCCCGGCCGCGCCGTGTTCGCCGAGCTCAACCAGGACGACTCGGGTGTCGATGTGGTGGACGCCATGGGCAAGAAGCGACCGGCCGAGCTGGCCGTGCCTTTCACGCTCTACGACCCCAAGTCGCTGACCGATCAAGAGGGGCCGGAGGCGAACGCGTTCTACTTCGGCATCGCCGTCGACCCGGTGAACCCGGAGGCCGTCAAGCGCCAGAAGGCCGACCAGCCGATGCTCGACGTCTACGGCTCGCGCGGAGAGGGGTCGCCCGAGCTGAGGGGCCGCATCTTCATCCCGCGGGCCGTGAGCTGGCGCGCCGGGTACGGCAAGCTCGTCGTCCTCAAGCGGTTCAAGAGCTTCACGCGTGGGGGCGATGAGCTGGACGTGTACAAGCTCCACTAGGCGGAGGCTCCTCGGGCTGGCCGTCACCGTGGCGGTCGGCGCGGGCTGCTCCGAGGTGCGAGGGCGCAAGCTCGTCCAGGAGGGCGGCGAGCTCTACAAGCGCGGGCGCTATGCCGAGGCCGTGCGCGTCTTCGAGCAGGCGGAGGCGCTCGTCCCCGACCTGCCCGAGCTGTGGCTCAACAAAGGCTACACGTGCCGGCAGCTCGTCGTGCCGGGCAGCAAGGACCCGCAGAGTCAGCGCGCCGTCGCGTGCGCGCTCGGGGCGTTCAAGCGGCTCGGGCAGCTGCGCCCCGGCGACGCGCGCGCGGACCAGCTCACGATCGAGACGATGTTCGACGCCGGGGAGTGGCCCGCGCTCGAGCGCCTGTTCCTCGAGCGCAACCGGCAAAAGCCCAACGACGTCGACGTCGTGCGCGGGTTGCAGCAGGTCTACGACAAGTCGGGGCGGTGGCAGCAGTCGCTCGAGTGGGCCAAGCGGATCCCGGCCATCCGCGCCGACGATCCCGAGGCCTTCTACGGGGTGGGCACCTACATCTGGCAGATCCTTCAATCGAAGGGCGGCGGGCCCGAGATGGCGGCCTACGACCCGCGGCCCCGGCTGCCGCCGGCGGGCGCGGCGCCCGCGGCCGTCGAGATCCCGGGCGGCGCCAGGAACGTCAAAGGGAAGGTGCCGACTGCTGCGCCGCCCTCACCGACGGCTCCGCCGCCCCCCGTGCCCGGCCCCGACGCGCTGTCGGGTCCCCTGCGCGCCGAGCTCGCGGACGAGGGCATCCGCTACCTCGAGGAGGCCGTGCGCCTGCGGCCGCGCTACTCCGAGGCGATGAGCTACCTCGCGCTGCTGTGGCGCCAGAAGTCGTTCTCGTACTTCGACGACGTGCCGCAGTGGCAGGCCGCCGTCGACAAGGCGAACGAGTGGCAGAAGAAGGCCAACCTCGCGCGCACGGGGAAGACCTAGAGTGGCGTTCGAGTCGTTCCGCGCCCGGGACTCGGACCGCTCGCGGCGCCAGCGGCGCCTCGCCTTCTTCCTCGTCGCCGTCTTCCACGGCGTGCTGATCGCCGCGGGCGTCGCCTACTCGTACTGGCACGTCGAGGAGCTCATGCCTCCCACGCTGCGCGTGACCTTCATGTCCGCGCCGCCGCCTCCGCCCCCGCCGCCCCCGCCGCCGGCTGGCGGCGGCGCGCGGCCGAGGAAGGTGGCCGTGCGGCCGAAGACGCCGGAGCCCGTGCCCGAGAAGCCGCCCGAGATCGTGCAGCCGCCCGAGAAGGTCAAGCCGAAGAAGTACGAACGCCGCAAGTACACCGACGAGTACGAGGAGAAGGACGACGCCAAGGCAGGGACGGGCGTCGGCAAGGGCAAGATCGGCCAAGAGGACGGCGAGGAGGACGGCGAGGAGGGCGGCGTCGCGGGCGGACAGAAGCACGGCATCATTGGCGGCTCGATCGGCGGGACCGGCGCCACGCCCGCGCCGCCGCGCTCCATGCCCGCGCAGTTCGGCGCGCTCCAGAAGACGTCGGGCAGCGAGCCCGAGTTCCCGCCGTCGCTGCGGCGCGGGGACATGGTCTACGTCGTCGAGGCGCAGATCTGCGTCTCGACGACGGGCTCCGTCGACACCGTGAAGCTCACGAAGACCTCCGACCGGCTGCTCGACGAGAACGTCGTGAAGGCCGTCCGAGGGTGGCGCTTCCGGCCCATGCGCTTCAACAACACGATCGTCGGCTTCTGTTACCCGGCGAGGTTCGAGTTCAAGTCAGAGCACTGACCGCCCGATCCCGCACAACGCCCGCAAGGAGATTGCGATGGATTTCACGCTCGTAGGTCTTTGGCACGAGATGGGCTTCATGGCCCGCGCGGTCGTCGTCGTGCTGCTGGCCATGTCGGCCTACTCGCTCAGCATCGCCGTCGAGCGCGCCATCGCGTACCGCAAGGGCCGCGCGCTCTCGCGCCTCTACATCGAGGCCCTCGCCCCCATGGTGGAGAGCGCGGCGCGCCTCCCGGAGGCCGTCGATCTCCACAAGCGGTTCGTGGGCGCGCCCGTCGCGACCGTCGTGGGCGCGGGCGTCGCCGAGTACGGCAAGAGCCTCGCCGCGGGCGCGAAGGCGTCCTCGGCCTTCGACGTCGCCGAGGCGGTCAACCGCACGATGGAGCGCGTGAAGGAGCGCGAGCTCGCCGGCCTGCGCCGCGGCCTGCCCGTGCTCGCGACGGTGGCGTCGTCGGCGCCGTTCGTGGGCCTCTTCGGCACCGTCGGCGGCATCATCACGGCCTTCCAGAAGCTCGCCGATCCCACCAAGGGCGGCGGCGGCATCGGCACGGTCTCGGCCGGCATCGCCGAGGCGCTCATCACGACGGCCGTCGGCCTGGGCGTCGCCATCCTCACGGTCTGGTTCTACAACTTCTTCACGGCGCGGCTCGACGACATCACGATCGACATCGACGAGACCGCCTCGGAGCTCGTCGACTCGATCCTCAAGGGTCACGCGGCCTGAGCCGAGCCGTGCGGCCCCTGCCTCCACGCCCCCCGGCGCCCGGCGAGCCCCCGCGGCCCCGGCGCCTCGCCTCCAAGCGCCACGCCAAGGGCGGCGTGCGCGCCGAGATCAACGTGACCCCGCTCGTCGACGTCGTGCTCGTGCTCCTCATCATCTTCATGGTGATCACGCCCATGATCGCGCGCGGCGTGGCCGTCGAGCTGCCCGTCACGGCCCACCACGACAAGAAGGCCGACGACAACAAGGACCTCGTCGTGTCCGTGACGGCGGAGGGCGAGGTCTACCTCGGAGCCGACAAGGTCCCGATCGAGCGGCTCACGACCGCCGTGCGCGACGAGCGCCGCCGCAGCCCCGACAAGGGCGTGTTCCTCAAGGCCGACGAGCGCGCGCGCTACGGCGCCGCGCGCCGCACGATGGAGGCCATCCACCGGGCGGGCGTCGAGGACGTGCAGCTCGGGACCGACGAGAAGAAGGAGGGGGCGAGGTAGATGGCCTTCTCCGTCGGCGGCGCGAAGGGACGTCCCTCGGGCGAAATCAACGTCACCCCGCTCATCGACATCGTCCTCGTGCTCCTCATCATCTTCATGACGATGACGCCCGTCATGCTCAAGGAGCTCGTCGCCAAGGTCCCCCAGAAGAGCGCCGAGCTCGTCCCCCAGCCGCCGGGAGAGAACCCCATCGTCGTCGAGCTCGACGCGCGCGATCAGCTCTCCCTCAACGGCGAGCCCCTCGCGCCCGAGGCGCTGGCGGGCGCCGTCGGCGAGCGGCTCCGCCACGACCGGCAGAAGGTCGTCTTCTTCAAGATCGACGACGACGCGAACTACGGGCGCGCCGTGCGGATCATGGACATCTGCAAGGGCGCGGGCGCCGCGACGCTGGGGATCATCACGAAGGACGAGGACTGAGGCTCTTCCTGCGCCCTTCAAACGAAGGGCGTCGCCGCCGGCCGAAATTCCGTCAACTCTGACCCTCGTTCCGTCAACTCGTTGGCGCCGGGTAAGAACCGCGCCGGGAGAAATCGGTCAACGAACCTCGACGGGGGCCCGCCGTGTCAGGCGCGGGCGTTAAAGGTGGGTGTCAAAGCGCCGAAGGAGAACCCGCAGAAACCCGACGAGAAAATGGCCCGGCGCAAACGCCGAATTTCACAAGCCACATGTTCGCTGTTACGATGCTGCCCCGGCGGGGGGTCTCCGAACCTCGCCATGGCGACCCACTGGTCAAAGGAGCTCCGAATGAAACGGTTGTTTCCGCGGGCGGTACCGGAAGCGCTCATCGCTTTGCTGTTCCTCGGCTGCTCGCCGAGCAGCAACCCGAAACCCGGCGCGCCCGTCCTGACGACGCTGTCGATCGTCGAGCCCGCCTCGGCCGGCGGCAGCCGATGGGATGTCACGAAGGACACGCCGAGCTGCCCGGCGACCTACGCGGACGGCCAGGACTGCGATCCGACCGCCTTCGCGATCTGCGAGCTCGACAAGAACGTCGTCTGTCACTGCGACGGCACGGACATGTGCACCCCGACGAAGGGCTCGCTGACGTGCACGTACGCGCCCGGCTCGGTGGTCGTCGCGCTCTTCGATCGCATCCTCGACACGACGGCCTTCGACACGAAGACGCCCGTCGCGACGCTCACGACCGATCCGGCGAACCCGGCGGCCAGCGCCGCGGCCGACTACTCGTCGGCCGGCTCCATGACGGGGCTCGTCTTCCCCGACTTCTTCGGCGTCACCGGCCCGACGATCACGCTGTCGGGCGCGCCCGCGCTGCCGGTCGACTCGACCGTCACCTTCGTGCTCGACATGAACACCGTGCGGGCCAAGGACGGCAAGACGGCCTTCACGGGCTCGGGCCCGCTGGCGAACGGCACCATCGCCTTCAAGACGGGCGACTTCACGGTCGTCTCGATCGCCGTCCCGACGGCGCCGCCCCCCATGGACATGGGCGGTGACATGACGCCGGCGGCTCCCACCTGCCCCGACGCGGCGATGCCCATGGAGATGGACGCCGGCGCGGACGCCGCGGAGGGCGGCACGCCCGACGCGGAGGCCTCCGGCGACGGCGGCACCCCGGACGCCGGCGCGTCGGCCGACGCGGGCGCGGCGACGCCGCCTTCGACGGACGTGCCAGCCAACATGGACACGGGGACCGTGACCATCACCTTCTCGAACCCGGTCGAGATGGCGGTCCTCGACCACATCACGTTCACCGAGGACGGTCAGCCCTTCACCGCCGTCACGGTCAAGTCGCCCGACACGACGATGATGATGACGTTCCCGGTGACGACGATCGTGTACGCGCCCAAGACCACCTGGGCGCACGGCAAGACCTATGTCGTCACCGTCGACCCGACGGCGGAAGACGTGTTCGGCGCGCCGCTGGGGGGCCAGGGCGCTTCCGCAACCTTCACGATGGCGAAGTGAGGCTGCGATGCTGACCAACCTTCATTTCAAGACCTTCTCGACGACTCGAAAGAGAGGCCAGATGAACCGCATCCGTGGAATCGTCCTGGGCGTGGCCGTGCTCGCCGTGAGCGCGGTCCTCGGCAACGCGGCGTGGGCGCAAGAGACGACGGGCCGGGTCATGGGCCGCGTCGCCGACAAGGACTCGGGCCAGGCCATGGGCGGCGTCACCGTCATCGTGCAGGGCCCGCAGGGCGAGGACGCCACCGTCACCGACGACAAGGGCCAGTACCAGTTCACAAACCTGGCCGTCGGCACCTACACGCTGCGCTTCTACGTCGCCAACACCTCGACCCAGGTCGAGCAGCCCGACGTCAAGGTCTCGGCCCAGAAGACGGTGCGCGTCAACGCCCAGATCGCGTCGCAGGCCGCGGCGGCCGCCCAGCAGACCTACGTCATCACCGGCAAGGCCCCGACGATCGACGTCGGCAGCGCGCGCCTCGGCTTCACCTTCGATCAGGACTTCACGCTCAACCTTCCGGTCGAGCCGAACTACGGCGCCGTCATCCAGAAGGCGCCGGGGGCCTTCGTCGACGGCAGCGGCAACGTGTCGATCGGCGGCGCCACCGGCCTCGAGAACATCTACGTCGTCAACGGCATGAACGTCACGGGGCTGCGCTTCGGCAATCTCGAGTCGGGCGCGCCGTCGATCGGCGGCGGCACGAACCTGCCCACCGAGTTCCTCACGCAGATCGACGTCAACAGCGGCGGCTACAACGCCGAGTTCGGCGGCGCCATGGGCGGCGTCATCAACACCGTCCTCAAGAGCGGCAGCAACGAGTTCCACGGCAGCGTCTTCACGTCGTGGGCGCCCTACTGGCTCTCGGCGGACCCCAAGATCATCCCGGTCGTGGGCAGCGCGGTCGCGGGCCAGCACCGGCGGGACTTCGACGACCGGATCGGGCTCGAGGTCGGCGGCCCGCTCATCAAGGACAGGCTGTTCTTCTGGGCCGGCCTCGCGCCCCAGCTCACGGACTCGCACGTCTTCCGCTTGACGTACGCGCAGCAGATGGACGGCTCGTCCAAGCTCTTGCCGGACGACACGCAGCGCCTCAACGAGACGCGCCGGACCTACTCGTACGCCGCGACGCTCAACTACATCCCCAAGCCCGAGCACAAGCTCGAGCTCGCCGTCTTCGGCACGCCGAGCTTCAACAACCAGCTGCGCTCGTTCCAGGGCACGGGCACGGAGATCCTGTCCGCCTTCCCGGGCCCCGACGGCAACGGCCCGACGACCTGGGCGCAGGAGCAGCTCACGAAGACGAACACCGACGCCTCGGCGCACTGGACGTCGAAGCTCCTCGACCGCAAGTGGCAGCTCGAGGCGATCGCCGGCTTCCACAGCGAGTACTTCAACGACCGCTCGCCGAGCGACAAGCTCAACCACCTGAACCAGATCCAGTGGTGGAACAACGACCTCGGCACGCTCGAGGGGCTCCCCGGCTGTGAGGGCGGCGTCTGCCCCGTGAACCCCTACTACTTCACGGGCGGCTTCGGCCAGATCACGAAGTACACAGGCAACCGCTACTCGGGCGAGCTGAAGTCGACGCACCTCTTCGAGGGCGGCGGCCGTCACGAGCTCAAGTACGGCGACCAGTTCAGCCTGTCGACCTTCGACATGAACCGCAACTACTCCGGGCCGCCGGGCGGCCACGGCCTCGTGAACTTCTACCCCGACGGTTCGGGCGACTACATCCTCCAGTCGCAGAACACCTACAAGCTCAACCCCGGCCAGTACATCACCGACTACCCCGCTCGCACCCCCTGGTCCGACCTGGCCAACCCGCAGGGAACGAACTACGTCGACAACCTCCACGCCAACGTCAAGGGCATCCTCAACTCGCTCTACCTGCAGGACAGCTACAGCCCCGCGCCGCTGCGCAACCTCTCGATCAACGTGGGCGCGCGCTACGAGCTGCAGAACCTCTACGACGCGCAGGGCATGGCGTTCATGAGCACGAACAACATCGCGCCGCGCGTGGGCGCCGTCTACGACCCGTTCAACGATGGCCGCACCAAGATCTCCGCCGCCTACGGCCAGTTCTACGAGGCCGTGCCCATGGACATCGCGGCCCGCTACTTCGGCGGCGAGAACTTCATCGCGCGCCAAGGCGTTCCGCTCTCGGCCTGCAACAACACGAACGCCTACAGCTGGACGGGCAACGGCGAGTGGGCGCACTGCTCGTTCCCCCCGCTCGGCTCGTCCATGGGCGACGCCGCGGGTAATTTCAATGCCATGCCCCAGAACTTTTACAGCAACACGTACAACACCCCGGTCGCGCAGTCGCACATCCAGGGCCAGTACCACAACGAGGTCGTGGCCACGCTCGAGCGCGAGATCATGGAGGACACGACGGCGCGCCTGGACTACACGCACCGCTGGATCGGGCGCGTCATCGAGGACGGCTACGGCGACCCCAGCCTCTTCGACGTCCTCGCGAACCCCGGAGAGGTGCCCAAGTCGGCGCTCGACGACGTCAAGAACGCGGCCACGAAGGCCCAGGCCGACGCCGACGCGGCCGCCGCGGCCGCCGCGGCCGCGCCCAAGGATCAGATGCTGGCGAACCAGGCGGCCTCCGCGCAGGCGAAGGCCGACTTCGCCAAGGCCAACGTCACGACGCTGCAGACGCTCGCGAACGCGCCCAAGCCGGAGCGCACCTACGACGCCATCACCCTCACGATCGCCAAGCGCTTCTCGAGGAACTGGTTCGCGCGCGCCTCGTACACGTACTCGCGCCTCGTCGGCAACTACGAGGGCCTCTACCAGTCCGTGAACAACTACATCGCGCCGAACGGCTCGAACGCCTATGACACCCCCGACCTCTACCTGAACAACCGCGGCTACCTGTCGAACGACCACCCCCACAACGCGAAGCTCGACGGCTTCTACCAGCACCCGCTCGGCCCCGGCAAGATCACGCTCGGCCTGTCGTTCTTCGCGCGCTCGGGCATGCCGCGGAACTACATCTCGAACCTCGTCCCCGGAACGACGAACCAGATCGTCTTCCTGCTGCCGCGTGGCACGGCGGGCCGCACGCCGACGGAGACGCAGCTCGACGGCCACATCTCGTACGCGCAGAAGATGCAGCGGAACATGACGCTCGAGGCGTTCGTGGACCTCTTCAACATCTTCGACCAGCAGGCGGCGCTCACGACCGACGACAACTGGACCTTCGACGCCGTCGCGCCGATCGTCAACGGCACGAAGAAGGACCTCGCGTACGCGAAGAACATCTCGGGCGCGCCGGCGCAGCAAAACAAGAACTTCGGCAACGCCACCTCGTACCAGGCGCCGTTCTACAGCCGCCTGGGCCTCCGCCTCATGTTCTAGCTCCGCCTTCCGGCGGCGCCCGACCGGGCGCCGCTACATCCGACCGAAACAAGAACACGGCGGCCGGCTCCCGGCCGCCGTTTTCGCGTCTGGGCCCGTGCGCGCGGGGTGCGCGTTGGCACCGCCTTCGCTTTAGGGGCGGCCATGCTCGCGCGCGTCGCCTCCGCCGCCGTCATCGGCATCGAAGCCGCCCCCATCGACGTCGAGGTCGACGTCTCGGTGGGGCTGCCGGGCTGCCACATCGTCGGGCTCGCCGACGCCGGCGTGCGCGAGGGCCGCGTGCGCATCCGCGGCGCGCTCGAGAACAGCGGCTTCCGGCTCCCGCCCCGCAAGATCACGGTGAACCTCGCGCCCGCCGATCTCCGCAAGGACGGCGCCGCCTTCGACGTGCCGATCGCCGTCGGGATGCTGTGCGCGGCGGGCCTGATCGAGCCGGCGTCGACGTCCGAGACCGTCTTCGTGGGCGAGCTGGCGCTCGACGGCTCGCTGCGGTCCGTGCGCGGCGTGCTGCCCATCGCCGCCTGGGCGCGGGGCCGCGGCGTGCGGCGGCTCGTCGTGCCGCCCGAGAACGCCGGCGAGGCGGCCGTCGCCGGCGGCTGCGAGGTGCGCTCGCCGCGCCGGCTCGAGGAGCTCGTCGCCTTGCTGAGGGGCGACGCCGAGGGCGGCGGGGGTGGCCCGGCGGGCGGTCCGCCCCGAGGCGCCGCCGGAGCCGGCGGGCACGAGCTCCCCGAAGCCACACCCAACTGCGATCTGGCCGAGGTGCGCGGACAGGAGGTCCCGCGGCGCGCGCTCGAGGTCGCGGCGGCCGGCGGTCACAACCTGCTGTTCGTCGGTCCGCCGGGCTCGGGCAAGACGATGCTCGCGCGCCGCCTGCCGGGCATCCTGCCGCCCCTGACCTTCGACGAGGCGCTCGAGACGACGATGGTGTACTCGATCGCCGGCCAGCTCGGCGGCGCGCCGCTCGTGCGCGCGCGCCCCTTCCGCGCGCCCCACCACACCGTGACGACGGCGGGCCTCGTGGGCGGCGGCCCCGGCGTGCGGCCGGGCGAGATCTCGCTCGCCCACAACGGCGTGCTCTTCCTCGACGAGCTGCTCGAGTTCGCGCGGCCCGCGCTCGAGGCGCTCCGCGAGCCGCTCGAGGAGCGCCGGGTCTCGCTCGTTCGCGCGCGCCGCGCCGTCACCTACCCCGCCGACTTCATGCTGGTGACCGCGCTCAACCCGTGCCCCTGCGGTCACCTCGGCAGCTCCCTGCGAACGTGCCGCTGCTCCGAGGCGGGCGTCGCGGCCTACCGCGCGCGTCTGTCCGGACCCCTGCTCGACCGGATCGACCTGCACGTCGAGGTGCCGGCGCTGCCCTACCGCGCGCTCGCCGAGACGGCGGACGGCGCGCGCGGCGAGCCGAGCGCCGCCGTGCGCGCGCGCGTCGTCGCGGCGCGCGTCCGCCAGCAGGCGCGCGGGCCGCGCTGGAACGCGCGCCTCGGCTCGACGGAGCTGCGCGCGTTCGCGCCGCTCGACGCCGAAGGCCATCGCCTGCTCGAGGCGGCCGTGGCGCGCCTCGGCCTGTCGGCCCGCGCGCTCACGCGCACGAGGCGCGTCGCGCGCACGATCGCCGACCTCGACGGGCGCGACGACGTCGCCCCCAGGCACCTCGCCGAGGCGCTCCAGTACCGGCTCCTCGATCGAAACCCGTAGATGAAACGACACCGCACACCGCACACCGCACGCAAAGGAGAGGTCCCATGTCCACGATCAAAGAGAAGATGAAGGCCGTCGCCGGCGCCATCGCGGCCATCGAGAAGCAGTTCGGCAAGGGCGCGATCATGCCGCTCGACGGCGGCGACGTCGCCGAGATCGCCGTCGTGCCCACGGGCTCGGTCGGCCTCGACCTCGCGCTCGGCGTGGGCGGCCTGCCGCGCGGCCGTGTCATCGAGATCTACGGCCCCGAGTCGTCGGGCAAGACGACGCTCACGCTGCAGGCGATCGCGCAGGCCCAGCGCGCGGGCGGCGTGTGCGCCTTCATCGACGCCGAGCACGCGCTCGACGTGGGCTACGCGCGCAAGCTCGGCGTCAAGACCGAGGACCTGCTCGTCTCGCAGCCGGACTACGGCGAGCAGGCCCTCGAGATCGCCGACAAGCTCGTGGGCACGGGCGCCATCGACCTCATCGTCGTCGACTCGGTCGCGGCGCTCGTGCCCAAGGCCGAGATCGAGGGCGAGATGGGCGACGCCCACATGGGCCTGCAGGCACGGCTCATGAGCCAGGCCCTGCGCAAGCTCACGGCGGCGACGGCGCGCAACAACACGGCGGTCATCTTCATCAACCAGCTGCGCCAGAAGATCGGCGTCGTCTACGGCAACCCCGAGACGACGACGGGCGGCAACGCGCTCAAGTTCTACGCCAGCGTGCGGCTCGACATCCGCAAGATCGGCGTGGTCAAGAGCGGCGACGTCGTCATGGGCACGAAGACGCGCGTCAAGGTCGTCAAGAACAAGATGGCGCCGCCCTTTCGTGAGGCCGAGTTCGAGATCCTCTACGGCATGGGCGTCAACTGGGCCGGCGAGATCGTCGACCTCGGCAGCGAGGCCGGCCTCCTCGAGAAGTCCGGCGCCTACTACTCCTTCGGCGGCGAGCGCATCGCGCAGGGCCGCGACAACGCCTGCGCGTACATGCTCGAGAACCCCAAGGTCGCGGAGATCGTCCGTGCCCACCTCATCCAGAAGCGCAAGGCCGAGAACGCGGGCACGAGCACGCCGCCCGCGGCCAACGACGTGGCCGCGTGAGCCGCCGCTCACGAGCCGGCGGCGACGGACGCAGAACATCGAGCGCCCACCCTGGTGCGGCGTGACGGCGCGGGGCGCCCGAAGTATGCTGCCGCGCCGTGATCGACATCCGACTGCTCCGTGAGAATCCCGACGAGGTGCGCGCGGGCTATGCGCGCCTCGGCGGGGACATCGACCTCGGGCCCGTGATCCTGCAGGACTCCCTGCTGCGCGATCTCAAGAACGAGTCGCAGACGATGCAGGCGGAGCAGAACCGCCTCTCGAAGGAGATCGGGCGCGCGGCGCCCGGCGAGGCGCGCGAACAGGCGAGAGCCGCCAGCACCGCGCTCAAGGCGAAGATCGAGGAGCTGTCGGGGGAGCTCGCGGCGGCGGAAGCGAAGCTCGACGAGCTCCTGCTCGAGCTGCCGAACCTGCCGCATCCCTCGGTCCCGGTCGGCAAGGACGACTCCGAGAACAAGGTCGTGCGCGAGGAAGGCCAGAAGCGCGCGTACGACTTCCAGCCGCAGGCGCACTGGGACCTCGGCACGAAGCTGGACATCATCGACTTCGAGCGCGGCGTGAAGATCTCGGGCTCGCGCTTCTACGTGCTCAAGGGCTGGGGCGCCCGGCTGCAGCGCGCGCTCATCACGTACATGCTCGACCTGCACACGCAGAAGCACGGGTACGTCGAGATCTACCCGCCGTACATGGTGCGCCGCGAGTGCCTCGTCGGGACGGGCAACCTGCCGAAGTTCGGCGAGAACCTCTACCATGACGCGGTCGAGGACTTCTGGTGGATCCCCACGGCGGAGGTCCCGGTCACCAACCTTTATAGAGAAGAGATCCTGGACGGCGCCGCGTTACCGATCCGACACGTTGGCTTCACCGCCTGCTTCCGCCGCGAGCAGATGGCCGCCGGCCGCGACACGCGTGGCATCAAGCGCGGCCACCAGTTCGACAAGGTCGAGCTCGTGAAGTTCGTTCGGCCCGAGACCTCCATGGACGAGCTGACCGCGCTGCTCTCCGACGCCGAGGACGTGCTGCGCGGCCTCGAGCTTCCGTATCGCGTCGTGCAGATGTGCACCGGCGACCTGTCTTTCTCGGCGATGGCCAAGTTCGATCTCGAGCTGTGGGCGCCGGGCTGCAACGAGTGGCTCGAGGTCAGCTCGTGCTCCAATTTCGGGGAGTTCCAGGCCCGCCGCGCGAAGATCCGCTTCAAGGACGGTAAGGAGAAAACCCGTTTCGTCCACACCCTGAACGGCTCCGGCCTCGCGCTGCCGCGCACGCTCATCGGGATCCTCGAGACCTACCAGCGCGCCGACGGCAGGATCGACGTGCCCGCCGCGCTGCGGCCGTATTTGGGCGGGGCCGCCGTCCTCGGCTGAGGCCTCCGGGCGAGCTTCCGGCCCCCTCTCCGGGGCCCCGCTGTAACCTCCTGTAAACGTTTGCCTTCCCGGGGCGTTAGGAGTACAGTGGTCCGCGTTCCGAGATGACCAAGGCCGATCTCATCGACGTCGTCGCCGAACGAACGAAGTTGCCGCGTGGCCGCGCCGAGCTCCTCGTGGGGCAGATGTTCGACTGCATGGTCGACGCGCTCCAGAAGGGCGAAGGTATCGAGATCCGTGGCTTCGGCAGCTTCTCCATCCGCTCCTATCGCGAGTATCAGGGGCGGAACCCGCGCACGGGCGAGGCGGTGCACGTGAAGCCGAAGCGGCTCGCTTTCTTCAAGGTCGGCAAGGAGCTACGCGATCGCGTCAACGCCGCGCGGAACGGCCAGCCGGCGCCCCAATCGGCCACCGGCACCGGCTCCGGCTGACGTTCAGGCCACCCGCCAGGTCGTGCCGGACGGCGTGTCCATGAGCTCGACCCGTGCGTCCTTGAGCTCCTTGCGGATCTCGTCTGCGCGCGCGAAGTCCTTGGCCGCCCGCGCGGCGGCGCGCTCGGCGATCCGGGCCTCGACCGCCGCGGGATCGATGCCGAAGCGGACGCACTGACGGCCGCGCCGCGCCAGCAGGAACTCGGCGGGCGGACGGCGGAAGATGCCGAGGGTCTCGCCGCAGGCCGCGAGGTCGCGGCGCAGGCGCGCCAGCGTGCGCCGGCGGACGTCCTTGGGAGCGGACTTCGGCTCGTCGAGCAGCTTGTTGGCGAGCACGAACGAGTCGTAGAGGTGGCCGACGGCGGCCGCCGTGTTGAAGTCGTCGTCCATCGCCTCGCGGAAGGCCGCGAGGGTCCGATCGGCGGGCGCCACGACCTCACCCTCGAGCTCGGCGCCGGACACGGCGGCGACGCCCGCCTGATCGAGCCGCTCGAGCACGCCGTAGAAGTACTCGAGGCGCTTCTCGGCGTCGTCGAGATCGGGGAACGTGTCGCCGCCCTCGTCGTCCTTGCCGATCGTGAAGCCGACCGGGCTGCGGTAGTGGTTGCTCACGAAGAGCAGCCGCAGCGCCTCGAGGTCGTTCGTGGCCTGCACCTTGCGGATGTTCACGACGTTCCCCAGCGACTTCGACATCTTCTCGCCGCCGAAGTTCACCATGCCCGAGTGGATCCAGTGCCGCGCGAACTGGCCCTCGCCGAAGGCGCCCTCGGACTGGGCGATCTCGTTGGTGTGGTGCGGGAAGATGAGGTCGGCGCCGCCCCCGTGGATGTCGAACGGCTCGCCGAGGTAACGGTGCGCCATCGCCGAGCACTCGATGTGCCACCCGGGGCGGCCCGGGCCCCACGGGCTCTCCCACGAGGGCTCGCCAGGCTTGGCGCCCTTCCACAGCGCGAAGTCGAGCGGGCTCTTCTTGTGCTCGTCGACCTCGATGCGCACGCCCGCCTTGAGATCGTCGACGTGCTGGCCCGAGAGCGCCCCGTAAGACGGCCCGAAGCCCTCGACGTGATAGTAGACGTCGCCGCCCGCGGGGTACGCGAGGCCCTTCTCCTCGAGGCGGCGCGTGATGTCGACCACCTCGGCGATGTGCTCGGTCGCGCGCGGCTCGTGATCCGCGGGCGCGAGCCCGAGCGCCGCCATGTCCTCGTGCATGAAGCGCGTGTAGCGCCCGGCGATCTCGGCGGACGTGACGCCCTCGGCGTTGGCCTTGCGGATGATCTTGTCGTCGACGTCGGTCACGTTGCGGACGTACGTGACCGTGTAGCCCGAGGCGCGCAGGTGGCGCGCGATGACGTCCCACGCGACGAGCATGCGCGCGTGGCCGACGTGGCAGAGGTCGTAGACGGTGATGCCGCACGCGTACATGCCGACCTTCCCGGGCACGAGCGGCTCGAACGGGACCTTGCGGCGCAGCCGCGTGTCGTAGAGGCGGAGGCTCATCGTTTCATTCCCCGTCGGGCATTCACCTGCGGAGCTCGCGGGCGAGCGCGCTCAGGTTGACGACCCCGAACACGGCGACGGCGAGGGCGAGGAAGAGGGTGGGCAGGTGATCGCGCGGCCGATCGCCCTCGACGAGCAGGTAGGCGTCCGCGGCGGGTTGCACGATGGCCACCGTGCGGACGGCGGGGATCGCCGCCCACGGGACCAGCCGCTCGCTCGGCGTGAGCGGGCGCGCGCCCCCCGGCCGGACCGTCGCGCGCTCGGGGAGGTGGAGCCCGTCGTCCGCGGCCGTCAGCTCCGACAGGCGCGCGTCGATCGTCTCGCGCGCATCCCGGATCTCCACCTTGCGATCGAGATCCCCGAGCGCGCTCAACGCGGCGTCGCGGCCCGGCCCCTCGAAGCGCGCGACGAACGTCCAGCGCTCGACCGGCGGCGTGTCGCCTCCGACCGACAGCGGGCCGGCCGCCGCCGCGCCCCTGGCCTCGACGCGCACGAGGCCCTTGTCGGCGACGATCTTGCCGCCACGGCGCTCGATCTCGGCGCGCGCCGCGGCGGCGTCGACGAAGCGATCGCGCGGCAGCCCGACGCGCACCTCGCCGGGGCGGGAGACGTCGATGGCGAGCAGGCTGTCGGGGGCGAGCGTCACGGGATCGCCGGCGCGATCGCGCAGCGTGCGCGGGCCGCCGGGCCCGGCGGCGAGCGCGGCCCGCAGGGTCTCCACCGCGAAGAAGTGCGTCGCGACGACGTGCTTCGAGAAGAACGCGCGCACGGCGTCCTCGAAGGGGAGCTCGCCGAAGCGCACGAGGCGCCCCTCGAACACGTCGTCCTCGGCGGCCTCGGCCGGCAGCGGGCTGTCGCGACGGTGCACGAACAGCCGATCGCCCGTGCCGAGCACGCGGAAGAACTGGCTGAAGGTCCAGGAGCCCTTGGTGTCGACGTCGAGGCCGCTCTCCCGGTCGGGCGTGCCGCGCACGCGCACGTAGCGGTTGTCGATGTCGCTCACCGTGAGGTTCGGCGCGAACGTCACGCGCGCGTCGCCGAGATCGAGCGGCTCGCCCGAGGACAGGGCGTAGCGCAGCTCGTGACGGACGTGGGCGACCAGGAAGAAGGCGAGCGCGGCCGCGCCCAGCGCGAGGACGGGGTGGCGCGTGCGCGCCCGGGGGATGCGCGCGAACTCGTCGCCCTCGTCTCTCCCCCCGCCCGTGCCCCGCGCGCGGGCCGGCGCGGGGTCGGTCGTCTTGGCCCGATCGGTCATGGCGGCGGCAAAAAAGGCTGGCGGAGCCTACCACATGCCCCGGTCGGTACGAGGGCCGACCCGCGGCTGCCTCGGGGCTTGCTCTCTCGTGAGCTTTCCGCTATCTGCGGAGGGTGCGCGGGATGAGGCGTTTCGCTCTCGTCGTCCTTGCGGCCGGCTGTCTGGCCGGCGCGCTCGCCGGCTGCCGGCGCGGCGCCAGGACGCCCGCCGAGGCCTACCAGCGCTTCTCGGCCGCCGTGACCGCGGGCGACGGGGGCGCGCTCTTCGATGCCCTCGACCAGCCGACCCGCTGGGCGTGGATGACGATCCAGAAGTACCACCGCGAGGCCTACGACATCGTCCTCAGCAACTACCCCGAAGGCCCGGAGCGCGAGCGGGAGTCTCACCGCTTCCAGGGCGGAGCGACCGCCACGAGCGCCCGCGAGCTCTTCCGCGCCGAGGCCGCGCCGGGCGTGCTGCCGCTGCTCAGGCCCCTCGTGGCCGCCGACGCGACGATCGACGGCGCCGCCGACGCGCCCGACGGCAAGGCCGCCGCCGTGCTCGCCTCGGGCGCGCGCGTGCCGCTCGCGCGCGGCGAGGACGGCAGCTGGGGCTTCGCGGGCCTCGCCAAGGACGCCAAGGATCTCGAGACGCGCGCCTTCCACGACCTCGAGGTCGTGCGCTCGTCGGCGGCGGACTACGAGCGCGCCGCGACGCGCGCCGGAAAGTGAGCGATGGGCCCGAAGGGCAAGGGTGACGACGCCCAGCTCTCCTTCGAGTCGCGGCTGACGGTCCCGCCGGCGCCGGTGGCGCCGCGCACGGCTTCGACGCCCGAGCCCGACGCCGACCGCGTCCCGCCTTCGGCGGGACCTCGGGACGGACAACCGGCGCTGCCCCCCCCGCCGCCGCCGGCGCCCTCGGAGCCGAAGATCTGGCTGGTCTCCGACCTGCTCCGCGCGGCGCGCGTCGCCCTCGAGAGCCGCTTCGCGGACGTTCGCGTCGAGGGCGAGGTGTCGGGCCTCAAGCGATCCGGCGGCGGGCACGTCTACTTTTGCCTGAAGGACGCGCAGGGCCAGCTCGACTGCGTCCTCTACGCGCGCGAGGCGGCGCGCCTCAAGTTCCAGCTCGGCGAGGGCATGGCGGTGCGCTGCCGCGGGCGGCTCACGCTCTACGAGGCGCGCGGGCGCTTCCAGATGACGGTGGCGGACGTCGAGCCCACGGGCGCCGGGGCCCTCGCGCTCGCCTTCGAGCAGCTCAAGACGAAGCTCGCCGCCGAGGGGCTCTTCGACACGGCCCGCAAGCGGGCGCTGCCGTTCCTGCCACGGCGTCTCGGCGTCGTGACGTCGGCCACCGGCGCCGTCATCCGCGACATCGTGCGGGTCGCGCACCGCCGCTGCCCGGTGCCGATCCTCCTCGCGCCCACGCCGGTCCAGGGCGAGGGCGCCTCGATCGCCATCGCGGCGGCGCTGCGCCGCCTGGCCGCCGTCGCCGACGTCGACGTCATCATCGTCGCGCGCGGCGGCGGGTCGCTCGAGGATCTGTGGGCGTTCAACGAGGAGCCCGTGGCGCGCGCCATCTTCGGCTGCCGCGTGCCGGTGATCTCGGCGGTGGGGCACGAGACGGACTTCACGATCGCCGACTTCGTCGCCGACGTGCGCGCGCCGACGCCCTCGGCGGCCGCCGAGCGGGCCGTCCCCGTGCTCGCCGACCTGCGCGCCGAGCTGGCGCTCCGCGGGCGGCGCGCGGGCCGGGCGACGGCCGAGCGCCGGCGCGAGCGCCGCCACATGCTCGAACGCGCGCGCGCGCGGCTGGGCGATCCGCGTCGCCTGCTCGACGCGCGCCGCCAGACGCGGGACGAGGCCGCCGAGCGCGCGC
>DASZWW010000402.1:0-1727 GCA_035546175.1 Polyangia bacterium
AGAAGCGGGCCGCCCTCCCCATCAAGAAGGAGTCGGCGAAGAAGGCGGCCGAGCCGTACGCGGCCGAGGCGCCCTCGTCGGCGCCCGCGCCGCGGCCCGCGCCCGTCGCGAGCGACGAGCCGGCGCCGTCCGCGCGACCCGCGCAGAGCCCGCGGGCCGCCGACGAGGAGAAGCAGCGCTCCCTCGACAAGAACGCGCTCAAGCCGAAGGACGACGCGGGGTCCGAGGCGGCCCTCGCGCGCCGCGCGGACCAGCTCTTCGCGGCGCACCGCTGGTCGGAGGCCATCGCCGCCTACCGCGAGCTCTTGCGCCGCTACCCCGCGGCCGACGCCGAGCCGCGCTGGCGCACGCGCCTCAAGGACGCCCAGGCGCAGGCCGGCGCGGATCCGGCGGCCCCACCCCCGACGAAGGCGGCCAAGGCGCGCCCGAAGGCCAGCGCAGCGGCTCCCGTGAGTGAGTAGTCGCGCCCCGGCGGCCCGAGGCAGCGCGCCCGCGCCTCAGCGGCCCGAGGAGGCGAGCCGCGCCTCCTCGCGCTCGCGCTCGTCCTGCCGCCGCTCGTGCAGCCGCAGCTCGACGGGCAACGTCCCCGCCGGCGTCGCCAGGCCGTCCTGGCGGAGGTCGAGCCAGTCGAGCGCGTCATTCCCGCACGCGCCCCCGAGGTCGGCGGGGAAGTCGCACCGCAGCTCGAGCGGCGTGCCCTCGACGATCGCGGCGGGCGCGCCCGGCGTGGCCTTCGCCGAGGCCTCGCACGTGGGCCCGAGCCCGGGCCGCGGCGCGAGGGTGATCCCGGCGCTGTCCGTGAGGCGCAGGGGCGCGCCGTTCCAGGTCACGACGCCGCCGCCCTCGTTCATCACGGTGAGCGCCACGCGGAGGCCGTGACACGACGCCGTCGCGTCGACGCGCGCCCGCACGCCCGGCGCGAGCGGCCCCTCGGAAGGCCCGGAGGAGCAGCACGGCGCGCCGTCCTTCGGCTGCCAGGCGGGGACGACGTACGAGGTCCCGCACCCGCCGAGCACCACGCCCGCGCCGAGCGCGAGCCCCCCGAACGCCGCCGCCCGCCGCGCCCTCATCTCACGAACGCCACGTCATCGAGGTAGAGATCGACGTCGCCCGCGTCGACGAACGGGATCACGATCTGGTTCAGCGTCGCGGGCGAGAACGCGGGCGCGCCGGGCGCCGCCTGGAGATCGCTCCACAGGATGGTCACGGTCTGCCAGTGCGTGCCCGCCACCACCACGTCCTTCGTGTAGTCCCAGGTGGACTTCGCGAGGTTCACCTGCACGGAGTAGATCTTGTTGGCGTCGCCCTCGGCGCCGAGGGCGATGCGGAAGGTCACGCCCCGGGTCGCGCTCGCGTCGTACATCGCGAGTGGCTTCGCGCCCGCCACGGGCGTCCCGAAGATGATGGCGAAAGTCGACCCGCTCGGCGCGGCGGTGCCTCGGATGTGCGCGGCGCCGGGCGCGGCGGCGCCGCAGCGCCCTTCGATGGCGGGCGGCGGGACGAACCTGGCGTCGGCGCCCACGTCGAACTGCTCTCGAACGCTGAGGGCGTCCGTCATCCGGATGCGGCCGTCGAGGAGCCCCGTCCCGTCGAAGTCGTCGATCACGAGCTCGGGCGCGGCGGCGGGGAGATCGCCGTCGGCGGTGGGGCACCGGACGGCGACGTCGGGCTCGGGCGCGCCGAAGTCGGTCGCCAGGTCCGGCCCGCCGCCGTCGGCGCCGGCGCCT
>DASZWW010000403.1:0-23533 GCA_035546175.1 Polyangia bacterium
CGGCGGGCGCGGCCGGCGGCTCGACGGGCGCCGCGGGCGCGACCACCGGCGTGGGCGGGACGACGGGCACGGCCGGCAGCGGCGCGCGTCCCTCGGGTCCGAGCGCGGCCTGCGGCAACGCGCCGCCCGCGGGCGAGGCCATCGGGCAATCCGTCCTGCACATGATCGACGTCACCGGCATGTCGCAGCAGTTCGTGGCGGGCTACACGCACCGCAAGTACTGCACGACGATCCCGAAGAACTACGACTCCACGAAGCCGTACCCCGTGATCTTCTACGGGCCGGGCTGCGGCGCGACGGCCTGCGAGGGCGACGGGTTCACGGGCCGCACGGACATCTTCCTCGTGCAGGCCATCGCCCAGAGCTCGCAGGACCTCGGCGGGAACATCGTGCCCAAGAACGGGTCGCCCGGGTGCTTCCAGGCCGGCAAGGAGAGCAACGTCGACTCCCCCGAGGCGCAGTACTTCGATCAGGTCATGGATCAGGTCGAGTCGAGGTACTGCACCGACCGCGGCAAGATCTTCGCGACCGGCACGTCGAGCGGCGCGTGGCTCTCGAACTTCCTGGCGTGCGCGCGCGGCAACCGCATCCGCGGCACGGCGTCGGACTCGGGCGGCCTCCAGTACGCCCACCCCACGTGCACGGGCGGCGCGGCCGTCATGGAGCTGCCCGGCGACTCCGCGATGAGCAAGGATCAGGAGGGCCACGAGATCGGCGCGGCCCTCGCGCGCGACACGTTCATCATGCTCAACGGCTGCAGCATGACGCCGACGACCATGATGCTCGCCAACGCCAGCTGTCAGGTCTACGGCAACTGCAAGTCGCCCGTCGCCTGGTGCAACGTCGGCGGCGCCCACCAGTCGGGACAGGGATACCTCTCCACCGCCGGCTGGGCGTTCTGGAACATGTTGGCGCCCGAGTGAGGCGACCGGCCCAAGCCCCGCGGGCGCACGCGAGCGCGAGCGCGAGCGTGAAGATGGTCCGCATGGTCACGATGGGACCACCTTCGGCGCTCGCGCTCAATCGAAGCGTGAGCGGCGACGTCGTCTAGAAGCGCGCCGCGAGCGAGAGCACGGCCTCGTCTCGATCCACGCACAGGCGCGGGACGAGCGCGAGGCCGTTCGCCCGCGGCGCGGCCTCCTCGCGCGCGAGGAGCCAGTCGTCGACGACCATCACCGAGACGGTCCCGCCGAGGACACCGAGGACCGCGACGGCCGCCGGAAGTCCGCTGCAGTCCTGCGGCGGCGGATCCCCGGTGCAGAGCAGGCCGCCGCCGTGGTTCATGGCGGCCGAGAGCCCGAAGCCCGCGGCGAGGGGAACGACGAAGGCCGCCAGGCGCAGGCCGAAGCTCTCGAGCGCTCTCCCGGCGTGCCGGTTGGCCGCGTGGTTGACGGGCGGCCCCAGGAACCACGCCGTCACGCCGAGGGCGATCAGATCCTTGCCGAGGGCCGGCGTGCTCTGCCCGGGCTGGTTCGTCATGACGCCGCCGACGATCACCAGGCCGAGCGCGGCACCCTCCGACATCACCGCGGGGGCGCCGTACCAGCGCTCCTCGGCCGCGGGCTTCTGCTCCGCGAGGGCGGGCACGGCCGTCGGATCGGTCGGACGGGCGGCCTCACCCGCCGTGCCGAGGGCCCGCGCCGGAGCCGCGGCCGCCAGGATCGCCACCGCCGCCGCCGCGCGCCTCACCGCGCCATCTTACCCCGAGGCTCGGCTCGCCCGAAGTGGCGCCGCCGTGGCGTGATGGGGCTCGGCCATGTTTGCCCGAGCCGGTCGGCAGCGTCACCTGGCGCCGGTGAGCGCGACCCCCTCCCCTCGCGGCCGCATCCCTGCTAAACAAGCCCTCGTCATGGGACGCATCTTCGAGACGCGCAAGGCCACGATGTTCAAGCGGTGGGACAAGATGGCCAAGGCCTTCACCCGCATCGGCAAGGACATCGCCATCGCGGTGAAGGCGGGCGGCCCGAGCGCCGACTCGAACCCGGCGCTGCGCCGCGTGCTGCAGAACGCGCGCGCGGCCAACATGCCCAAGGACAAGATCGAGAACGCCATCAAGAAGGCGTCGGGCCAGGGCGCCGAGAGCTACGACATCGTCATCTACGAGGGCTACGCGCCCCACGGCATCGCCGTGATCGTCGAGACGGCGACCAACAACGTCGTGCGCACCGTCGCCAACGTGCGCTCGGCCTTCAAGACCTACGGCGGCAGCATGGGCAACGAGGGGAGCGTCGCCTTCCAGTTCAAGAAGATGGGCGTCTTCCGCCTGGCCGCCGACGCGCTCGCCGGCAAGAACGCAGAGGAGCTCGAGCTCGAGCTCATCGACTTCGGGCTCGAGGAGATGGGCGAAGGCACCAACGACAAGGGCGAGCCGCAGACGATCATCCGCGGCGGCTTCGCCGACTTCGGCAAGCTCCAGGGCGCCATCGAGGCGCGCGGCATCGCCGTGCAGTCGGCCGAGTCGGAGTACGTCGCCCAGAACCTCGTGACGCTGCCCGAGGACAAGTCGACGCAGGTCCTCGAGCTCGTCGACGCCCTCGAGCAGGACGAGGACGTCCAGCGCGTGTTCCACAACCTCGGATAGACGATCTCCCCGCCGAGGCGGCCGCGGCTGTGGTCGAATCCTCGCGGCGCGGCTAAGATCCCCTCGGTGAATCAACCGGCGACGACGCGCCTCGCGGGGTGGGGGCTCAACCTGCGCTCCGACTGCGTGCTGCGCGAGCCGGAGCTGCCCGCCGAGGTCGCGTCGTGGCTCGACCGCGCGGGGACGATCCCGCGCGGCCTCGGGCGCAGCTACGGCGACGCCGCGCTCAACGCCGGGCGGCAGGTGCTGGGCTTGCGCCGGCTCGATCGCTACCTGGCCTTCGACGCCGCGACGGGCACGCTGGCCTGCGAGGCGGGCGTGACCCTCGCGCAGATCATCGCCGACTTCGCGCCGCGCGGGTGGTTCCCAATGATCACGCCCGGCACGAAGTTCGTCACCGTGGGCGGGTGCATCGCCAACGACGTGCACGGCAAGGCGCACCACGCGCAGGGCTGCTTCAGCGCCTGCGTCGACGAGATGACGGTGCTGCTCGCGAGCGGCGACGTCGTGCGCGCCAGCCGCGACGAGAACGCGGAGCTCTTCTGGGCGACGTTCGGCGGCATGGGCCTCCTCGGCGTCGTGCTGACGGCGCGCCTGCGCCTGCGCAAGATCGAGACGACCTACTTCCGCCAGCGGTCGACGCCCGTGCGCGACCTCGAGTCCATGCTGGCGACGCTCGAGGCGAACGACCGCGACTTCCCCTACTCCGTCGCGACGCTCGACGTGACGGCGACGGGCGCGCGCCTCGGCCGCGGCGTCGTCTCGGCGGGCGAGCACGCGACGCGCGCCGAGCTGCCGC
This sequence comes from Polyangia bacterium, assembly GCA_035546175.1. Classification (GTDB taxonomy): domain Bacteria; phylum Myxococcota_A; class Polyangia; order Fen-1088; family Fen-1088; genus DASZFV01. Next base: position 3,381 of record DASZWW010000403.1, read on the forward strand.
CCGAGCTCGCCCGGGACCCGCTGCGCGTCGCCGGGCCGCCGAGGCTCGACGTGCCCTTCGAGCTGCCCGAGCTGACGCTCAATCCGCTCACGATCCGCGTCGTCAACGCCGCCATCCAGCTGCGGCTGCGCGGCGCGCCGCCCTTCGGGCACTACGACGGCTTCTTCTATCCGCTGGACGTCATCGCTCACTGGAACCGCGGCTACGGTCACCGCGGCTTCGCGCAGTACCAGTTCGTCATCCCGTTCGCGGACGGGACGCGCAAGCTGCGCGAGCTCCTCACGACGATCCTGACCTCGGGCGAGCTGCCGTTCCTCAACGTGCTCAAGCGCTTCGGCAAGGAGAGCGGCGGGCTGCTGTCGTTCCCGCGCGAGGGCTACACGCTCGCCATCGACTTCCCGATCCGCGCCAACACCGTGGCCCTCCTGCGCCGGCTCGACGCCATGGTGCTCGAGGCCGGCGGGCGCGTGTACCTCGGCAAGGACTCGTACCTCGAGGCGGCCACCTTCCGCGCCATGTACCCGGCGCTCGATCGCTGGCTGGCCGTCAAGGCCCGGTACGACCCGCGCGGGGTGTTCACCTCGGACCTGGCGCGCCGCGTGGGCCTCGTGGCCGCGGCGCCCGCTTCGTAGACGCCGGGCCGAAGGGCCGCTGTTCTTCGAAAACGGCAGTGACTGAGGGCGGCACACCCGATTCGGCACATCCCGGGTGACGGAGCCCGCCGTCCCGGGCGACAATGCCAGGGCTTGGAGCGCAACTACTACCGGGTGCTGGCCGTCGCCTCCACGGCGACGACCGACGAGATCGAGCAGTCGTTCCGGCAGCTCGCGCGGCGGTTGCACCCCGATCTCAACGGCGGAGACGGCGCGGCCGAGGAGCGCATGAAGGAGCTCAACGTCGCGCGCACGACGCTCACCGACGCCGGCGCGCGGGCCGCCTATGACGAGCGCCTGCGCCGCGAGCAGCTCGCGCGAGCGACGCTGCCGGCGCCGGGTCCGGCCGCCGCCTCGCCCGCGCTCCGGGCCACCGGCCCGCGTCCGACCGCCGCGCCGCCCGCGCCCCGACCGACGGCCGCGACGCCGCCGTTCGAGCTCAGGCCGTGGGCGGCCGTGGGGCGGGTCTTCTGGCTCGGCCTCCTTTCCCTCCTCGGCCTCGCCGTCGTCGTCGGGCTCATCTGGCTGCAAGAGGGACTCGGCCAGTAGAGAGTCCCGCGCCCCCCGTCGGTGCGGGCGGCTACAGATGTGGAAGGCCGGAGAATTTTTCTCGCGCCGCCTGTTGCGCGATCGATGGCGGGACCTATCTTGCCCCGCGGAAACCCCCAATGGGCGGAGGCGCGCGATGAAACTTTCCCGGTTTGCTTTGGTCGTTCCCTTTTTCGTGACGTTGGCTTGCAGCAACGGCACCAGTCACCCCACCGACGCCCGCGACGCGCCCGCGAGCGATCTGAACAACGACAAGGCGACCGACAAGCCTTCGAACGAGGACGGGACGGGCGCCGCCGGGACGTCTCCCGACGGGATGTCTCCCGACACCAACGGGGCCGCCGGCAGCGACGCCGCGGCCGGGCACGACGGCGGCGTCGACGCGGCCGACGCCGCGCAGCCGCAGAAGCTCGTCTCGACGGTCCTGGTGATCGACTCGGTGCCCGACGGCGGCGTCGACGGCAGCACCGACGCGGGCGTGGACGGCTCGATGCCGACGGTCGACCCCAACCTCGTCAACCCGTGGGGCCTGGCCTTCAACCCGTCGGGACCGATCTGGATCGCGAACAACGGCACGGGGACCTCGACGGTCTACAACGCCCAGGGCGTGGCCCAGCCCCTCATCGTGACGATCCCGCCGCCCACGGGCGGAACGCCGCCCTCGGCGCCGACCGGCCTCGTCTTCAACGTCACGACCGCCTTCATGGGCGACAAGTTCATCTTCTCGAGCGAGGACGGCACGATCGCCGGCTGGCAGACGGGCACGGCGGCCACGACGCGCGTCGAGAACGCGACGGCCCACTCGGTCTACAAGGGGCTCGCCCTCGGCCTGCGCAACAGCGTCGCGCGCCTCTACGCGACCGACTTTCACAACGGCAAGGTCGACGTCTACGACATGAGCTACAACAAGATCACGACCACGGGCGGCTTCGTCGACCCGACCATCCCGACGGGCTTCGCGCCCTTCGGCGTCCACGCGGAGGGCGCGACGGTGTTCGTCACCTACGCGAAGCAGGACGCCGACGCCAAGGACGACGTCAAGGGCGCGGGCAACGGCTACGTCGACGCCTTCGACTTCGACGGCGTGCTCACGAAGCGCCTCGTCTCGCAAGGGGCGCTCAACTCGCCGTGGGCGATCGCGCTCGCGCCCTCGGACTTCGGCAACCTGTCGCACGACCTCATCATCGGCAACTTCGGTGACGGCAAGGTCAACGCCTACGACCCGTCGACGGGGGCCTTCCAGGCCACCGCCATCACCTCGGGGAACGTGCCGCTCGTCATCCCGGGCCTGTGGTCGCTCGTCTTCGGCAACGACACGGCGGGCGCCGCGCACAACCAGCTCTTCTTCACGGCCGGCCCCAACGACGAGATGAACGGCGTCTTCGGCCGCCTCGACTTCGTGCCGTAGCGCGGGCAGGGCCTCGCCCTCCCCGCACGGACACCTAGAAGATCTGCTGGAACCCGACGCTGAGGCGGCCGGGCAGGCCGGCGGGGGCGAAGGCGCCGTTGGGGAGGGTGACCGCGACGAGCGGGAGCGCCCAGTCGAAGCGGATGACCGTGGAGTTGAGTTGAGGGATGAGCCAGCGCAGGCCGACGCCGACGTCGGCGAGCAGGCCGCGCGCCGCCGACGAGAAGGTGGCCGCGGCCGAGCCGACGTCCTCGAAGAGCAGCGCGCCCACGCGCTGGGAGGTGATGGCGAGCGCCGTCGTCCGCAGCTCGAGGTGACCGAGGAGCTGCGTCGGGCCCTGCAGGGCGCCGATGGCGTAGCCGCGCAGCCCGCTGTCGCCGCCCAGGAAGTAGCGCCGGCGCAGCGTATCGTCCCGGTAGGCGTCCGCCTCCGTCGAGGCGACGACGCGCAGGAGGCGCCGCATGACCGGCGACGCGAAGTAGAGCTTGGCCTGGAGCACCTTGTCGATCGCCTGGCCGTCGCGGAGGCGCAGGCCGCCCGCGAGCGACGCGCTGGCCAGCGACCCGTCGGGGCCGATCGTCCACGACGCCGCCCCCGAGAGCGGGAAGGCGCGGACGTCCGCGCCCAGCTCGGGCGAGCCGTAGGCGGCGACCAGCGAGACGGCCGGCCCGAGCTGCCGGTTCTCGCGCAGGTCGAACGTGTTGAGGTCGCGGTAGATCCCGTAGCGCGGCGTGAACAGCGAGTAGCCGACGTACGGCTCGGAGCGCACCTCGCTGATGGGCGCGTACTCGGCGAGCAGCTCCTGAATTTGCGCGGGCGTCGCGCCGCCGTAGTCGAAGCCCTCGAGCGGCAGCGAGCGCCGATCATCGAAGTGGTACCCCAACGTGAGCCGCTGGATGACGGCGCTCCGCCACGAGCGCGTCGCGTTGCCGTCGACGATGAAGGCCCGCCGCCGGTAGATGTCCGGGAGGGTGGTGGTCGGATCGGCGAGGAGCGGCACGGGCGCGACCGCGTCGCCGAGGAACTGGCGCTGGACCAGGTCCTCGTGCGCGAAGGAGAGGCCCGCGCCCCAGCGGCTCGCGAGCGCGTACAGGGGGTAGACGAGCGCGAAGAGCTCGTCGTTGCCCTCGTAGTGGCTCGTGCCGCGCGTGTAGTTCGCCGTCGCGTTGGCGTAGAGCTGGAGGCGCGTCCCCAGGATGTTCGGGTCGAGGTACTCGGGGCCGACGGCGTACTGGCCGAGGTCGAGCGTGTAGCCGACCGAGAGGTACTTTCGCCAGCCGAAGAGGTTGTTCTCCGACAAGGACGTGTCGAGGTACGAGAGCGTGTTCTGCTGGAACTCGAAGGTGGTGTTGAGGCGCAGGCTCCACACGTCGCGCGTCACGACGAGGACGTCGACGGTGCCGGGCCTGCCCGCCAGGAGGGGGACGATGGGGACGATGGCCACCACGCTCGAGAGCTCGGGCTGCGGCACGGGCTGGCCGGTCGCGAGCACGAGGGACGCCGGCGTCTGCAGGTTTCGCGTCGTCTCCTCGATGAGCGCCTGGTCGTACGGCTGGCCCGGCTTGAACAGCAGCTCGCGCCGCAGGATGTTCTCGCGCGTCGTGCGGTGGAAGATGTTGAGCAGCTGGAAGTACCAGTCGCGGCGCGAGAACACGTCCTGGTTGACGACGTAGATCGTCCCGATCGTCTTGCCCGCCGGGTTCGGCTCGAGCGCCAGGCCCCGGTCCTTGAGCGCCTCGTCGACCGACTCGCGCTCGAGGCGGCTGAGGGGCCGCTGCGCCTGCGCGCGCGCGGTCCCGGCGCCGAGCGCGACGGCCGCGAGGACGAGCGCCGCCAGCGGGGCGCGGAGTCGGGGCCGGTCGGGGCTCATGGGGCGGCCCACATTAACCCGAGACGTCACGGGCCCTCGATTCAGTCTTGACCCAGGCGAAGCGAGGGGCTTCGTATGGGAGGAGCATGACCCGCCGGCTTCGCGATCTCGGGCGCCTCGCCGTCCTCCTCTCGCTCCTCTCGGCCGGTGGGGCGCGCGCGGAGCCTTCGCGGCGCGAGCTCGTCGTCTTCGAGGCGGCGTCGCTCAAGGACGTGTTCGCCCGCCTGGCCAGGCGCTTCGAGGCCGAGAACCCCGGGGTGGCCGTCGTCGCGAACGCCGCCGGGAGCCAGGAGCTGCGGACGCAGCTCGAGCAGGGCGCGGCCGCCGACGTGTTCGCCTCCGCCGATCGCAACCACATGGACGCGGTCGTCGCCCGCAAGCTCGTCGACGCGCCCGCGATCCTGGCGTGCAACGAGCCCGTCGTCGTCGTGCGCGCCGGGCTCACGCCGCCGGTCACGCGATTCGCCGACCTCCCGCGCGCCGAGCGCATCGTCGTCGGCGCGCCCGACGTGCCCGTCGGGCGCTACATGCGCAGCATCCTCGACAAGGCCGCCGCCAAGCTCGGCCCCGACTTCGCCGCCCGCGTCGAGGCCCGCATCGTCTCGCGCGAGCTCAACGTGCGGCAGGTCCTCGCCAAGGTGGTGCTGGGCGAGGCCGACGCGGCCGTCGTCTACCGCAGCGACGCGCTCGCGGCCGCCGGCAAGGTGCGCCTCGTCGAGATCCCGCCCGACCTCAACGTGACGGCCGAATATCCCATCGCCACGCTGCGCGCGGCGCCGCACGCCGATCTGGCGCGGCGCTTCGTCGCGCTCGTGAGGTCGCCGGAAGGAGTGGCCGCGCTGCGAGAGGCCGGCTTCGTGCCTTGCCGGTGAGCGGCCCCCCGCGCGCGGCGCGCGGCCCGCGCGCGTGGCTCTGGCCCGCGCTCGCGGGCCTGCTCTCGGGCGGGCTCCTCCTCCTCGTGGCGCTGCCGCTCGCCGGCTTGCTCCTGACGACGACGCCGCGGGCGCTGCTCGCGGGCCTGCGCGATCCGCTCGTGGGCCCCGCGGCGCGGCTCACGCTGCTCACGACGACGGCGAGCGTCCTGTTCGTCGTCGCCTCGGGCACGCCGCTCGCGTGGACGCTGGCCCGCCGCCGCTCGCGCCCCTGGCGGCTCGTCGAGACGGCGCTCGAGCTGCCCGTCGTCCTGCCGCCCGCCGTCGCGGGCGTCGCGCTGCTGCTCGCCTTCGGGCGGCGCGGCCTGCTCGGCCCCGCGCTGTCGGCCCTGGGCGTCGGCCTGCCCTTCTCGCGCGCCGCCGTCGTCCTCGCGGCGTCGTTCGTCGCGGCCCCGTTCTACCTGCAGGCGGCCGTGGCCGCCTTCCGGCGCGTCGATCCCGATCTGCTCCTCGCGGCGCGCACCCTCGGCGCCTCGCGCGCGCGCGTCTTCTTCACGGTCGCCATCCCGCTGTCGCTGCCGAGCCTCGCGGGCGGCGCCGCCCTGTGCGCGGCGCGCGCGCTCGGCGAGTTCGGCGCGACGCTCATGTTCGCCGGCAACATGCCGGGGCGCACGCAGACGCTCGCGCTCGCGATCTACACGGCCCTCGAGTCCGACCTGCGCACGGCGCAGAGCCTGTCGCTCGTGCTCGTCGCCGTGGCGTTCGCGCTGCTCGTCGCCATCCGGGCCGGGGGACGCCCGTGAGCGCCCTCGAGGTCGACGTCGCGGGCACCGTGGGCGCGCTCTCCGTCGCGGCGGCCTTCCGGGCCGAGGACGCGCCGCTCGTCATCGTGGGCCCGAACGGCGCGGGCAAGACGAGCGTCCTCATGATGATCCTCGGCGCGCTCGGGCCGGCGCGCGGCCGCATCGCCCTCGCGGGCACGACCCTCTTCGACGCCGCCGCCCGGATCGACGTGCCCGTCGAGGCCCGCGGCATCGGCTTTCTGCCCCAGCGGTACGCGCTCTTCCCGCACCTCGACGCGCTCCACAACGTCGCCTACGGCATCGCGGCGCGCACGCGCGGCGAGCGGCTCGAGAGAGCGCGCGCGGCGCTCGCCGAGCTCGACGTCGCCGCCCTCGCCGCGCGCCGCCCCGCGGAGCTCTCCGGCGGCGAGGCCCAGCGGGTGGCCCTGGCGCGCGCCCTGGCGCGCCGCCCGCGCGCCCTCGTCCTCGACGAGCCCCTCGCCGCCCTCGACGTCACCATGCGCCGCGACATGCGGCGCTTCCTCGCCGAACGCCTGCGCGCCTGGCGGTTGCCCACCGTCGTCGTCACGCACGATCCCGCCGACGCCGAGACCCTGGACGGCGACGTGCTCGTCATGGAGCGCGGCGCCGTGACGCAGACCGGCCGCCTGCCCGAGCTCTCCCGGGCGCCGCGCACGGACTTCGTGCGGCAGTTCGTCGCCGGCGCCTCGCGCCCCTGAGGCTCGTCGCTCGCGCTGCCCGCCCCGCGCCCGGCGTGCACCTCGCGCCGGGCGGGCTCTGGGGGACGTTCCAGGCTCCGTCGGAGGATCAGCCGCCGATGGCCGGGTCGGTGAGGCCGTCGCGGCCGGTCTCGAGGTGGCCGGCGACGCGCCGCCGGAAGCGCGCGTCCGAGTCGACCTGGATCGTGAGGTCGTACCAGCCGTAGGAGCCGTCGAGGGCCACGCGGTGGGCGAAGGTCTCGCCCGCGTCGAGGAAGCGCGCCACGCTCGCGCCCGTGTAGGCGTCGCGGACGCGCACCTTCTCCAGCCGCCGCCCGCCGTTCTGGATCTCGAGCACGACGGCCTGCCGATCGGGCTCGTAGAGCGCGCGCACCGAGAGGTCGGCCGCGTCGCTCGCCAGGCCGCCCTCGAACCCGCGCAGGAAGCCGTTCGGCCCGTAGACGGTCAGGTCGTACTCCGTCTGGTGCGTGGCCTTGAAGCTCCACGTCTCCGAGAGCTCGTCGTGGGCGCCGACGGTGTACGTCCACGGCCCCGACTGGTCGTTGCCCGAGCGCACCTGGAAGACGGCGGCCGCCTTCCCCGAGTTCGCGAAGCGCACGCGCAGCTTGCCTTCGTCGGCGTCGGCCTGCCCGTGGACGTGCAGCTCGTACGGCACGGCGCGCGCGCGCGCCACGCCTCGCTCCTGCTTCGGCATCACCTGCGTCAGGGGCGGCGTGGGCACGACGTCGGGGTGACGATCGCCGTCCTTGGGCGCGAGGCCGTCGGTGCTGGGCAGCGGCACGAGCGCGTCGTTGGGCGTCTCGAAGTTGAAGGCCGACGTGAGGTCTCCCGCGACGGCGCGCCGCCACGCCGTGATGTTCGGCTCGTGGACCCCGAAGCGCTGCTCGATGAACCGGATGAGCGACGTGTGATCGAAGACCTCCGAGCACACCCACCCGCCCTTGCTCCACGGCGAGATGACGACCATCGGCACGCGGACGCCGAAGCCGATGGGGCCGGCCTGGAAGTCGGCGTCGCCGGCGAAGAGCTCGTTGGTCGTGTCCACCGTCGAGAGCCCCTGCGCGCGCGACTCGGGCGGCGTGGGCGGGACGACGTGGTCGAAGAAGCCGTCGTTCTCGTCGTAGGTGAGGAAGAAGGCCGTCTTGCTCCAGACGTCCGGGTTCGACGTCAGCACGTCGAGCATCTTCGACACGTACCAGGCGCCGTACGACGGCGGCCAGTTCGGGTGCTCGGTGTACGCCTCGGGCGCCACGATCCACGAGACCTGCGGGAGCGTGCCCGCGTTCACGTCGGCGGCCAGCTGATCGAAGAGCGTCGTGCCCGGCACGTGCGAGATGTCGGTGCCGTTGCGCGCGCCCTCGAACAGCGCGGTCCCCGGGGCGGCGTTCTGGTACTGGTGGAAGTAGAGCAGCGAGTTGTCGCCGTAGTTCCCGATGTAGGCGTCGTCGCCCCAGCCCCAGAAGTGCTCGGCGTCGAGGCCGCCGCCCTTGTCCTGGTAGATCTTCCAGGTGACGCCGGCCTCCTGGAGCTTCTCGGGGTAGGTCGACCAGTCGTAGCCGGCCTCGGCGTTGTCGAGGACGGGGCCGCCGCCCTTGCCGTCGTTGCCGACCCAGCCGGTCCACATGTGGTAGCGGTTCGGATCGGTCGGGCCGAAGAGCGAGCAGTGGTAGGCGTCGCAGATCGTGAACGCCTCGGCGAGCGCGAACTGGAAGGGGATGTCCCGCTTCTCGTAGTGCGCCATCGTGGTCGTGCCCTTCTGGGGCACCCACTGGTCGTACTTGCCGTGGTTCCAGGCCGCGTGAGTGCGGCCCCAGCTGTGGTCGGTGTCCTCGATGAACGCGGACCCGAGGTCCGGCAGGTCGGGACGGAACGGCAGCAGCACGCCCGAGCCGTTCGGCTGGCTCCAGACCGAGTCGCCCGACGGGAGCTTGACGGCGCGCGGGTCGCCGAAGCCTCGCACGCCCCGCAGCGTCCCGAAGTAGTGATCGAACGAACGGTTCTCCTGCATGAGGATGACGATGTGCTGGACGTCGGCGAGCGTGCCCGTCCGGTTGTGGGCGGGCAGCGCGAGCGCGCGGCGGATGCTGCCCGAGAAGGCCGCCGCGAAGGCGCCCGAGCTCAGATACTGGAGAAACGTTCGACGATCGGTGCTGGTCATGAGGGATCCTCCGGCGCGAGTGGGGGGACGCGTCGTCAGGTAGCACGTGCCGTCGCCGCTTCTCGTTCCGATCCTTCGACGGTTCGATGGCGGCCGTGCGAAGACCGCCCGCATCGTTCGGCGAACTGTCGCAATCGGCCGCGCGCGCAAAAAAACGCCGCAGGCCCGGGCGGGCGCCTGCGGCGCAACGGTCACGCTTCGTCGGCGGCTCAGTTGCTGAACAGATCCGACATCACCTCGACGTCCCTGTCGCAGGCGTGATTGAGGCAGGGAAGCTCGAACCCGGCCTCCATCGACTTGAGCAGCGAGAAGTGGTTGTAGCGGCGGCCGCTCGAGACGCCGTGGCGGCCGTAGTTGGTGTCGACGATCAGGACGACCTGATTGATGTTCGGCGCCGTGCTGTAGTCGTTCTCGTCCCACACGAGGACGATCGCGCTCTTCCCTTCGCGCCACACGCGCGAGCCGTGGATGGCGTTGACCAGCCTCTCCACCGTCACGTCACCCTGGTAGATGAGCGCGGGGTTCAGGCCCGCCTGCGTGCCGTCGGAGGACGGGTCGAAGTTGCAGAACGGACCGGCGTTCCCGCGGCCGTGCTGATCGTTACACTGATTGGGCACGATGAAAGAGAACGTCGGCGCCCGCCCCGCGCCGAGGTCCGCGAAGAGGCCGCCCTGGCCGTCGAACGGCACCGTGTTCTTCAGGCTGTTGTCGGCGTCGCGGCCATCCTGGACGCTCTTGAAATAGACGAAGGGATTGTGCTTGGCGGCGTACAGCGAAACGATGGCGTCCGACGTGAGCGGCGGGCTCAAGATCGGCATGATCGTGCTGAAGTCGGTGAGGTTCGTGAAGAAGCCGTCGCTCGTGTTGATGCCGTCGGCGCCGACGAGCGGGAGGCTCTCCTGGTAGCTCTTCCACGACCCGTGGCGGGCGTCGAGCTGGTCGCCGATGGTCATCCCGACGGTGTTCTTGGCCGCGGCGATGGACTGCACGCCGTCGATGTTCACCTCGCACGGCGCGGACGTCACCTCGTTCGAGCAGTCGAAGGTCGGCGTGGGCGCGTCGGTCCCCACTCCGGAGATCGGACAGATGTTGGGGCTCGCCGGGTTGTCCGTCGCCGCCATCCCGGTCGCGAGGTTCGGGCTGCAGGTGGCGTTGTGCCAGTCGGGCGCGTTGTCCGTCAGGACGCCGAAGTTCGAGCCGCCGACGACCTCGAGGTAGTTCGTGAGGCTGGGGTGCGCGATGGCGAAGTAATTCGTGCCGAGGTTCGCGCTCTTTGCATACTTGTTGACGAACGGCTCGTTGGGATTGTTGATGATCTGGTTGTATCCGTGGTTCTCCATCATGATGAGGAACACGTGATCGAGGTGGGGGATCCCTCGGGGCGTGGGGCCTTCGGCGGCCCACGCCGTGAAGGTGACGCCGGACGCGAGCAGACCCAGCGCGAGAGCGGTGGTTTTCATGGAATTGATCCTTTCGTGTGAGCGACGCGGCTCGGACTCCGCCGCGGCCCGGCCACACTGCCGCATCCGCGCGAACGAGGCCGGTCATGTTTCCGTGACATGTGAGTGACCGTCCCGGCGCTGCTCGCCGAGTGATCGCAGCGGGGCGGACGTCTATACTGCGGCCGTCATGTCCCAAGACGCCCAGGCCCCGCGCCCGCCCCAGGCCCCGCCTCCCTATGGCCCGTCGCTGTCGCTCGAGACCGCCAGGCGCGTGATGGCGGCGGCCGAGGCCGAGGCGGCGGCGAACGGGTGGCCCATGGCGATCGCCATCGTCGACGCCGCCGGTCACCTCGTCCTCTTCCAGAAGCTCGACCAGACGAACCTCGGCGCGGTCGCGATCGCCCAGCGCAAGGCGCAGGCGGCCGCGATGTTCCGCCGCGCCACGAAGGTCTTCGAGGACGTCGTCACGACCGCGCCCGGCGGCATCCGCCTCCTGTCGATCGGGCCCGAGCTCGTCGCCGTCGAGGGCGGCGTGCCGCTGCTCGAGAGCGGCGCCGTCGTCGGCGCGATCGGCGTCTCGGGGATGCAGTCCTCGCAGGACGGCCAGGTCGCCCTCGCCGGCGCGCGTGCCCTGCGCTGATCCCGAAGGCGGCGTCGCCGAACTGTCACCGGTCCCCGGTCGACACGCGCGCCGCTCCGTCCTATCGTCGCGGGCCATGCGTCGCGCGCTCGGGATTCTGGCCGCCCTCGTCGTCTCGCTCGCTCTCGCCGCGCCTGCGAGCGCCTACGTCCGCACGCGCTCCCAGGACGGGATGTTCGACGTCATCTGGCCCGATCCTAACGTGACGTTCACGGTCATGACGGGCGGGCCCGCCGTGCTCCCGATGGACGGCTTGGTGGCCGCGGCCACGAGCGCCGCCGCGACCTGGAGCGACCCCGCGCTCGATTCGTCCATCAACTACACGATCACGACGTCGCCCGATGCGCCCACCGATCCCGCGTACGATCACGTCAACACGATCTCCTTCCGCACGTCGTCGTGGGACATGCCGAACTACCTGCCCGGCGAGCTGGCCGTCACGACGGTGTGGACGATCGGCGGACGCATCGTCGACACGGACACCGAGATCAACGCCCTCGACCCCGACATCATGTGGGGGCTCCTGCCCGACGATCCCGCCATGGCGGAGACCTTCACGAACGAGGTCGATCTCCAGAACTGCCTCACGCACGAGCTCGGACACGCGCTCGGCCTCGACCACCCCTGCTACCTCGGCGCCGCGGCGCCCGAGTTCGAGACGACCAACGAGGGCGGGCCCGTCCCCTCCTGCTCCGATCCGAATCTCCCCGACAGCGTCCGCCAGGCCACGATGTATCCGTCGGCGACGCGCGGCAACATCGACGAGCGCTCGCTCTCGCCCGACGAGGTGCTCGCCCTGCACGACCTCTACCCCGCGGGGCGCGCGCCCATCGTCGAGACCGCGTCCTCGTCGGGGGGCTGCGACCTCGGGGGCGCCGGCACGCCGTCGGGGAGCGGGGCGTTCGCGGCGGCGCTCCTGGCGGGCGCGATCCTCTCGGCGCGCCGCCGTCGTATCCTGCGCCGATGAGCAGCGCGCCCATCGTCGTCGACACCAACGCCATCCCCTGGGAAGAGCGCCCGAACGAGAAGATCGGGCGCTCGATCTACCGCAAGGTCCTCATCGACGATCCGGACACGGGCATGGGCGTGCGGCTCACGCGCTACCCGGCGGGCGTCATCAACCCCTGGCACACCCACCCCTGCGCCCACGGCATGTACGTCCTCGAGGGCACGCTCGTCACCAACGCGGGGCGCTTCGGTCCGGGGACCTTCGTGTGGTTCCCCGAGGGCGCGCTCATGCAGCACGGCGCGACCGCGGAGAGCGACGTGACGGTGGTCTTCATCACCAACAAGCCGTTCGAGATCCACTACCGCTGACCCCGATGGGGCACGCGGCGGAAAAAAAAGGCGTGGAACCAGCCGAAGCCGGCTCCACGCCCGGGGGAGCGTCTGCGTGTCGTCACGGCGTCGCGGGCAGCGAGCCCCGGTGGCGACAGGGCACAGTATTTTCGACCGCTCACGCGTGACAACACTTTTAGAGCGAGTTTTCTCGTGTTTTCGTCAACGGGCTTTTTTTCTCCCGTCGGCTGAGAAAAACGAGCCGACGCCCCCAATAGCCCGCCTTGGGCTCGGCCGCCGATGCACACCACGAGCGGCGCCGCCCGGAGGCCTCCCGATCTCGTTTGCGAGGTCGATTCTGTGAGCCGCCGCCGGCGCGGCTCGCCGCGGGGGCGTGATAGCATCGCCGCGTGCCGGATCGTCGCGAGCGGCGCCTCGTCCTCGTGGTGGCGCTCGTGCTCCTCGGCGCGCTCGTCGCCATCGCGCTCGCGCTGCGCCACCCGTCGCTGCCGAGGCGGGAGAACCCCGAGTGGCACCCGCGCGCCGACGAGATCCCCGACGGCGGCTGCGTCGCGGCCGAGCCGGCGAGCGTCGACGCCGGCGTGGGCGTCCGCTTCGCGGCGATCGGCGACTTCGGCTACGCGGGGCCCGCGGAGGAGGCGGTGGCCGATCTCGTGAAGGCCTACCGCCCGGACTTCATCATCACGCTCGGCGACAACAACTATCCGCTCGGCGCGGCCGAGACGATCGACCTCAACATCGGGCTCTTCTATCACCAGTACATCGCGCCCTACGCCGGGCGCTTCGGCTGCGGCGCCGTCCACAACCACTTCTTCCCCGCCCTCGGGAACCACGACTGGATGCAGCCGGGCGCGCGGCCGTACCTGGACTACTTCGAGCTTCCGGGCAACGAGCGGTACTATGACTTCGTGCGCGGCCCGGTGCACCTCTTCGCGCTCGACAGTGACCCGAGCGAGCCCGACGGCAACACGGCCGACTCGGCGCAGGCGCGGTGGCTGCACCAGGCGCTCGCCCTCTCGACCGCGCCGTGGCGGATCGTCTACCTGCACCACGCGCCGTACTCGTCGGGGCCGCACGGCGGGACGGCCGCGCTGCGCTGGCCGTTCAAGCAGTGGGGCGTCGACCTCGTGCTCGCGGGGCACGACCACGACTACGAGCGCTTCGAGATCGACGGCCTGCCTTACGTGGTCAACGGGCTCGGCGGGGCGGTCTTCTACCCGGTCGGGCGGCCCGTGGCCGGCAGCGTCGCGCGCTACAACGAGAGCGCGGGCGCGCTGTTCGTCGAGGCCGACGAGGCGTCGCTGCACGCGCGCTTCCAGACGATCGACGGGCGCAAGATCGACGAGCTGTCGCTGGCGAAGGCGCCGCGATGAGGGGCCTCGCCCTCGGGCTGCTCGCGCTCGGGTCGGCGGCGCTCGCGGCCGGCGGGCCGGACGTGCGGTGCCCGCCCACCTTCAAGCAGGCGAGCGGCCCCTGCGATCCGGGGACGAGCTCCGGCCAGATGTGCGTGTACCCCGCGGGGCGCTGCGCGTGCGTCCGCAGCATCCCCTGCTCGGGCGTGCCGCAGCCGCCGGGCGAGCCGCGCTGGAAGTGCGAGGTCAGGCGCACCGACGGCTGCCCCGACGGCCAGCCGGCGCAGGGCACGGCCTGCACGAAGCCGGGCAAGAAGTGCTCGTACGGCGACTGCGGCTCGACGGAGCTCACGTGCGACGCGAAGACGAGGAGGTGGCTCATCTCGGGCGGCGTGGGACCGCCGCCGAGCGTGCCGGGCGGCCCCATGCCGCACCCGGGGCCCATGCCCAAGCCGGAGCCCAAGCCGGAGCCCAAGCCGGAGCCGGTCGAGGGCGCGCGCCGGCATTCGCTCCACCCCGAGCGCGGGCTCGACCCTTCGAGGTAGGTCAGGCGAGGCCCGTCCCCCCGTCAGTTTTCCGAGGAGCCGCCGCGCCGAATCGCGCACTTGCCCGCTCCTGTCCCTGGCGCCCGGATTGCTTCGCTCGCTGGCACGATGGCTCTGTCCCGACGGCTCCGGTGCCTCCCGTACCCGCTCCTCGGATGCGCGCTGGCGGCGTGTAGCAGCCCCTCGCCCTCCGGCGGCGCGACCGAGCTCCGCTCCGAGCAGGTCCGCGTCACCGCGCCCGTCCTGCAGGACGGAGATCCCGCGACCCTCACCGCGGACGATGGCCGGTTCGCCTGGGACCTCTACCAGGCCGTCCGCGCGACGCCGGGGAACCTGGCGTTCTCGCCCGCGAGCCTGTCCATCGGCCTCGCGATGGCCTACGGCGGCGCGCGCGGGAGCACCGCGGCTCAGATGGCGACGACGCTGCACTTCTCGCTGCCGGTCGCGCGCCTGCACCGCGCCTTCGACGCGCTCGACCTCGCGCTCGAGGCGACGCCCACCGACGGCCACGCCTTCCAGCTCACGCTCGCGAACGCGCTCTGGGTGGGCAGCGGCGCCGCGATCGTGCCCGACTACCTCGATCTCCTCGCCGAGGACTACGGGGCCGGCGTCCACGTCGTCGACTTCGCCACCGCGCCCGAGGCGGCCCGCGCTGCCATCAACCAGTGGGTCTCGGGGCGCACGGACGGCAAGATCCCCGAGCTCATGCCGGCCGGGGCCATCGATCCGACGACGGCGCTCGCCCTCACGAACGCCGTCTACTTCCACGCCGACTGGCTGAACGCCTTCGGCGTCGTGAACGCGAGCGGTTCGTTCGTAGCCCCCACCGGTCCGGTCGCGACCGCGATGATGTCGGGCGCAGAGCCCGCGGGCGGCTGGACCGGCGCCGGGTACCGTGCGGCGTCTCTCCCTTATATCGGCGGCGCGTCCATGGTCCTCATCGTGCCCGACGCGGGGACCTTCGACGCCTTCGAGGCCGGCCTCGGCGCCGACGCGCTCGAGACGATCCTCGCGACCCCGCCCACGACGATGGTGTCGGTCACGATGCCGCGCTTCGAGCTCCAGCACGGCCTCGACCTCGCGGCCACGCTGCAGGCGATGGGGATGACCGACGCCTTCTCGCCGAACGCCGCCGACTTCTCGGGCATCGACGGCGGCCGCGATCTCTTCATGAAGAAGGTCGAGCACCAGGCGATGGTCGCCGTCGACGAGACGGGCACCGAGGCGGCGGCCGCGACGGGCGTGACGTTCTCGCGCAAATCCGCCGCCCTCCCGGCGGACCCGCTGGTCGTGGACCACCCCTTCCTCTTCGCGATCCGCGACGACGCGACGGGGACGATCCTGTTCCTCGGCCGCGTCGTCGATCCGACGCTGCGCTAGACGATGCGCGAGACGAAGGGCCAGGCGCGAAGCGGGCCGCGCGCATCGCGCCCTCGGCCGCCGCATCGCGGAGGCAGGCGCCTTCGGGCAAGATGCTCGCCGTGCGACGTCCGTTCACCCTCGCCGTGCTCGCGACGCTGGCGGCGTGCGGCTCGTCGCCCCACACGCCGCCCGACGGGCGCCCGCCGGACGCCGGCGCGCCCGACGGCAGGGACGCCGCGCTCGAGGGCCGCGCCGAGGTCCGGGGCGACGCGGGCGACGATGGGCCCGCGGACGCCGACGCCGGCGCGGCCAGCGACGGCTACGGGAGCGCGGACGGACCGTGTCAGCCCGGCGTTCCACGCTGCCACGGCGACTTCGGCTACCAGATGTGCGAGCAGGACGGGACGTGGAGCGCGTCGCACAGCTGCGCGGGCTACTCGATGAACGGCACGACGTCGTACTGCGCCGAGATCCCGATGGAAGGGGGCGGGACGTGGGCCACCTGCGTCGACCCCGCGTGCTGGTACTGGCTCGGGCGCGGCGCGCTCGGCGGCGCGGAGGCCGTGGGCGTCTGCGAGCCGGACGGGACGATGCAGGCGTGCTTGCCGGGCGGCACACTCGCGCCCGCGGCGTGCGCCGGCGTGTGCACGCCCGTGACGACGCTCGACGGCCGCGCCGTCGGCTACTGCGCGCCGGAGTGCGAGGACGGCGCGCGCGAGTGTCTGGGCGGGCCGTTCTATCGCGTGTGCGCGGGCGGCCGCTGGGGCGCGGACGTCTCGTCGTGCGAGGGCGCGTGCAACCCGGTCGCGGCCGGCGCGCGACCCGACATCCGCTGCGGGGGCCCGTGCGACCCGGGCACGAGCCGCTGCCGCGCCGACGACGCCGCCATCGAGGTCTGCTCGGCCGCGGGCGCGTGGACGCTCGATCGCCTGTGCCTGCTCGGCCGCTGCCGCCCCGCCGGCCCGCAGGCGGAGTGCGAGACCGAGTGCGCGCCCGGCGACCACGCCTGCGCGTTCGACGGCGCCCCCTCCGAGCGCGTGTGCGATCAGCAGGGGCTCTGGATGGCCGAGACCGCGTGCCCCGCCGGGACGAGCTGCCGCGCGAGCGGCGAGGTCGCCATCGGCTGCGTCGCGTGCGCGGGCGCCGGCAACGCCTTCGGCGCGGCCGACGGCCGGTGCGCCGCCGGCGCCGGCGTCGAGACCTGCGGCGCCGACAACCAGTGGCACCCGGGCGCCAGCTGCGACCTCGACGGCGGGGTCTGCACGGCGCTCACCCGGGGCGCGAGCTCGATCGCGACGTGCGCCGCGCCCTGAGCTCCCGCTCGACGCGCGTCACGGCGTGACGACGAGCGGCACCTGCGTGCTCTGGACCGGGTACATGCCGTCCGTCCACGTGGCCTGGACGCTGACGCCCTTCGCGGGCGTCGCGGCGAGCCCCGTGGCGGTGAAGAGGTAGCCCAGGGTCGCGCCCGCGCCCACGACGGCGCCCGCGTCGAACGAGACCTTCGTGCCGTCGTCGGCCATGAGCGAGACCTGGCTGAGCGGGACGCCCGGGATGGGCTGACCGCCGGCGTCGAGCACCGTGACGGTCGTCGTCGCCGTGCCGCCGACCGCGATCGAGGTCGGCGAGAAGGCCGTGATGCCGATGCTGGCCGGCTGCACGGGCGACGCGTACGGCGTCGACGAGATGCCGCCCACCGTGGCGACGATCGCCGACGTCCCGAGCTTGACGGCGTTGGCCGTCACGAGGAGCGTGCCGTTCGCGGCGGGGAACTGGTAGACGCCCGTCGAATCGGTCCAGGTCGCCGCGACGTCGCCGTCGATGCGCGCGCCCATCCCGTCGGTGGGCACGGCCGTGAAGTCGGCGCTCGAGCCCATGCGGATGGGCCCCTGGGGCCCCATGACGACGACCGTCGCGATCTGCGCGACCGTGAAGGCGAGCGCGTTGCTCGTGACGCCGCCGAACGACACCGTCACGGCCGCCGAGTCCGCCTTCGCGTCGCCGAGCGCGACGGTGACCGTGCCGTCGGTCTGGAGCGTGGGCACTCCCACCGACCCGAAGCCGGTCGCGCCCGCGACGGTGACGCCGTCGGCGCTCGCGAAGATGACGGTCTTGCCGCCGGCGTCGAGCGGCGCGGCGGTCAGCGTCGTGCCCGCGCCCGCCAGCACGCGCGCGCCGGTCGCCGCGAGCTTGATCGACGCGGGCGCGACCGTCACGTCGATCGTCTTCATGATGGCCCCGGACACCGTCGCGGTGAGCGTCGCGGTCCCGATCTCGGTGCCCGTCACCTTGACGGCGGTGGCCCCGGGCTGGAGCGAGAGCACCGGGCCGCCCGTGCTCCACGTCACGGCCACGGCGCCCGTCTCCATCGTGCCCGCGAGCCCGACCGCGTTGAACGTGCGCGTGTCCCCGACGGCGAGCGGCGTCGTGCCGTCGCCCAAGATCTCGACGTCGGTGATGCTGACGATCTGGAACGTGGCCGTCGCTTGCATCCCCTTCGCCGAGGCCGTGAGCGTGCACGTGCCCGAGCCCATGGGCTCGACGGACACCGACGCGCCGGACGTGCCGATGGGCATGCACGTCCCCGTCGCCGTCCAGCGCGCATCGGCGGCGAGCTCGCTCGTGGCCTCGTAGCTCGCCTGCACGGTCAGGGGTGAGCCGACCGCGACGAAGGTGGGCACCGGCGTGCCGTCGGCGCTCGTGATGACGAGGGTGCCGCTCGTCGCCGCGACCTTGACGGCGACCTGCGCGGCGCGACCGCCCGCCGCCGCCGTCACCGCGCCGTCGCCGACGCCCGCGGCGTGGACCTGGATCGACGAGCCGGTGTTCGAGCCGGGCGTCGCGAGGGCGAGGACGCCGCCGCCGGGCGGCGAGACCACCCACGCCACGGCCGCGTTGACGGTGCGCCCGGTCGCGTCGGTCACCGTCGCGGTGTACGTCGCGTCCGTGCCCTTCGTCATCGAGGTCGGCCCCTGGATGGCGACGTCGCCGATCGAGTCGAGCACGGTGATCGCGACGGCGCCGCGCAGCGCGCCCGCCGTGACCGTGACGGTGGCGAGCCCGCTCTTGAGCGCCGTGGCCGAGATGCTCGCGCCCTTGCTCGCGGACAGGCTCAGGATCTGGGGGTTGCTCGCCGTCCAGGTGGCGGACCCGAGGTCGACGCCGCCCGCCGACATCGCCGTGAGCGTGATGGTGTCGTTCACGAGCGGCGCCCCCGACGAGACCTCGATCGAGAGGCCCGGCGTGACGACGCCCGCGCTCGGCGTCTGGAGCGGGCACCCGCCGAGGGCGAGGCCGCCGAGCACGAGCGCGGCCGCGAGGCCCGCCCGGCGAGCGAGCACCGCGCCGACGAGCCGCGCGCCCCTCACAGCCGCACCCCCAGGCCCGCCTCGACGGCGTAGCCGGAGAGGGACGCGTTCGCCACGTCGTTCGCGTTGTCGACCTCGTCGTAGGCGACGCCGAGGCGCAGCGCCACGCGGCGCAGGATCGCGACGTCGACGCCGGCCATGACCGAGGCGGTGGGGCTCACCTGACTCTTGTACTGGAACGTCATGGGATCGTCGCTCGAGATGTAGACCGCCGAGAGGCGGGCGCCGACGTAGGGGTTGAGGAGCTGCCGGGTCGCGAACGCGTGCCACGTCGCGAGCAGGCCGAGGCCCAGCATGGAGAGGGCCGTGCCGCCCCCGTCCTGGCTCGCGCCGAGGTAGTCGAGGGCGACGCCGTAGTCGACGTGGTGCGCGCGCGGCAGGCCGAGGCTCGTCGTGAGCGCGAGCTCGTGCCCCACGAGCGGCCCCGCGTCGGCGCCGAAGAGGCCGCCGTAGCGGTTCCACACCCGGCTGCCGTTCGGCGCGTAGAAGCGCGCCGCGTACCCCAGGGAGAAGGCGTCGAGGACGGACGGGCCGGCGGCGCGATCGGCGCGCGGCTCCCCGCGCGGCATCTCGACGCGCAGGCCTCCCTGCAGCAGGAGGCCGCCCTCCTTGGCGTCTCCGGAGGTGGCCGTGTCGGCGAGGAGCTGGAAGCGCCAGCCCGCGTCGACGAAGAGGCCAACGCCTCGGTAGGCCACGGCGCCACCCACGTGGGGCGTGAGCATGAGGACCGCGTCGGTGCCGATGGTGGGCGACGTCATGCGGCTCGTCTGCAGCACGCCCCCGGCGGCCTCGGCGCCGACGAACATGCCCGTGCCGTGCGACGCGAAGGGCACCGTCCAGTCGAGCCCCAGCCCGTAGAAGGCCACCTGATCGCGATCCGACACGTCGGCGCGGCCCGCGTGCCAGCGCGACGACTCGAGGGCCACGACCGCGGAGCCGCGCCCGTACGGCGTGGCCAGCGTGAGCCACGTGAACGCCAGGCCGGCGCTCGCGCGATCGTTGCCGTTGGCGTCCTTCGCCTGGGGCACGAAGCGCAGGCCCGCCTGGAACACGGCGGGCGGGCCGGACGGGGCCGCGGGCGCGGGCGCGACGACGACGGGCACCGCGGCCGCG
>DASZWW010000404.1:0-2214 GCA_035546175.1 Polyangia bacterium
GCGAGGGCCGCGATGCCGTCGCCGATGGCGGCGAGCTCGCCGACGGGCGGCCGGGGCACGGGCGCGGCCAGGTCGCGCGAGAGCGCGCGCGTCGCGCTCAGCAGCTGGTGCGCGCCGCGCTTGAACGTGACGAGCGACAGGAGCGCGCTCGCGACGAGCAGCATGGCCGAGATCGTCAGCGCGACCACCAGCACCCGCCAGCTCTGGACGTACGGCGACTGTCCGACCTTGTACGCCACCCAGGCGACGCGATCGCCCGGCGCGGGCGCGGCGCGCTCGACGAGGCGCGCGCCCGGGATGGCCACCTCGTCGTAGACGGCGCCGCGCGTCGCGAGCGCGCGCTCGGCGAGCGCCACGAGCGGGGGGCCCCAGGCCGGCGGGACCCGGGCGGCGATCTCGACGGGCGACCGCGCGACGTCGCCCCGCATGCCGATGATGTTCGGCGCCGGCAGCTCCGAGCCCGGCTGGCTGGAGTCGATGCGCTTGAGCTCCTCGGCCGTGGACTCGCGCGCGTGAGACACGCGCAGCGACTGGATGCCCGTGACCGTTCGATGCAGCGCCACGACCGCCAGCCCGGACGTCACGACGCCCAGGACGGCCACCGTGAGGAGGCCTTGGAAGATCGGCCGGCGCATCTTTTCGGGGCTGTCGACTAGCAAAATGGGTTCCCACGTACATACCGCGGACCCGCGCCGCTGTCCCGTGCCCCCGGTTGCCGCCGAACAGGACAGGTGTTTCGTTTCACGACACGACGGGCCAATGAGAACGCCGGTTTAGCAAGGGGGACCCCTGGCCTACTTGTTGCCGGTGACGCACCATCCGGGACATGCCTACGATGCTCATTTTGCTCACGGCCGGCCTGCTGGCGGTCGATCTCCCGCCCGGCGCGATCGACGTCCCGAACGGGCCCGCGCTCACGCTCGCCACGGCCGAGCAGAACGCCCTCCACAACCAGCCGACGGTCCGCCAGGCGGCGGGCCAGACCGAGGCCGCGGCGGGCCGCGTCGCGGAGGCGCGCTCGGGCTACCTGCCGCAGGTGGCGGGGACGGCCACCTACGAGCGGACGACGGCGAACTACGTGTTCCGTCCCGGCGTGAACATCGCGCCCGCGAACACCATGGCCGGGATGGGCATGACCATGGGCACGACCCTCACCGTGCCGCCGGTCAGCTGGAGCAAGACGTACGACTTCTGGAGCTTCGGCCTCACCGGCTCGCAGCTCATCTATGACTTCAACACGACCATCGACAGGATGCGCTCCGCCAGCGCCACTCACGAGGCGGCCGGCGCGAGCGAGCGGGCCGCCGAGCTGCAGGCCCTCTTCAACGTGCGCCGCGCCTACTTCACGGCCCGCGGCCAGCACGACCTCGTCCTCGTGGCCCAGGAGGCGGTGGTGAACCAGAAGAAGCACCTCGACCAGATCGTCTCGATGGTCGGGGCGGGCATGAAGTCGCAGATCGATCTCGCCACGCAGCGGACCGCGCTCGCGAACTCCGAGGTGCAGGCCGTCGTCGCGGCGAACCAGTACGCCGCCGACCTCGCCCTCCTCAACCAGGCGATGGGCACGCCGGGCGGGACGGTCTTCGACCTGACCGACACCGAGATGCCGCCCGTTCCGGGCGAGGACGGCGACGAGCGCCCGCTCATCGAGAGCGCGCTCAAGGCGCGGCCCGAGATCGCCGCCGCCGAGAAGAACCGCCGGGCCCAGGAGCTGACGGTGAGCTCCGAGCGCGGCAACTACTTCCCGGCCATCTCGGGGATCGCGAGCCTCACCGCCGCCGGCACGCACCTCGACGAGCTCGGGCCCAACTGGTTCGTGGGCGCGCAGGCGAGCTGGGCCCTCCTCGCGGGCGGCCTCACGGGCGCGCAGATCCGCGAGGCGAAGGGCACGCTGGCGGCGCTCGAGGCGCAGGCCGACGCCGCGCGGCTCCAGGTGTCGGTCGACGTCGTGCAGGGCCGCCTCGCCGTGCGCGCCGCGAAGGCGAGCATCGGCGGCGCCGAGGAGGCGCTCGCGAACGCGCGCGAGCAGCTGCGCCTCGCCGAGGCGCGCTACCAGACCGGGCAGGGCAGCATCATCGAGCTCGCGGACGCCCAGGTCGCCTACACGACGTCCGAGGCGCAGGAGGTCTCGGCGCGGTATAGCCTGGCGTCGGCGCGGGCTCAGCTCCTGACGGCATTGGGGAACAGATGAGCGGATCGAAGAGACTGGGGCTG
>DASZWW010000405.1:0-10975 GCA_035546175.1 Polyangia bacterium
GGCCGCGGCGTGCGCGCCGCGCGCCTGCGTCGCGGGCCGCGCCGGCTTGCGCCGCGCCGCCGCCTCGAGGCCGGCCACGCGGAAGAAGGACACGAGGTCCTGCAGCGCCTCGGCCTGGGCCGACATCTCCTCGGCCGTCGAGGCGAGCTCCTCGGAGGCCGAGGCGTTGCGCTGCGTGACCTGGTCGACCTTGGTCATGGCCTTGTTGATCTGCGAGACGCCCGCGGCCTGCTCCCGCGAGGCCGCCGCCACCTCCTGCACGAGCTCCGCCGTCTTGCGGATGCCCGGCACGAGGTCCTTGAGCAGCTGGCCCGAGCGCTCGGCGACCTTGACGCTCGAGGTGGCGAGGTCGCCGATCTCCTTGGCGGCCGACTGGCTGCGCTCGGCCAGCTTGCGCACCTCGGTGGCCACGACGGCGAAGCCCTTGCCGTGCTCGCCGGCGCGGGCCGCCTCGATGGCGGCGTTGAGCGCGAGGAGGTTCGTCTGGTAGGCGATCTCCTCGATGATCGAGATCTTCTCGGTGATGGCCGTCATCGCCTTGAGGGTCTCGCCCACGGCGCGCGCGCCCTCGCTGGCGTCGTCGGCGCCCTTGACGGCGGTGTGCTCGGTCTGCCGGCTGTTCTCGGCGTTCTGAGTGACCGACGCGCTCATCTCCTCGAGGCTCGAGGTCGTCTCCTCGACGCTCGCCGCCTGCTCGCTCGTCCCCTGCGAGAGCGCCTGCGCCGTCGAGGACAGCTGCGACGACGCCGACGACAGCGAGTTCGCGCCCGTCCAGACCTCGCCGATCACCTGGGTGAGCTTCGTGACCATGGCCGCCAGCGCGGTGCCGAGGGTGTCGCGGTCGGAGGCCGGCGTGACGCGCACCTTGAGGTCGCCGCCCGCGATGGCGCTCGCGGCGGAGGCCTTCTCCTCGATCGAGCCCACCAGGCGTCCCATGGCCTCGAGCAGCTGGCCGGCCTCGTCGCGCGAGTCCGAGGTGATCGTGACGCTGGTGTCGCCCTCGGCGACGCGCTCGGCGGCCTCCACGGCCTGGCGCAGCGGCGCCGTGATGCTGCGGGTGATGAAGAGCCCGACGACGAGGCTGAACCCGAGCGCGACGATGATGACGGTGAGCATGAGCCACGCGCTGCGCGAGGTGGAGTCGCTGACCTCCTTGTCGAGCGCCGTGAAGCCCTTCGCGTGTCGCGCCGCGAGCTCGACGGCCGTCTCCTCGAGGCGCCGGACGGCGTTCTTGTGCACCGTGATCGCCTCGTTGCCGCCCTGGGGCGTGGTGATGTCCTTGGCGCGGATCTGCGCCATGATCTGCTGCATCGCCTCCTCGTAGACGCCGAGGTCGGCGCGCATCGCGCGGATGATCTCGTGGTCGGCCTCGGCCGTGGCGTACCTCTCGACGTCGGAGAGGGCCTCGTGCACCAGCTTCTGGTTGTCGGTCCACAGCGAGAGGTAGTGGGCCTCCTTCTCCGCGTCGCCCACGTTGAGGAAGAGATCCTTCTCGTACTGGCGGAGCTTGAGGGCCTCGAACCGCGCGTGGAAGGCCGCCTCGACGAGCGGCCAGTCGGCCTCGAGGATGTGGGTGGCGGTCCGGGCGGTCGCGGAGAGCGTCCAGTAGCCGACGCCCGCCACGGCGATGAGCATGACGAGCACGGCGCCAAACCCCAGGCCGAGCCGCTGACCGATCTTCATGTCCTTGAGCATCCGCTTCTCCGCGTGGAAAGTTCGTCGTTCGCCGCCGTCAGCCGGGGCGACATTGCAACCGGCGCGCCGAGCCCGAGGCGACGCGAGCCCCGCGCGCGTGGCGGGCTTCATGGTCGCGCGACCGCGGACGGGTCCAGGCGACCCGGGTCCTCGCCACCCGAAGCCGCGCTCGCGCCACGCGCACGGCGCGAACGCCGGCGCGGGCCTCTCCGCCGAGTGGGTCTGCGAATTGCACGGGGCGCTCCTCATGTCGACATGCCCCGAGGCGCTCATGCGGGAGGGTTGGTGGCGGGACGAGGAGCGCGTGCGGCATCCGCGCGCCGGGTGGGCGTCGCTGCCCGCGGAGCCGTCCGGGCCGGACGCCGCCTTCGCGCGGGCCTTGTGCTCGCTGTGGCTGGCGTACCAGCCGATCGTGAGCGCGCGCGACGGGCGCGTGATCGCCCACGAGGCGCTCGTGCGCTCCGAGGAGCCGGCGCTCGGCGATCCGGTGGCGCTGTTCGACGCCGCCGGGCGCCGCTCGCGACGCCGGCGCCTGAGCCGGGCCATCCGGTCCCGGCTCGCCGCCGACCTCGCGGCCGCGCCGGGCGACGTCTTCACGAACCTCGGGGCCGAGGAGCTCGACGACGAGGCGCTCTACGATCCGCGCGGGCCCCTCGCGCCGTTCGCCGCGCGCGTCGTCCTCGAGATCACCGAGCAGGCGCCCCTCGAGCGCGTCCCCGACCTCACGGGCCGGATCGCGCGGCTGCGCGCGCTCGGCTACCGCCTGGCCGTCGACGACCTCGGCGCCGGGTACGCCGGGCACGTCAGCCTCGCCATCCTCGAGCCGGAGATCGTCAAGCTCGACATGGGCCTCGTGCGCGGCGTCGATCGCGACCCGGCGCGCCGCGAGGTCGTCCGCTCCACGACGCGCCTCTGCCAGCGCCTCGGGGGCCTCGTCGTCGCCGAAGGGATCGAGACGCCCGAAGAGCGGGACGCGGTCCTCGAGCTCGGCTGCGACGCCCTGCAGGGCTTCCTCTTCGCCCCGCCCGCGCGCCGCCCCTGAGCGGCGGGTAGCCGCCCACGTCGGGGCCCGGCCGCCCGCGGCCGCGCCACCGGTCCGCCGGTCCGGGCCCGCTCGAGGCAGCGGGCCCGCGGGCGGCGGTTCAGGCGGCCTCGGCGAGGGCGCCCCGGGCGATCTCGGCGACGGCGCCCGCGGGGTCGACGGACAGGCGTTCGAGAGCGGCGCGCGCCGAAGGGTCGCCCGAGGCGGCGAGGAGGCGCGCGACCTCCTCGCGCACGCCGGCGTCCGGGTCGGTGGCGAGGGCGGCGACGTGGCGCACGATCGTCGGCGAGGCGAACCTGCGCAGGGCGGCGACGGTCGCGAGGCGCACGTCGACGGCGGGGGCGGCGAGGTGGCGGACGAGCGGCGGCACGACGGCGAGGTCGTCGAGCGCGCCCACGGCGCGAACGACGTCGGCGTCCGTCCCCTCGTCGAGCGCCTGGAGCAGGATGCGGCGCGCGAGGGCGGAGCGCGAGGTCGCGATCACCTCGAGGGCGGCGCGGCGGACGGCGGCGTCGGGGTCGTGGACGGCGCGCGCGACGCGGGCCACGACGTCGCCGCGCTGGGCCGCGAGCGCGCGCACGGCGGCGGCCCGCACCTCGGGCGCCTCGTGGCCGAGGCAGCGCTCGACGAAGCCGAGCTGGTCGGGGTGGGGGTTCGCCGCCATGACGGCCAGCGTGGGGACGAGGTGGGTGGCGTGCTGCGCGCGCGCCGTGAGGAGCAGCAGCGTCACGACCTGGGCGTCGAGGCGCGTGAGCGCGTCGACCGCGGCGCGCCGCACCTCCTCGCTGCCGTCCATGAGCAGCGGCAGCATGCGGTGGGCGTGCTTGCCGTTGCCGAGGCGGGCCAGCGCGCCCAGGGCCGCCATGCGCACGCCCGGCACCTCGTCGCCGAGGCGCGCCGCGATCGCGGGGGCGTCCTCGTCGCCGCCGAGCGCGCCGAGCGACTGGCAGGCGAGCTCGCGCACGCTCGCGCTCGAGGCCGAGAGGCCGAGGCGCAGCGTCGGCACGATGTCGGCCCCCAGGGCCAGCACGTAGAACTCCAGCGACTGGCGGAGCCCCGCGTCGCTGCCCGCGACGACGAGCGCCGTGTAGAGGTGCCGCAGCCGGAGCGCGTGGATGACCGCGGCCGCCGCGCGGCGGACGTCGACGGCGTCGTCGCCCTCGAGCGGCGCCTCGGCCGCGAGCACCTGGACGAGGCGCTCGTGCACGTCGCCGGCGTCGGGGCTGCGCAGGCCGGCCCAGGCGCTGCGCCCCACGAGCTTGAGGTCGGGGTGGCGATCGAGCGCCGCGCCGATGGCCTGCAGGCAAGCCATGAACGCGTCGGGCTCGGGGCTCTCGCGCAGCACGGCCGCGAGGTGCTCGAGGGCCTCGGCCGTGCCGATCTTGCCGAGGGCGCCGATGACGGCGTCGCGGGCCACCTCGTCGCCGAGCAGCGTCGCGAGCTTCCCCACGGCGCGCGGATCGCCGATCTCGCCCAGGGCGTGCACGGCGGCGAAGCGCAGCCAGGGGTCCTCGTCGAGCGTCGCGAGCAGCGCGCCCACGGCCGACGACGCGCGCAGCTGCGCGAGGCTCTCGATGGCCTGCTGCACGACGTTGACGTCGAGGTGCGTGAGCAGCCCGACCAGGTGCGGAATGGCGGCGCGGTCGCGGGTCTTGCCCAGCACGCCCGCCGCGAACATCACGACCTCGGGGTCGGGGTGGCGCAGCGCGCGCACGAGCGCCGAGAGGCTGCGCGCGCCGCCGCGCGTGAGCGCGTCCATGGCGGCGTTGCGGCCGATGCTGTCGGCGTGGTCGCCCATGAGCACGACGAGCGCCTCGGGGTCGGCGCGCGTCGAGGCCTCGCGGATGGCCGTCGCGCGCTCGTCGCGCTCGTCGCTGCCGAGCGCGGCGCGTAGCGCGTCCTCGAGGGAGGCCGCCGGCGAGCCCTCCGCGGGGGTCGTCGCCTCGGGCGTCACGGGCTCACCGCCGCGCGCGGCGCCGCGTCCGTCCGGGCCGGCGTGGCCAGGAAGCGCCGCACCAGGTCCTGCAGCTCCTTCGGCTTGAAGGGCTTGCGCACGTAGCCGTCGGCGCCCGCCTCGAGCCCGCGCTGGAGGTCGTCGTCCTTGCCCTCCGTGCTCACGATGATGACCGAGGCGCGCGGGATCGAGAGGGCCCGCAGGCGCCGCAGGAACTCGAGCCCGTCCATGACGGGCATGTTGATGTCGAGGACGATGACGGCGGGCGCGCCCTCCTCCTCGATCTTGGCGAGCGCCTCCTGGCCGTGCCGCGCGAAGGAGAGCCGGCAGTCGGGCAGGCCGCTCAGCACCTGGCGGTGGTAGGCGTGCATGACGCTGGAGTCGTCGACGATCAGGATGCGGGCAGCCATGGGGGTCCTTTCATGTGTCGGTTTCATCCGAGGTGGACGGTGGGCGCGCCGGCCCCGGCGAGCAGGAGGTGCGGGATGCGGCCGAGCGGCGCGACCTGGTCGACGGCGCGCCTCGCGATCGCCTCCTTGGGCATGCCGAAGACGACGGACGTCGCCTCGTCCTGCGCGATCGTGCGGGCGCCGGCGCGCTTCATCTCGAGCAGGCCGTCGGCGCCGTCGTCGCCCATGCCCGTGAGGAGCGCGCCCACGGCGTTGGGCCCGGCGGCGGCGGCCACGGAGCGAAAGAGCACGTCGACGCTGGGCCTGTGCCGCGAGACGAGCGGGCCGTCGCTGACCTCGACGAAGTAGCGCTTGCCCCGGCGTTGCACGACGAGGTGGCGGTTCCCCGCGGCGACGAGCACGCGGCCGGCGGCGACCTCGTCGCCCGTCGCCGCCTCCTTGACGAGCATGCGGCAGCACTGATCGAGGCGGCGCGCGAAGGCCGCCGTGAACGCCTCGGGCATGTGCTGGACGACGACGATGCCGGGCGCGTCGCCGGGCAGCCGCTCGAGGATGGCGCGCAGCGCCTCGGTGCCGCCCGTCGAGGCGCCGAGGGCGATGATGGCCTCGGTCACGAGGCCCCGGGGCAGCGGCGGGGGCGGGGGCGGCGCGGTCGCGGCGGCAGACGCCGACAGGGCCGCGAGGTCCACCGCCGGGAAGGCCTTCAACGTCGCGGCCCTGGGCCGCCGCGTGCGCGCCTGGCAGGCGCCGCGCACGGTGTCGAGCAGCACGACCTCGGCGTCGTCGAGGAAGCCGCGCACGCCGAGCGGCGGCTTGGCGACGACGTCGACGGCGCCGTCCTCGAGGGCGCGCAGCGCGACGTCGGTGCCGCGCCCGAGCAGGCTCGAGCAGATGACGACCGGGATCGACGTCTCCTCGCGGATCTTGCGCAGGAAGGTGAGCCCGTGCATGCGCGGCATCTCGAGGTCGAGGAGGATGACGTCGGGGCAGGCCTTCTCGATCTTGTCGATGGCGATGAGCGGGTCGGCGGCCGTCGTGACCGTGAACTCGCGCGAGAGCACGGCCGACATGACCTCGCGCGCGACCGCCGAGTCGTCGACGACGAGCACGTGGCGGCGCGGCGCGCCGGCCCGCCGGTCGCCGCCGACGGTGACGGTCGCGTCGGAGGCCCGCGCGCCCACCCTCACTTGCGCGGGTCCTCTTTGCGGTACACCGTCGGGATGACGGTCTCGAGCCCGGGCGTCCCGCCGAGGCTCTCGGAGTGGCCGACGAAGAAGTGGCCGCGCGGCCGCAGGTGGCCGAGGAGCTGGGCGACGATGCGGTTGCGCGTCGTCTGGTTGAAGTAGATGAAGACGTTGCGGCAGAGGATGGCGTCGAAGGGGCCGCCGACGTCCCAGGCCTCGTCGTTGAGGTTGAGGCGGCGGAAGCTCACGGCCGCCTGCAGCGCGGGCGACACCTTGACGTTGCCGTCCTGGCGGCCGACGCCGCGGAGCATGAAGGTCTGCAGGTGGCCGCGCGGGATCCCGGCGGCCTTCTCGGCGGTGTAGACGCCCGTCCGCGCGATCTCGAGGACGCGCGTCGACAGATCGGTGGCGAGGATCTGCACGTCCCACCCCTCCTCGGGGGGCAGGGCGTCGAGCAGCGTCATGGCGAGCGAGTAGGGCTCCTCGCCGGTCGAGCAGCCCGCGCTCCAGACGCGCACGCGCCTGTCGCGCGCGCCGCGCGCCGCCTCGTCGCGCCAGGCGGGGATGAGGCGCTCGGTGAGGAGCTCGAAGTGCCGGCCCTCGCGGAAGAACTGCGTCTCGTTCGTCGTGATGGCGTCGAGCATGAGGGTGAGCTCGGACCTGTCCTCGACGACGCGCCGGTAGTACGCGCCGTAGGTCGAGAGGCCGAGCTCGCGGATGCGGCGCAGGAGGCGCGAGGCGACGAGCGCGAGCTTGATGTCGCCGAGGTGGATCCCCGCCTCGCGGTGGACGATGCGCTGGAACAGGCCGAACTCGCCCTGCTCGAGCGGCTTGACGTCGGGCCGGCCGGGTCCGAGGAGCGGGCCCACGACGGCGAGGGCGTCGCTCACGAGGCCTCCTGCGCCGCCGGACCGGGCGCTGCACCGGACACCTCGGCCACGGGCTCGCCCGTGGCCGAGGTGACGGCCATGAGCTCCGCGGCGGACAGGACGCCGTCGATGTCGAGGATGTGGACGAACTTCTTGCCGACCTTGCCCATCCCCACGATGTAGTCGACGCGGATGCGCGTGCCGAAGGGCGGCGGCTCGCCGATGTCCTCGGGCCGGAAGTCGAGCACCTGGCTCACGGCGTCGGCGACGACGCCCATGAGCGTGCGCTCGCCGTCGAGGTCGGTCTCGACGATGACGACGCACGTCTGCCCCGTGACGGGCGTCTCGCGGAGGCCGAACTTCGCCGCCAGGTCGACGACGGGGACGACGAGCCCGCGGAGGTTGAGCACGCCGCGGATCCAGCGCGGCGTCGTCGGCACCTTCGTGACGGTCTCGTAGCGGATGATCTCCTTCACCTGCAGGATCCCGATGGCGTACTCCTCGCCGTCGATGAAGAAGCTCAGGTACTGGGACTGGTTCGCGTCGGTGGCTCGGACGTCCATGGGTGCGGTCTCCTTTCGCGACGGGGTCATGGCGCCGCCTCACCGGGTCCGGGGCCGGCCCCGGCGCTCCGTCTCCCGGTCGCCTCGCGGAGCAGCGCCGGCACGTCGAGGATGAGCGCGACGCGCCCGTTGCCGAGGATCGTCGAGCCCGCGACGCCCGGCAGGCCGCGGAACATCTTCGAGAGCGGCTTGATGACCGTCTGGCTCTGGCCGAGGAGCGCGTCGACGGCGATGCCCGCCAGGCGGTCCTCGTGCTTGACGACGACGACGTTCTCGCGGGCCCGCGGCTCGCCGTCGCCCGCGCCGAGCCCGAACACCCCGCCGAGGCGCAGGAAGGGCACGGCCTCGCCGCGCACGTCGATGACGCCGTGGTCGTCCGCGCGCTCGCCCGAGGACGGCTGCAGCTCCATGCACTCGACGACGGTGTCGAGCGGGATGACGTAGGTCTGCCCGCCGCCGCCGCCGATCTGCACCTGGAAGCCGTCGATGATGGCCAGCGTCAGCGGGACGCGCACGGAGATCGTCGTCCCCTGGCCGGGGCGGCTCTCGACGGCGATCGTCCCGCGCAGGAGGTCGACGTTGCGGCGCACGACCTCCATGCCGACGCCGCGGCCGGACAGGTCGGTCACCGTCGCCGCCGTCGAGAACCCCGAGGCGAAGATGAGGGCGCGCAGGTCGGCGTCGCGCATGCGGGCCGTGTCGAAGCCGCGCGCCGCGCCCACCTCGCGGATCCGCTCGAGGTCGAGGCCGGCGCCGTCGTCCTCGACCTCCATGACGATGCTGCCCGAGTCGCGGCGCGCCCGCAGCGTGATGCGGCCGCAGGGGTCCTTGCCCAGGCGGGCGCGCGCCTCGGGCGCCTCGATGCCGTGATCGATGGCGTTGCGGATCATGTGCGTCAGCGGGTCGCGCAGGTGCTCGACGACGGCCATGTCCACCTCGACCTCGTCGCCCTCGACGACGAGCGCGACCTGCTTGCCGACGGCCAGCCCGACGTCGCGCACGGTGCGCTGGTGGCGCCGGAAGACGGGCCCCAGGGGCACGAGGCGCGCCTCCATGATCTGCTCTTGAAGGTCGAGGAAGAGCCGGTCGGCCTCGCGGTGGGTCTCGAGGGCGTCGCGCGCCGCCGCGTCGCGGTCGAGCAGCTCGCGCAGGCGGCCGCGCGAGATGGCGATCTCGCCGGCGAGGCGGAGCATCCGGTCGAGGCGGTCGACGTCGACGCGGAGCGTCCGTCCTTCGAGGACGCGCCCCTCGCCGCCGCCGAGGGGCGCGTGCTCGTCCGGGGACGAGCGCGCCTCCTCTCCCGCGGGCGCGACGCGCCCCTCGTCGAGCGCGCCCTCGCGCGCGCGCGCGAGCGCCTCGCGCACCGCCTCCGAGGCCGGCGGCAGCGCCTCGGCGCCCTCGACGGCGAGCGGCACCGCCTCGCGCAGCACGTCGAGGGCCCGGAGCAGCAGCGAGGTGAGCGCGGTCGAGGGCGCGAGCGCGCGCTCGCGGACGCGCGCCAGCACGTCCTCGAAGGCGTGCGCGAACTCGGCCACGGCGCGGAACCCCAGCGTCGCGGCGTTGCCCTTGATGGTGTGCGCGCCGCGGAAGACGGCGCGGATCGCCTCGTCGTCGGAGGGGCTGGCCTCGAGGGCGACGAGCGCCTGCTCCATCTGCGCGAGGTTCTCCTGCGTCTCCTCGAGGAAGGTCTGCAGCAGGACGTCGCGATCGAGATCCATCACAGCCTCCAGACGAGCGCCGTCCCGTCGACCGTGTTGAAGGCGAGCTTCCGACCGCGCGTGCCACCCACGTCCTCCGACACGAGCTGCACGCCCTCTTCACGCAGGGCGGCGATCGCCACCTGGACGTTGTCGCCGCCGAGCGTGCGGCCGCCCGCGGGCACGCTGGAGAGCACGTGGGCGCCGCCGAAGAGCTTGGCCCGCAGGTCGCGCCGCTCGGCGCCGAGGTCCAGCACCTTGGAGACGAGCAGGGCCACGGCGGCGTCGCCGTGCCGCCCCGACCGCGGCGTGTCGGGGCCGCGCCGCGGCAGCAGGAAGTGGTTCATGCCGCCGCCGCGCCCGCGGCGGTCCCACAGGCACACCGAGACGCAGGAGCCGAGGATGGTCGTGAGCGTGCGGGGCGAGTCCCCGCCCACGGCGACGAGCTCGCCGGGGAGCAGGTAGACGACGGGGACGCCGTTGCGGTCGAAGCCCCGGAAGTGATGGCGGGCGCGCGCCACGGGATCGTCGGCGCCGCCCTCGTCCTCGAGGAGGTCCGACGCGTCGAGCTCGGGGAGGGCGTCGAGGGTCATCGTCTTCATTCCCCGAGGTAGCTGCGGACCTTGAGGAGCAGCTCGTCCTCGTTGATGGGTTTGATGACGAAGTCCGTGCACCCGTGGACGAAGGCGCCCTCGAGCGACTCCGCCTCGCTGTGGCTCGTCACGAGGATGATGGGCGTCGAGCGCGTCGAGGGCTGCTCGCGCAGCCGTCGCGTGGCCTCGAGCCCGCTGATGCCGGGCATCTCGAGGTCCATGAGGACGAGGTCGGGGGGGCAGGCCATCGCGGCGCCGACGCCGTCCTCCCCGGTCTTGGCGGTGACGACGTCGAAGGCCGGTCCCAGGATGGCCCGCTCCTGGAGCAGGATCGTCTGGGAGTCGTCGACGGCGAGGATCTTCTTGCGGGGCATGTCTGCCCCAGCTCAAGCATCCAGCGTGCCGCTGCCAGGGGCCGAATTCTCGGGTCGGGGAGGCCTGTCGGCGGGGAGTGCGCCGCACCCCTGGGTCGGCCCCACCCGTTGTCGCTTGCGCCTCCGTACCCCCTCTCGTTACCGTAGAAGTCCATGTGGACTCGGTTGGTCGCGGGGGCGGCGGCGCACGACATCAACAATCTGGCGCAGGGCCTGTCCAACCTCCTGGCGCTCGCGGCGGCGCCCTCGGCGACCCGCGAGTCCCTCGACCGGTACGCGGCGCTCGCGCGCGACGGCCTCAAGGACCTGCGCCAGCTCGCCACCCACCTGCGGGCGCTCGCCAACGCGCAGGCGAGCGCGGAGACGCAGCGCCTCGACCTCCTCGCCGCCGAGGCGGTCACCGAGCTCGAGACGCCGGGCGATCGGTCCGTCGACGTGAGCCCCCTCGGCGGAGGCCCGCTCGTCTCGGGGCCGGGCCCGGCGCTGCGGCTGGCGATCCAGGCCCTCGCCCGCTACGCCGTCGCGGCGAGCGCGCCGCGCGCCCGCGTCACCGTGACGGTCTCGCGCGAGGGCGCGGCGGCCGTGGTGGTCGTC
>DASZWW010000406.1:0-7351 GCA_035546175.1 Polyangia bacterium
TGGCCTCGGCGAGCTCGCCGCGCTGGACGAGCCAGCCCGCCACGCCGTCCGCGATCTGCAGGGGAACGTCGGCGCGCTCGACGGCCTCGGCGAACGTCACCTTCGCCTCGCGCGTCCGCCCCTCGGCCGCCTCGAGCTCGCCGAGCAGGAGCCGCGCGTCGACGTCGGCCGGCTCGCGCTCGAGCGCGCCGCGCAGGGCCGCCTCGCTCTCCTCGAGCAGGCCCAGCGCCCAGGCGACCGCGGCGTGCTGCGTGCGGCCGCGCAGCGTGTCGGGGACCGCGCCCTCGAGCGCCCGCAGCGTCTCGAGGGCGGCCGGGAGATCCAGCCCCACGACCTGCGCGTCGGCGAGCTCGAGGTCCGTCCGCTCGATGGCCTCGGGATCGCCGCCGTCGAGCGCCGCGTTCAAGGCGCTGCGCAGCGCCTCGCGGGCGCGCGCGCCGTCGTGGCGGGCGTCGTCGAGGTGGGCGCGCGCGAGGTAGCCCTCGACCGTGGGCGCCGTCTCGAGCGAGCGATCGATCTGCTCGCCGGCGTCGTCGAGGCGATCGAGGCGGATGAACAGCTCGGCGAGATCGGCGCGCACCTCGGCGGCGTCGGCGTCGAACGAGAGGGCGCGCTGCAGCTCGTCGGCGGCCTCCTCCCAGCGCTCCTCGCCCTCGTAGAGCAGCGCGCGCGCGACGTGCTCGTAGGCCTCCGGGCTGATCGCGCGCGTCACGACGACCCTGTCGCCGACGAGCTTCGTCACGCTCGGCGGGGCCGTGGCGCAGCCGAGGAGGCTCCCGGCGGCGACGAGGGCGGCCGTCCAACCCGAGCGGCTCATAACGGAATATTGCCGTGCTTCTTGGGCGGGTTCGAGTCGCGCTTCGTCCCGACGGCGGCGAGCGCGCGCGCCAGGCGCGCCCGCGTCTCGCGCGGCCGGATCACCTCGTCGACGTACCCGAGGCTGGCCGCGGCGTACGGGTTGGCGAGCTTCTCGCGGTACTCGGCCAGGTAGCGGGCGCGCGCGGCCGTCGGGTCGGCGGCCTTCGCGAGCTCCTCGCGGAAGACGATGTTGACCGCCGCCTCGGGCCCCATGACGGCGATCTCGGCCGCCGGGTAGGCGAAGCTCACGTCGCCGCGGATGTGCTTCGACGACATGACGTCGTAGGCGCCGCCGTAGGCCTTGCGCGTGATGACCGTCAGCTTGGGGACGGTCGCCTCGGCGAAGGCGTAGAGCAGCTTCGCGCCGTGCTTGATGATGCCGCCGAACTCCTGGGCCGTCCCGGGCAGGAAGCCGGGCACGTCGACGAACGTGAGCAGGGGGATGTTGAAGCAGTCGCAGAAGCGCACGAAGCGCGCCGCCTTGACCGAGGCGTCGATGTCCAGGCAGCCCGCGAGGTGCGCCGGCTGGTTCGCGACGAGGCCCACGGCGCGCCCGTCGAGGTGCGCGAAGGCCACGATGATGTTCTGGGCATGCTCGGGCTGGATCTCGAAGAGGCGCCCGTCGTCGACGACGCGCGCGAGCAGCGCCCGCATGTCGTACGGCTTCGCGGGGTCGAGCGGGATGAGCGCGTCGAGCTCGGCGTCCTCGCGATCGCCGCGATCGCGCGTGGGCCGGCGCGGCGGGTCCTCGCGGTTGTTCTGGGGCAGGAAGGTCAGGAGCTCGCGCAGCGCCTCGATGCACCCGGGCTCGTCGGGGAAGGCCCGGTGGGCGACGCCCGAGCGCGCGGCGTGCGTGTGGGCGCCGCCGAGCGCCTCCTTCGTGACCTCCTCGTGCGTCACGGCGCGGATGACGTCCGGCCCCGTGATGAACATGTAGCTCGTCGACTCGACCATGAAGATGAAGTCGGTGATGGCCGGCGAGTAGACGGCGCCGCCCGCGCAGGGCCCGAGCACGGCCGAGAGCTGGGGCACGACGCCCGAGGCGAGCGTGTTGCGCAGGAAGATCTCGGCGTAGCCGGCGAGCGAGGCGACGCCTTCCTGGATGCGCGCGCCGCCCGAGTCGTTGAGCCCGACGATGGGCGCCCCCGCCTTGAGCGCCAGGTCCATCACGCGGCAGATCTTCCCGGCGTAGGCCTCCGAGAGCGAGCCGCCGAAGACGGTGAAGTCCTGGGCGAACAGATAGATCGTGCGCCCGTGCACCGTCCCGTAGCCGGTGACGACGCCGTCGCCGAGCACCTTGGCCTCGGCCATGCCGAAGTCGGTCGCGCGGTGGGTGACGAACTTGCCGATCTCGACGAACGAGCCCGGGTCGCACAGCAGCTCGACGCGCTCGCGGGCCGTGAGCTTGCCGGCCTTGTGCTGGCGCTCGACGCGCTCGGCCCCGCCGCCGGCGAGCGCCTCGCGCTCCATCGCCGCGAGCCGCTCGAGGGGCGTGCGCGCGGCGCCGTTCTTGTCATCGCTCATCTGTCGCTCACTTTCGATCGTTCACTCGGGCAGGCTCAGGCGGTCGCGCACGTAGCCGCGGATGGCGGCGCGCGCCTCGCTCGACGGGGCGATGAAGGCGAGCTCGCGTCCGCCCGCGCCCTCGAGCTCGTCGCCGTCGTCGCCGACGGGCAGCACCTCGGCGCGGAGCGCCAGGGCCTCGCCCGCGGGCAGCGCGAAGCGCACGTCGACCGGCCGGCCCACCTCGAAGGGCGCGGGGCGCTCGAGCCGCAGGCCGTCCTCGCCCACGCTCGCGGAGAGCCGGAACGCGCGGCGCCTGTCGGCGCCCGCCGAGACGCTCACCTCGACGGCGACGGCCATCGGCACGCGCAGCGCGCTCACCGGATCTCCGCCGGGAAGGCCAGGCCCGAGACGCGGACGAGATCCTCGCACGCGTCGCGGAACGGACCGGGCCTGGGCTCCCAGCGGACCACCGCATGATAGATGTTGGCGCGCCGGCCCTCGATGACCCAGTCGGCGCCGTCGAGGCCCCGCTCGCTCTCGTCGGGGTCGCCCGCGAGGTTCCAGAAGTCGGCGGCGTCGAGGTGGGCCCGCAGCTTCGTCCACACCTCGGGCCCGACGGTGAACTCGTGCCGCCGCTTCGCCGCGGGATCGCGCGCGTCCGCCTGGACCGAGACGACCGCGATCTCGTCACCGGCGCGCGTGACGCGCACGGCGGCCGGGTTGTGCAGGTGCTTCGTCCACACGAAGCGGTAGGTCTCGGGTCCCGGGACCGAGAGCGACGGCTCCCCCATGCCGCAGAGCTCGGCGAGGAACGGCGCCGTCGCGTCGCCGCAGTGGCCCGGGGCGGGCCCCACGCCCGCGCGCGTCGTCGCGATCGGGCCGCGCGGCGGCGGGTGCGCGCAGCCCGCGGCGCCGAGGGCGATGATGAGGGTCGAGAGCGCCCGCTCGAGTCGCGTCATGCCGGGGGCCTGATTGTAGGCGAGAGGGGCCCGGCCTTCCAACTGGCGGGCCGTCAGAGCGCGTCCCCGCGGGCGTCGTCGCGCACGAGCGCGAAGAACCCGTCGCGCTCGTCGATGACGTGGTAGCCGGGCAGGGCGCAGCTCCGGCGCGGCGCGCGCTGGCGGTGCGAGGCCGATACCTCGCTGCAGAAGACGACGGCGGGCCGGGCGCGGGCGGGATCGAACGGCGTCGTGGGACCCCCGTGCATGAGGCCCGCCTTCCACGCGTTCTCGGTGACGCCGAGCGTGTGCTCGCCGTGAGCGTCGGCGGCGGCGCTCGCGACGTCTCGCACGGCGCCCTGGCCCTGCTGGAAGCGCGCGTGGCGCACCGAGATCCCCGCCGCCACGGCGAGCGGGAGCGCGAAGGCCGCGACGGCCGCCGCGCGCGGCTCGATGACCGGCGGCGGCACGGCGTCCCCCGCCATTTCGGCGGCGCGCCCGCGGGCACGCGCGAGGAGGTCGTCGAGCCACGCGCCGTACCCGATGAGCAGCAGGGCGACGACCGGCAAGATGAGCCGCGAGGACAGCACCAGCGACTCGAGCGCGTTCGCGCCCGTGTCGATGAAGAAGTAGGCGGACATGAGCGCCGTGTATCCGCCGCCGAGGAGCACCGGCCCCCGCTCTCCCCTCTTCCAGTAGGCCCACGCGCCCATGAAGAGCAGCGGCGGGTCGAGGAGCAGCGCCGCCAGGTGCGGCGGCGCGTGCGCCGGCAGGTAGGTGGGCCAGAACGACACCGGCGTGCTCAGGTTCGAGTGGTCGTAGACGAAGCCGAACTGCCCCGTCGAGAGCCGGTTGAGCGCGAGCAGGAGGAAGCCCCCCGCGGCCCCGCCCGCCGCGCCCCAGCCGAGGCGCCTCCACGTCGCGCGGTCTCGCGCACGCAAGGCGCGGGCGCTCGCCACGACCTCGCTCGCCACCAGGCCGGCGGCGAGGACGACGCCCGTCACCTTGATGGCCATGAGGAGCGCGAGCCACGCCACCGTCGCGAAGGCGCGGCCGCGCCGCAGGGCCCACCAGGCCGCGACGAGCATCGCCGTCTGAGGCAGGTCGGCCATGTCCGTCCGCGCGAGGATGACGATCGTCGGGTGGCCGAGCACGAGCAGCGCCCAGAGCGGGCTCTTGTGCCAGCTCCTCAGGATCGCGCGCGCCGTCGCCGCGAGCAGCACGGCCGCGAGCATGGCCAGCGCGAAGCTGGCGCGCGGCCACACCGCCAGGAACGGGGCCAGCAGCAGCGACGGCATGAGCGGGTACTGGCTCACCGTCCCGTGCGGCGTCGACACCCAGACGCCGGGGCTGCCGGGGACGTAGCCGAGGTGGCCCGCGAGCAGGAGCTTCGCGCGGCCCACGTACCCGATCTCGTCGCCGAAGCTCAGCGCGCGCGGCCACGTGAGCAGCATGAGGGCGATCCAGAGCGCGACGCCGGCGGCGAAGAGGACCTCGTCCCGGCTACGCTTCATACCCGAGGGCCTCGAGGACGGCGTCGTGCAGCGCCGGCCGAAAGACGCGGAAGCGGTCGGGGTCGGGCACGACGGGGTGCACGCGGTTCGACAGGAGCACGATCCACGTCTCGCGCTCGGGATCGATCCACAGCG
Source organism: Polyangia bacterium (assembly GCA_035546175.1). Lineage (GTDB taxonomy): Bacteria > Myxococcota_A > Polyangia > Fen-1088 > Fen-1088 > DASZFV01. The sequence goes on from DASZWW010000406.1 coordinate 4,952, forward strand.
AGCAGCCGGTGAAGCCGAGGTGCCCCACGGCCGCGCGCGAGAGCCGCCGGCCCGCCTGCGAGTCGCGCGCCGCGGGGCCGTCCCACCCGAGCCGCCACGTGGAGCCCGGGACGCCCGCGGGCGACCAGAACTCGCGGACCACGTCGCGCGCCACGAGCGGCGGCGCGCCCGGCGCGGCGGGCGCGTCCCTCTTCCACGCGGCGACGAGCGCCGCCGCGACGGACGACACGGCGGCGGCGTCGGCGAAGAGGCCCGCGTGCCCCGCGATGCCGCCCATGGCGAAGGCGTTCGCGTCGTCGACCTCGCCGAGGACGAGGTGTCCGCGATCCGCCGACTGCTGCGTGGCCGCGACCGAGCGCTCGGCGAGCAGGCGCGCGCGCGCGTCGGGATCGGCGAGGTTCACGAAGGTCGCCGCCGCGAGGCCGAGCGGGCGCAGGATGTCGCGCTCCGCGAGGGCGTCGAGGCGCTGCTCGCTCGCGCGCTCGAGCAGCCACCCGAGCAGGATGAAGCCCAGGTCCGAGTAGACGGACAGCGTCCCCGGCCGGTACTCGAGCGGCTCGCGCGCCGCCGCGAGCGAGATCGCCCACCGCTCGGAGGCCGCCTGCGCGGCCTGCCGCCAGTACGGCCGGTAGGCGGGCAGGCCCGCGCTGTGCGAGAGCAGGTGGCGCACCGTGACCGCCTCCCGCCCCTCGCCCGCGAACTCCGGCAGCCGCTGCCCGACCGGCTCGTCGAGCTCGAGCGCGCCTCGCTCGACCTCCTTCATCGCGAGCACGCTCGTCACGAGGGCCTTGGTCAGCGACGCGACGTCGTACACCGTGTCGGGGAACGCGGGCAGCTGGCGCGGCACGAGCTGCCGGAAGCCGAACGCGTCGTGGAACTGCACGCGGCCGCCGCTCGCCACCAGCACGACGAACCCCGGCACCACCCCTTCCGCGACCGCGTCCTGGCACAGGCGCCGCACGGGCTCGAAGCGCAGCTTCATCCGGGCGTCACTATAATCGCGAGCGCGGCCGAAAGGGACGCGTCGGTGCGTCATCGCCCTTCGACCTTGCCCTCCGGCTGCCCGCTCGCCGCGATGGACCCGGGGCGCGGTTCGGTTTAGCCTTGCCCCGGCCCCAGATGAAGTTCGGCCAGTACGAGCTCCGCGAGTTGATCGCCGTGGGCGGGATGGCCGAGGTCTACAAGGGCCGCGTCGTCGGCGCCGAGGGCTTCGAGAAGTACGTCGCCATCAAGCGCATCCTGCCGGACCTCGCCGAGGACGAGCGCTTCGTGAAGATGCTGCTCACCGAGGCGCGCATCCACTCGTCCCTCTCGCACCGCAACATCGTCCAGATCCACGACCTCGGCATCTCGGAGGACGGCGAGTACTTCATCGTGCTCGAGTACGTCGAGGGGTACGACCTGCGCGTCATCCTCGACCAGGTCGTCGGGCAGGGCGAGATCATCCCCGAGGCGCTGTCGCTGCACATCGCCGCCGAGCTCGCCCAGGGGCTGCACTTCGCGCACGAGCAGCGCGGCGCCGACGGCCAGGCGCTCGGGCTCGTGCACCGCGACGTGTCGCCCTCGAACGTCCTCATCTCGAAGGCGGGCGAGGTCAAGCTCTCCGACTTCGGTCTCGCGAAGCGGCGGGCCGATCGCTCGGTCGTCGGCAGCCTCAAGGGCAACCTCGCGTACATGCCGCCCGAGCAGGCGCGCCAGGCGACGCTCGATCGCCGCGCCGACGTGTTCTCGCTGGGCGCCGTCCTCTTCGAGATGCTCACGGGCAAGCGCCTGCGCGAGATCCGCGACGAGGTGACCGCCTTCCACGAGGTGGCCGCGGGCGCCCTGCCCTCCGTGCGCGCCGTCCGCCCCGACCTGCCCGAGCCCTTCGAGCGCCTGCTCTCGCGCGCGCTCGCGCCCGAGCCCGAGGGGCGCTTCGCCGACGCCGCCGTCTTCGGCGCCGCGATCCGGTTCGTGCTCGCGGGCATGAACACGCCCGTGGGCGCGAGCGACCTGCAGCTCCTGCTCTCGACGCTGCAGCCAGCGCGGCGCCCGCGCGCGCTCGTCCCCGAGCGCTCGAAGGTGATCCGCCTCGGTCCCGAGGCGCAGGCCCTCGGCGCGGCCCTGGCGGCGCCGCGCACGCCCAGGCCCGCCGACGCGCCGGGGATGACGCCGGCCGCCCCGCGCCCGCCGGGCGGCATCACGAACCTCTCGGCGGTAGGCCTCGCCGACGAGGACGACGAGGACGAGATCATCACCGAGGCGCGCGCCAAGCGGCCCGCCGGGGCCGAGCCCGCCATGCCGCCCACGCCGCCGCCGCTCGAGCCGCTGCCGCCGGTCCAGCCGTGGCGCACCTCCTCGAGCGGTCCCGTGCCGCTGGCGCGCGTCGATCGCCTGACGCCGCCCCGTCCGATGGCGAGC
>DASZWW010000407.1:0-11755 GCA_035546175.1 Polyangia bacterium
GACGGGCGGCATGGTGGGCAAGCGCCCCGGCCGCGTGGGCGACTCGCCGCTCCCGGGCGCGGGGACCTACGCCGACGACGAGGCCGGCGCCGCGTCCGCGACCGGCCACGGCGAGCGCATCATGCAGGTCGCGCTCACCAAGACGGCCATCGAGCTCTTGCGGGCCGGGCGGCCCGCGCGCGAGGCCGCGCCGGGAGCGCTGGCGACGCTGGAGCGCGTGGGAGGCCGCGGCGGGCTCATCGTCGTCGACAAGCACGGCGGGCTGGCGGCGGCCTTCAACACGACGTCGATGTCGTGGGCCGCCCTGCCCTGATCACCTATACTCGGGCGATGCGGAGCGGGCTCGGCGGGGTGGCGCTGGGGGCACTGGTGTCGCTCGCGTGCGGCCGCCTCAAGCCCGCGGCGGCGGACGGAGGCTCGTCGGTACCGACGCCCGCCGCGACCGTCCCGACGGCCGACGCTCGGCCGGCCGTCGCTCCGCCGGCCGACGCGACGGCGCCCGCCGACGTGCCGCCGGCGCTCGACACGGCCGTCCCGCGCGCCGGACGCGAGCTGCCCGCGGGCGTCCATCCGCCCGTGCGCTTCGCCGACGGGAGCGCGCTGCTCATGGGCAACGGTCCCGACGCGTGCACGCACCAGACGCCTCCCTCGAGCGACGGCCACCGCTGGTGCGCCTTCACCCTCGGGGCGGCCGTGGGAGGCGTCGCCGATCTGTGGGTCCTCGACGTCACGCGCGCCGCCACGGGCGACGCCCCTCGCTGCGACGGCACCGACCCGGGCTGCATCCACCTCACGGACCGCGTCGTCACGCACTCGGCGACCCTCTTCGACGGCGACACGCTGATCTTCGGCACCGACTCCCTCTCGGGCTCGAGCCCCGACTTCCTCGGCCGCTTCAACGCGTGGCGCCCCGGCTGGTCGACGGGACGCCAGATCTCGTCGGAGATGGGGTTCACGTGCATCGGCAACCGCCACTCGGCGGCCGCGGCCTGCCTCGACGACCCGGCCGGCACCTCCAGCGAGCGCGACAGCGCCAACGTGCGCGTCGGCTACCTCGCGCGCGAGACGGGCGACCCGCTGCCCTCGCTCGGCCGCTATCCGCTCCGCAACGGCAGCGACGTGCACTGGCAGGCGGACCTCTCGCCCGACGGCAGCGTCTTCGCCCTCTCCGACGCCGACACCGTCGGCGCCGCGCAGACGTTGCGCGTGGCCCCCACGAGCACGATCGGCCAGGCGGCGCCCTCCCTCGCGATCGACGACGTGTTCGAGTGGCAGATCTCCAACGACGGCCAGAGGATCTACTTCCTGCGGGGGCCCTCGCAGAAGGCTGACCTCTACGTGGCCGACTTCCCGTCGGGCGCCAACGCGCGCCTCGTCGACGCGGGCGTGAACATGTTCAGGCTCCTCGGCGACCGGCCGGAGGATCAGGCCGTCGAGATCTGGAAGATTCCCCCCACGGCGGCCGGCGCCATCGAGCTCCTGACCGACCTCGGGGCGGCCCCGAAGACGATCTTCAGCTACAACGACTTCCTGAACGGAGCGATCGTCTCGCCCGATCTCCGATACACGACCTGGCTCGACGAGGAGTTTCGCGGCGTCCTCCTCCGCAACAGCGATCTCCAGGCGTGCACGATCGGGGAGGGGGGCGACAACCGCGAGGTCTACGATCCCGCGTACCTCGACGCCTCCGGTCTGATGTTCTGGAAGGAGCGCGCCGGCGCCGATCCCAACTCGGACTTCCGCGACGGCTTCTTCGCCCGGCCCGAGACCTGCACGCAGAAGACGCGCTTCGCGCGGAACGTGGACCGCATCGCGCCCATCGGAGACCGCGGCGTCGTCTTCACCGACGAGATGGACATGACGGCGCGCGCGACGCTGAAGTACGTCGCCGTCGCGCCCGGCGGCGCGACGCTCGACCCCGCGGGCCCGGTGCGCGTTCAGGAGAGCGTGCTGGCGCCGTTCGTCCTCGTGGGAGACAACCCGCCTCTGCTCGTCTATGCGGCGAAGGGGGCGACCGCCGAGACGTCGGGGCTCTTCGTCTTCGGCCCCGTTCCGTTCTGACAGCCGCCCCTGGGGCGAGCCTCGCTCGCGTTCGGCGTCGAGCCGAGCGCGCCGCGGCGAGCCTAACGGCCTTCGGCACGCAGTTCCTGGTGCTCGCCGCGCCGCTCGAGGCGCTCGCCGTGCACCTGCTTGCGAGCGCCGCGCCGCTCGAGCCGGGCGCCGTTCGCCTCCTTCTTCTCGCCGCGCTGGACGTTGTGCTGGCCGCGCGCCTCCATCCGGGCCGCCTCGACGGGACGACCCTCGGCGCGGAGCTCGGCCGCGCGCTGCTCCTGGTGCAAGCCCCGCTGCTCCTGACGCGCGCCCTCCGTCTGCTTGACCTGGCCGCGCTGCTCCATGCGATCGCCGCGCACCTCGACGCGCGCGCCGTGGCGCTCGAGGCGCTCGGGGGTCTGCGCGTGCCCGACGGACGGGATCAGAAGCAGCGCGGCGAGAGCGGAACCCTTGAGGAACGAGTGGATCGACATTGGGACCTCCTTGGCCGGTCAGACGACAGCCCGTTTCAGCCCATTCAGCGGAATCCATCCGCCCCGACGGGCTCACCCGCCGGGCTGGAACACGAACGGGAAGCTGAGCTCGGCCGCGCCCTCGGCCAGGGCCGGGAAGCGCCAGCGCAGCACGACGGCGCGGACGCAGGCGCCGACTTCGGGCGCTCCCAGCGTGTCGTCGTCGATCTCGACGGCGGTCACCGTCCCCGCCGCCGCGAGCGAGAAGCGCACGACGAGCTTGCCGGCGAGGGTGGGCTGCGCCTTGAGCGCGCGCTCGTAGCAGGCGGCGATGGCCTTGCGCCGGCCGCGGATCTCGCGCGCGATCGCCGGCGCGTCGACCTTCCCGCCCTCGACCACCGGCGCGCCCTCGTGCACGTCGGTCCTCACGCCGCGCTCGATGGCGGGCCCCACGCGCGCCGCGTCGCTGATGGGCCCGGCGCCGCGCAGGCCGGTGGGCGTCGCGATCCGCCCGGCGCCGCCGACCCGGGGCAGGCGCAGCGCGTCCGCGCTGGCCACGGTCACCCCGCCGGCGTTCTTGAGCGCCTCCTCCACCGACTGATCGGGCGTGCCCGAGCCGAGGACGTCCCTGGCGTACGACGCGCCGCCGGGGACCTTGGCGCCGATGAGCGCGAGGAGGCCCATCTTGCTGACGGCGTCGTCGAGCCGCGCGTGCCGCTCGGCCGCGCTCTCGACGGGCCGGGTGGGCCGCGCGACGACGGGGCCAGCCGGCCGCGGCGACGGCTTCGGGCGCACCGCGACGGGCGCCGGCGCGGTCGGCGCGGGCGTCGGCGCGGGCGGCTTCGGCCGGCGGGGATAGTCGCGGAGGAACCGGTCGGGCAGCTCGTCGATGACGGGCTTCCGTGGCCAGTCGACCCGGCGGAGGTAGACGACCAACGCCAGGTGCGAGAGGAAGGTCAGCGCCGCGAGCAAGACGAACTGCGCGTCGAGATCGGCGAGGACGTGGCGGCGGACGGACGCGGGCAGCTGGGGACGCGGCCGCGGCGCCGGCGGCCGCACGCGCTGGAAGAGCACGGTCGTGTCGCCGACGGTGACCTTCCCTCGCGCCGCCTCGGGGAGCACGATCGCGCGCACCGGCTCGCCGGGCGCGGCCTCGAACGCCGACGAAGCGGCGCCCTCCGCGAGGCGCGCCCGCATCTCGGGCCCGAGGCGCAGGACGAGCCGCCCGCGGCGCTCCTCGAAGAGCCGCCACGGGCGCGCCAGGACGTCGGGCGGCAGGATGAAGGTGTCGTTCGCCGTGGGGCCGAGCGTGATCGTCTCGGCCGCGCGGAGGACGCGCTCCTCGACGATCCGCTTGCCCTGGATGATGCCGACGCGCAGGTGACGGCGCTCCACGGGCGGCGGAGAGGACGAGGACGCGGGCGAAGGAGATGAGCGCATGCCCCCGGCCCTTGCAGGGTCCGGGCCCGCGCGAACGTCGCGCGAACCCGCGCAGTCCGTGGCGGGCGCTCGGTCTGGTTGCTCCCTCGCGGGGAGCAAGTTGCTCCCTGGTCGGGCGGATTGCTCCCACGGCGATGATGAAGCAGCAGGGGACCCCTGACGGGCCGTCGGGCACGGACCCATACTTAGGGGAGCAAGGGAGGTGGATCATGCTGACGACCCGAGATGAAGTTGATCTCTCGTCACGATGGGGGTGGGTGATCCTGCGAGGGATCGTCGCCATACTTTTTGGGCTGCTCGCCTTCGCGCGCCCCGGAGCCATGACCCTGGGGCTCATCATGCTGTTCGCGGCCTACGCGTTCGTGGGCGGCATCGCCGCCATCATCGCCGCGGCGCAGAGGAGTCGAGCGGGGACGAACTGGGGCATGCTGATGGTGGACGGCATCCTGGGCGTCGCAGCGGCGATCATCGCGGTGCTATGGCCCGCGACGGCCGTGGTCGCGTTCGTGTGGGTGCTCGCGGCCTGGGCGGTCGCCACGGGCGCGATGGAGATCGCGGGCGCGATCAGCCTGCGCAAGGTGATCGAGCACGAGTGGGCGCTCGGGCTGGCGGGCCTGGTGACGGTGGCCTTCGGCGTGCTCATGTTCCTGCGCCCGGCCATCGGCGGCCTCGCGGTGGTGTGGTGGCTCGGCGCCTACGCGATCGTGTTCGGGGCGCTGATGCTGGCGCTCGGGTTCCGCCTGCGCGGCCTCTCGCACGGCCACACGCGGGGCCAGCTGCCGACGGGCGGCGTGCCTCACTACGGCTGACGGGGTGACGCTCAGCGCGCGGCGAGCGCCGCGAGGACGGCGAGCGCCGCCGCGGCGGACGCGACGGCAGCGAGCGGGTGGCGCGCGGCGAAGCGCGCCGCCCTGGCGAGCGTGGAGTACCGGCGCGCGCCCACGAGCTGCCCGGCCTGGAAGCGCTTGAGGTCCTCGGCGAGCTCGAACGCGGTCGCGTAGCGGGCCTGCGGATCGGTCGCCAGCGCCTTGGCGACGACCGCCAGCAGGTCGGGCGGCAGGCGCGGCTCGAGGGCCGCCAGGGGCACGAGGGCCGGCCCGGCCGGGCTCGGCGCGCCCGAGTGGGCCTCGGGCGGCGCGCCCGCGAGCGCGTGGTGGAGGATCGCGCCCAGCGCGTAGACGTCGGCGCGCGCGTCGACGGCGCGGCCCGCCGCCTGCTCGGGCGCCATGTACGAAGGGGTCCCCAGCACGGCGCCCGCCGCCGTGTCGCCCGGCGGCGTCGCGAGCGCGGCCACGTCAGGCTCGTCGCCGGCCGCCCGCAGGTCCTTGGCGAGGCCCCAGTCGAGCACGATCGTCTCGCCGAAGGCGCCCACGACGATGTTGATGGGCTTGAGGTCGCGGTGGACGATGCCCTGGTCGTGCGCGTAGGCGACGGCCTCGGCGGCCGTGATGACGTGCGGCAGCAGGGCGAGGCGATCGGCGGGCGTATCGGCGTCGCGGATCACGCGCGCGAGCGACTGGCCGAGCACGAGCTTCATGACGAGGAACGGCTCGCCGCTCGGCCAGAAGCCGGCGTCGTAGACGGGGACGACGCCGGGGTGCTGGAGCCGCGCCGCGAGGCGCACCTCGCGCTCGAAGCGGGCGGCGAGCGCGGCGTCGCGCACGCGCAGCATCTTGATGGCCACGGGACGCGAGAGGCGCAGGTCGCGCGCCGCGAAGACGCGGCCCATGCCGCCGCTGCCGATCTCGCGCTCCAGCACGTAGCGGTCGTTCCCGGCGGCGGGCGGCGCGGCCGACGGGAGATCCGCGCCCTCGTCGGCGAGGGTGACGGGCGTGGCGGCGGGGGTCGCGTCGCTCACGGGCGCGCCGGCTTGCGCGGCCGCGCGACGCCGTAGGCGTCGAGGCGCGCGATGAGGACCTTGCGCGAGATGCCGAGCTTCCTCGCGGCGCGGCTCTGGTTCCCGGCGCAGGCGGCGAGGGCCGCGAGGATGCGCGCCCGCTCGCCGTGGCGCGGGTCCGTGTGGGCGGCGAGCGCGCCCGCCGTCGCCGCGGGCGCGGCCGACGGGGCCACGAACGACTCCGTGGGCAAGTGCGCCTCGGTGATGGCGTCGCCGTCGCAGAGCAGGAGCGCCCGCTCGACGACGTTGCGCAGCTCGCGAACGTTGCCGGGCCAGGCGTGCGCCGCGAGCACGCCGAGCGCGCCCTCCGAGAGCGCGGGCGCGCGGCGCCGTCCCGCGCCCGCGGCGAGCGCCTTGACGAACGCGCGCGCGAGCAGCGGCAGATCGCCGGGCCGCTCGCGCAGCGGCGGGATCGTCAGGGTCATGCCGTTGAGGCGGAAGTAGAGGTCGCGCCGGAAGGCGCCGCGCGCGACCTCGGCCTCGAGGTCCCGGTTCGTCGCCGCCACGAACCGGACGTCGATCTTGCGCGCGCGCACGCCGCCCACGCGCAGCACCTCGCGCGTCTCGACGACGCGCAGGAGCTTGGCCTGCGTCGCCGGGGGCAGCTCGCCCACCTCGTCGAGGAAGACCGTGCCGCCGGGCGCCGTCTCGAGCAGCCCCTCCTTCGCCGCGCCCGCGCCCGTGAACGCGCCGCGCTCGTGTCCGAACAGCTCGCTCTCGAGCAACGACTCCGAGAGCGCCGCGCAGTTGACGGACACGAAGGGCCGCGCGGCGCGCGGCGAGGCGTCGTGGACGAAGCGCGCGAGCACGTCCTTGCCGACGCCCGTCTCGCCGAGGATGACGACGCCGATCGCGCCGGCGGCGGCGCGCGCGGCGAGCGCGTAGAGGCGGCGCATGCTCCCCTCGACACAGGTCACGGGCGCCCAGGCCTCGGGCGCCGCCAGCTCGGCGCGTTCGCCGGCGCGGGCGAGCAGCGCGGCGGCGTTGCGCCCGTCTTGAGGGTACGTCGCGACCCCCACGCGCGCGTCGCCTCTCGCCCCCTCGAGCGTCGCCGCGAAGGCGCGGGCGATCTTGAGCGCGGCCGGACCGACGAGCGCCGGCAGGAGGAGCCCAAGCTCGCCCGGGCCGCAGCGCCCCAAGACATCGACGGCGCGGAGCGCGCCGGCGTTCGTGACGGCGCGCAGCGCGCCGGCGTTCGTGACGGCGCCCGCGCTCGCCGACGCGACCGCGCGCTCGTCGGCGACGACGCGCGCGACCGAGAACCCGCCGCCGGTGGCCTCGCCGCGCGCGCACTCCCAGTCGATGCGCCCCTCGAGCTCCGCGTGAGGCAGGACGCCGCGGCGCGCGCCCGCGGCGCGGTTCGGCTGCACCATCAAGACGAGCGCGCCGATCGAGATCGCCTCGCCCGCCGCGACGGTGACGGGCTTGCCCGCCTCGAGCTTGCGCCCGCGCACGCGCGTGCCGTTCGCGCTCCCCAGGTCCTCGACGCGGATCTCGTCGCCGAGCACGAGGCGCGCGTGCCGCCGCGACGCCCGGGGCTCCGCCACGCGCACGTCCGCCTCCGAGCCGCGCCCGACGATCACCTCGCCGCGCAGGGGCAGCGCCACGGTCTCGAAGACGGCCTCGCCCATGATCGCGAGGTGGTACCCGAGCGCGCCCCCCGCCTGGCTGCGGCTCCCGTCGACGAGCGTGCTCGGCCGCGGCGTCGCCATCGCCCCCATTTTACGCTCATGCGCGGGGGCCGTGCTCTAGACTGGCGTCGATGACGAGCGCGGCGGCCTACGACCCGTTCGCTCCCGACGTGAAGCGCGACCCGTACCCGTTCTATGCGGCGCTGCGGCGCGACGCGCCGGTGCTCGAGGTCGCGGCGCGCGGCTGGTGGGCCGTCGCGCGGCACGCCGACGTGGGCTTCGCGCTCAGGCGGCCCGACCTCTTCTCGTCGTCGGTGAACTCGGACCGCGCGGACATCCCGGCGAGAGAGACGCTCCTCGGCTCCGACCCGCCGGCGCACACGGGGCTCCGCAAGCGCGTGGAGCGCAGCTTCACGCCGCGCCGGATCCGGGCGCTCGCCGACCGCCTCGAGGGCCTCGCACGCGAGCTCGTGGCCGGGTTCGAGGCGCGCGGCGCGTGCGACGTCGTCGCGAGCCTGGCCGCGCCGCTGCCCGTCACGATCATCGCCGAGCTCATGGGCATCGACCCGGCGCGCGGGAGCGACTTCAAGGTCTGGGCGGACGCCATCATCGCGCGGGGCACGGGACGCCCGTCGGACGTCGACCGCGCCGTGCTCGACGCGCGCGTCCGGGAGTTCAAGGCCTACCTCGGGGAGGCCATCGAGGCGCGGCGGCGCGCGCCGGGCGACGATCTCCTCGGCGCGCTCGTGCGCGACGAGGACGGCGCGGCCGGGCTCTCGCCCGCGCAGGCGCTGAACTTCGCCGTCTTGCTGCTCATCGGCGGCAGCGAGACGGCCACGAACCTCATCGGGAACACTCTGCGGGCGCTCTTCGCCGACGCCCAGGCGCTCGCCCGTGTGCGCGCCGACCGGGCGCTCGTGCCGGCGCTCGTCGAGGAGGCGCTGCGCTTCGATGCGCCCGTGCAGAGCTTGCTGCGCCGGACGACGGCGGAGGTCGAGCTCGCCGGCGCGCGCATCCCCGCCGGCGCGATCGTGCTGCTCTTGCTCGGCTCCGCCAACCGGGACGAGAGCGTCTTCGCCGACGCCGATCGCTTTCGCCTCGACCGCGCGGCCACCAAGCACCTCGCCTTCGGCGCCGGGCCGCACTACTGCCTCGGCGCGACGCTGGCGCGCCTCGAGGCCGAGGCCGCGCTCGGCGCCGTGCTCGCGCTGCCGAACCTGCGCCTGGCACGCCCGGAGGTGCCGCTCGTCGACTCGTACGTGCTGCGCGGGCCGCGCGCGCTCGAGATCGCCTTCGACGTCCGAGCACCCTCGACGGAGGCGTGAGCCCGCGCGCAGATGCACGCCGACGCGACGCCGGGCCGTCAGCCGCGCCAGGCGCTCCAGGCGGAGAGCGCGCCGAACGCGAAGAAAAGCGTCGCCGCGACGACGCGCACCCAGCGCGCCTGGACGCGCGACGCCAGTCGATCGCCGAGCGCGACGGCGAGGCCGTCGGCCACCAGCATGCCCGCCGTCGTCCCCGTCGTCACGGCGACGAGATCGTGGTAACGCGCGCCGAGCGCGACGGTCGCGAGCTGCGTCTTGTCGCCCATCTCGGCGAGGAAGAACAGCACGACCGTCGTGAGGAAGGGCCCGAAGCGCGACGGCCTCTCCTTCTCGTCGAGCGTGTCGGGCCGCAGCGTCCAGACGCCGAAGGCGATGAACGTCGCCGCCAGGATACCCGCCATGACCCGCGTCGAGACGCGCGCCGCGATGGCCACGCCCACCGTGGACGCGAGCGCGTGGTTCGCGACGGTCGCGACGAGGATGCCCGCCATGATGACCCACGGCCGCCGGAACCGCCCCGCGAGCGAGAACGCGAGGAGCTGCGTCTTGTCCCCCATCTCGCTCGCGGCGACGAGCAAGAAGCTGCTTCCGACGGCGTGCCAGTTCATGCGCGGTTCAGCTCACTCTCTTCCCTCGGCCCGTCGTTTGGAACCATAAACGCCACCGCCGTCGTCTTGACCACAGCCTCCTCGACGCCTCGATCGGCCCGACGTGGTGGCGCCGGGTACACGGCGAGCACGTGCCACGGAACGGCGGCGTTTCACCGCTCCGTAACGAACGAAAAACAATGCGTGGCCGGGCAATTAGAAAATACTTCTTGACGGCCGAATATCGTGCGCTCAAGGTGACTGCATCATGAACCTGCGCAGACAACAGCCAGAAACGACGCGGACCGCGATAGCGGCCCGTCGCGCGGGCTTGTTCTGCGCGTATTGGGTCGTCCGCGGACTGTCGTCCATTGGCCACAAGCCCATGGTCTCGAACCTCGGTAGCGATTTCGACTGGAGGGGCGGCTAAAGGAGAACCTTTACTGGTTCGACCGAAGCCGCCCTGGGAAACCTCGGCGGCTTTTTTCATTTCTGGGGGTTTTGCACATGGAAACGGCGATCTACCGCCGCTCCCTGAACGGGGAGCGTGCACACGCTAGCGGTCGAGGTTTGCCGCCGACGCCCAACGGGACGGGCACCGGCCTTTTAAGCCGACCTGAGTTGGTTCGAGCCCAACCGGCGGCACGAAACGAACGCGGGCCCGAAGCTTTGATGGCGAAGCACCCGGCTCTTACCCGAGCGAAGGAGGTTCGATTCCTCCCGGGCCCACGCTGTTCGAGATCGGCCAATGGCAGGTCGCTGCAATCGGGGATCGGCTAATGGCAGGCCGGCGGGTTTTGACCCCGTTGATTGAGGTTCGATTCCTCATCCCCGAACGACAGGCGCGGCGACGGCCGCGCTCGCTCTCTGACAACCGAAGAGTCGACGATGCCCGAGGCCGGGCACCACCCGGCCTCGACGATGCTCTCGAAGCCTATCTGGCGAAGGCGCCTGGTTGAAGCCCAGGAGATGCTGGTTCGATTCCAGACGAGAGCACCAAGCTGGCGTGGAGGCGTGGCTCAACGGAAGAGCAGCCGCTTTATAAGCGGCCGGCGAGGGTTCGACTCCCTCCGCCTCCACCGCGAGCGAGGAGGCGTAGCTCAACGGGAGAGCAGCCGCCCGATAAGCGGCCGACGGAGGTTCGACTCCTCCCGCCTCCACGCGAGCGATCTGGTGCCGTGGTGTAGTGGCGCTGCACGTCGCGCGGTGAACGCGAAGGTGCGGGTTCGATCCCCGCCGGTCACCCCAGTTCGCATCAGGGTGTGGGTCAATGGCTGGCCACCTGGCCCGGAACCAGGTCCACGCAGGTTCGATTCCTGCCGCCCTGACAAACCGTGGGGAGCGCGCCGGGGCGCCGCGACGCCTTGCAAGCAACGCGGGACGGATTCGGCTCCCGTGCTCCACACCTCGGACATTCGGGTCGGTGCTCCTGGGAGAGCAGTCGGTCTCCAAAGCCGACGAACAGCGTTCGAATCGTTGCCGACCCGCAACGCGGACCGAATGGCCTTGGTTCGCGCCAACGCGTGCGCGCGGTTTCGGTCGAGTGGCCAAGTGGGAAGGCGCCGAGCTGCAACCTCGGTACGAAGCGGTTCGACTCCGCTCTCGACCTCCAGTCGTTTTCGCGCCCGAGGTGTTCGTGGCCGCACGCCGGCTCGCCAGGTCGGAGGCGGGGGTTCGACTCCCCCCGGGCGCTCAACTTCGCATCTGCACCGTTGTCCGAATGGTGAGGAACCGGTCTTCCAAACCGGCGACGCGAGTTCGATCCTCGCACGGTGCTCCACGCAGGAGGCCCGCGACAGCACGTGGTGAGCGGCGTCGCGGGCCGCTTTCGTTGCCCCCGAAGCGTTAACGGTGACGCGCTCGTTTCGTAATCGAGAGAAGGCGGTTCGACTCCGTCCCGGGGCTCCCTTCCAGGGTAGCTTCAAAGCAGAGGCGCTCGCCTGTTAAGCGAGAGGTTGTCCGTGCGAGTCGGACCCCTGGAGCCGCGCGCGAGCCGATGGGACGGCACCCGGCCTTCTAAGCCGGGCCTCGCGGGTTCGACTCCCGCCGCGCGTACGGATCGATACCCGGCGGGGTCACACCGATGTCCGCATGGTGCAGACGGCAAGCATGGCGCTCCTTCAAAGCGCCGACCCGGGTTCGAGTCCCGGTGCGGACGCAGGCCCGCGGCGTGGGAACGCGGCCGCCGCTACGAACGGCGGCCCACGAGGTTCGACTCCTCGCGCGGGCGCGACACCGGTGGCGCCAGCGCGCGGCCGCGTCTCATAAGCGCGGCTCGGTGAGGGCAGCACTCACCGCCGGTACCCGAGCTTCGTCCAATGGGAGGGCCGCGGTCCTACAAACCGCAGACGGGGGTTCGATTCCCTCAGCT
>DASZWW010000408.1:0-31410 GCA_035546175.1 Polyangia bacterium
GGGCGCCGGCCAGGGCGGCGCGGCGGGCGCGGGAGGCACGCCGCCGCCGCCCCCGCCGTGGGACGACAGCCTGCGCGCCCGCGCCGCCGCCGGCATGGCGCCGCTGCAAGCCTGGTACGACGCCACGACGGGCCTCTGGGACACGACCGACTGGTGGACGAGCGCGAACCAGCTCGAGACGGTGATCGACTACTCGCGCGAGACGGGCGATCCCACGTACCTCGACGACGTCGACACGACCTTCGTCAAGAACCAGGCGAGCAACTTCGATCGCTTCGGCTTCTACGACGACGACGGGTGGTGGGCCATCGCCTGGATCAAGGCCTACGACCTCAGCCACCAGCAGAAGTACCTCGACATGGCGAAGACGATCTTCACGCGCATGTCGGGCGGCTGGGACGACAAGTGCGGCGGCGGAATCTACTGGGCGTCGGCCAAGGCGGGCTCGGACGGCCTCAAGAACAAGAACGCCATCCCCAACTCGCTCTTCCTGCAGGTCGCGGCCAAGCTGCACCGGCGCACGCCCGGCGACGCCGGGCCGGGCAGCTACCTCGACTGGGCCCAGCGCGAGTGGACGTGGTTCAAGGGCACCGGGATGATCGGGTCGAACGGCCTGGTCGTCGACGGGCTCGACGCGCTCACGACGTGCAAGCCGGCGGGGCCGACGTTCACGTACAACCAGGGCGTGCTCGTGGGCGGGCTGGTCGACCTGGCGGCGGGCGCCGGGGACGCGACGCTCCTCGATCAGGCGGCCGCGATCGCGCGCGCGACCGAGACGCTGATGGTCGACGCGAACGGCACGCTGAAGGAGGCGCCCTGCGGCGGCGACGTCTGCACGCAGTTCAAGGGCGTGTTCATGCGCAACCTCGCGGCGCTCTACCGCGCGCGTCCGACGGCCGCCGACCAGGCCTTCATGCGCCACCAGAGCGACCAGGTCTGGGGCGGCCCCGACAAGAACGCGCAGGACCAGTTCGGCTACGAGTGGCACCTGCCCTTCGACAAGGCCACGGCCTCGCGGCAGAGCTCGGCGCTCGACGCGCTCGTCGCCGCCGTCATGTCGTCGAACCTGAACCTCTCGCTCGTGGGCGCGACGGCGACGGCGAGCGCGGCCTGCGCGGCCGCCGAGGGCGCGGCCAACGCGCTCGACGGCAGCTCGCGCTGGAACAGCAAGTGGTGCGCCGGCGGGGCGGGGGACCAGACGCTCACCGTGGACCTCGGCGCCGCGCGCAAGATCGTCGGCTTCCGGCTGCGTCACGCGGGCGCGGGCGGCGAGAGCGCGGGCTGGAACACGCGCGACTTCGAGCTCGACACGAGCGGCGACGGCCAGAGCTGGGCGCGCGCCGTCACCGTGGTCGGCAACACGGCCAGCGTGACGACGCACCCCATCGCGCCGCTCACGCAGCGCTACGTGCGCCTCCACGTCACCACCGCGGGGACGGCCGTCGACGCGCCCGCGGCCCGGATCTACGAGCTCGAGACGTTCGGCACCGGTCTTTAGACCCCACGGGAGATCCCGGGGGCGGCGGGGTTCTCCGTGCATCGCCGCTCGGGGCTGCTACCTTTTGGGCCGTTGTCAACCGGCCCCTGTCTCATCCGGGCCATCCCCGGATTCTTCGAACCGATCAGCTCCTTGTCGCACCTCGCGGCCGCCGCCGTGGGCCTCGTCGGCGCCATTCCGCTCGTGCGTCACGGGCGCGGCAGCCGCGGCCGCTTCGCCTCCGTGCTCGTCTATGCCTTCTCGGTCGTGGCGATGCTCACGATCAGCGGCACCTACCACGCGCTCCAGGGGGGCGGCGCCGCGCGCCACACCTGGCGCCGGCTCGACTACAGCGCGATCTGGCTGCTCATCGCGGGCACGTTCACGGCCATCCACGGCGTCATGCACCAGGGCCGCTGGCGCTCGTGGATGCTCGTCGCCATCTGGACGCTCGCCGTCTCGTGCGGCCTCCTGCAAGCCTTGCGCTTCGACCTCTTCAGCGGCCCCGCCGGGTTGCTGCTCTACCTCGGCCTCGGGTGGGTGGGCGTCCTGTCGATCATCAAGCTCGGCCGCCAACTCGGGTTCCTCACGGTGTGGCCCATGTGGGCCGCCGGGCTCGTCTACTCTGCGGGCGCGATCCTCGAGGCCTGCAGGCGGCCCACGCTCATCGCCGGCTGGGTCGGCCCGCACGAGGTGTTCCACCTGGCCGTCATCACCGGCATCGCGCTGCACTGGGCGTTCATCCGCCAGGTCGTGACCGTCTTCGCGCCGTCGCCCGCGCTCGCCGGCGTCACGAGCCTCGCGCCGCGCCCCCCACCTGCCGACGCGGACCTCCGCGGGTGAGCCGGGGCGTCCTCTGGGGCGCGTGCTTCGTGCTGCTCGCGGTGGCGAGCGGCGCCGCGCTCCTGGGGATCGCCATGGCCCTCTACCCCGGCGGCACGGCCCTCGACGCGCACGCGCCCGGTCACTCGTTCTGGCTGAACTTCCTCTGCGATCTGACGTCGCCCGTCGCGCGCAACGGCGTCGCCAACGGGGCGGGCGCGCGAGCGGCGCGCGCGGCGATGCTCACGCTGTCCCTCGGCCTCGGCGCGACCTGGCTCGTCGTCCCCGCGTTCCTGCCGGGCGCCCCGGGCGGTCGCCCGAGCGCGGCGCGCCTCATCCGGGGCTCGGGGGCGCTCTGCGTGAGCGCCCTCGTCGTCGTGCCGCTCGTGCCCGGGAGCGCGCACATCGTCGCGATCTTCACGGCGGCGGCCGCGGGCCTGACG
This sequence comes from Polyangia bacterium, assembly GCA_035546175.1. Classification (GTDB taxonomy): domain Bacteria; phylum Myxococcota_A; class Polyangia; order Fen-1088; family Fen-1088; genus DASZFV01. Next base: position 2,743 of record DASZWW010000408.1, read on the forward strand.
GCGGGCGTCTCGACCGTCGTCGCGCTCGCGCGCAGCCACGGCCCCGCGCGCCGCTGGCTGCCGCTCGCCGCCGTGCTCGCGGCGACGGCGGCCGACTCGATCTTCTACGCGCAGGCGGTGGCCGCGCGCCCGCTCCCGCCGCGCCCCGAGCTCCCCGCCGTCCAGCGCGTCGGCCTGCTGCTGGCCCTCGGCTGGATGGTCGCGACGGCGCTCGAGATCCTCCTCGCGCACCGGCGCGCTCATCGGGCGGAGCGGCCCGGCCGGTCGTAGACTTCGGTGATGGCAGGGCGCATCGAGACGTTCGAGGAGTTCTGGCCCTTCTACCTCGGCGAGCACGCGAGGCCCGGGACGCGCGCGCTCCACATCGCCGGCTCGACCGTGGGGCTCGTCGCCGGCGTGCTGGCCGCCGTGCTCCGCATGCCCGCGCTGCTGCTCGTCGCCCTCGCGGCCGGCTACGCCTTCTCCTGGATCTCGCACGCGACCATCGAGCACAACAGGCCCGCAACCTTCACTCATCCCCTCTGGTCCTTCGCGGCCGACTGGAAGATGTGGGCCCTCGCCGTGACGGGCCGGCTCGGCCGCGAGCTCGAGCGCGCAGGCGTCCGGCCCCGTCCGGCGTCCGGCGGGCGCGGCGCGACCGGCGCCACCTAGCGAGGCTGCGTCGGCGTCTCGACGGGGTGCGTGAGCGCGCCCGCGTTCCGCGTCACGTGCCGCCCGCGAAAGCTCGCCGCCACGACCCACAGCACGAGCACGACGGCGAACAACGCGGCGACGAGCACGGCCACCTTCTTGCCGCGGCCCGTCTCCAGATCGTGCATGAGGGCTCGATCTTCCCGGTAGCTCATGCCAGGAAGGTAAGCATCCGAGCGCTGGTTTCAAGGCACGCCTTACAGGCGGGCCCTCAGGCCGCGATCCGCGCCGGCGCTGCGCTGACGCCGCGGCCCAGCAGGCGGACCTCGCGCGGACCCGCCTCGACGAACGGCGACCTGCGGACGAACTCGCGCAGCGTCGTCGGCGGGATGTCCACCGCGACCGCCTGGGCGCGCAGCTCGGCGCGCGTGAGGCGACCACCAGCACGACGGAGCAGCTCGACGATCGTCCCCTCGGCGCGCGCGAGCTGGGCCGGAACGAACGTGGCGCGTGGCTCGACCCAGCCGTCGAGGACGTCGCAGCCGGCGATCTCCGACAGGTAGCGCACGACGACGGCGCGCGGCGCCGTCGCGACCGTCGCGGCGCGCTTGCCGAGCGCGCTCACGAGGTCGGCGAGGGGCAGCCGCTCCGCGACGGCGAAGATCTTCCGGAGCGCCAGGCCGACTTGGCTGCTCGACTCCGCGAGCGAGAACCAGCCGGACGCTTCGTCGAGCCACCTCAAGCCCGGGAGCGTCACGAGCACGCGCGCCGCCGCGGCCTCGTCGAGCGCGCGCGCTGACCGCGAACGGACCCGCTCGATGACCCCCTTCACCGAAGCCAAGCCGAAGGTGAGGACCGACTGCGTCCCCGCCGAGATCAGCGCGTCGGCCGAGGCCAGGCTCGTCGGAGACACGAGCACGTCGGCGCCAGCCCGGCGGACGCGCCTGAAGGGCACGGGCAGGTCCGACGCCTTGAACAGCCTCACCACCTCGTCCACGCCCAGTCGCTCGCTCGCGACGCCGCCGTCGACGAGGAGCGGGCCGAGCGCGTCGGGGGCGAAGGGCAGACGGCGCGCGATGAGCGCCGCCGCAGGCATGAGGAGCGAGGCCTCGTGCATCCTGCTTTGCAGAATACGAGAGAAATGTGAACGAAATGTTTCTGGCAGGATAAGTGAGTGTAACTACGCGCTCGGATGGGGTTTCGACGATCTCTCGGGGGCAGCCGCCGCGTTAGACTGCGGTCGTGCACCGGGCTCCCTTGGTCGGGATCATGGTCGCGCTGGTCGCAGCGGTGCTCGCGGTTTCTCTCTGGACGATGCGGCGCGCGGACCGCGCGGGGCTGCGCGAGCTCCGGGAGAGCGAGGCGCGGCTCGCCCGGGACACCGCCACCTCGCTCGAGGCGTACCTCACGTCCTTCGATCGCGACACCCGCCTGCTCGCCGCGCTCGCCACGACCACGCGCAGGTTGCCGACCCCGGAGCGGGCACAAAACGCGGCCATCCTCGACGCCTTCCAGGCGCTCGCGACGGTGGTGCCACAGTACCGCACGGTCACGCTCTTCCACACGGGGCGTCCGTCGATCGTGGCGGTCGACCCCACCGAGGATCGCGCGCGCGTCGCGCCCGCGCTCGTCGCGGCCAGCGAGCGCCTGGCCGCGGAGGCGATCGCCGGGAGCAGGACCGTCGGCGCGGGGCCCGTCACGCTCGATGCCGGACGTTCGTTCTACTTCTACGCCGCGCCCGCCGGGCCGGCGGAGGCGGTCGTCGTCACCTCGGACGCCGGGCTCATGCTCGAGGCGGTCTCGCGCCGCCCCGGCGACGCGCACGGGCTGGTCGTCGTGGATCCGAAGGGCGCCGTCTGGCTCGGCTGCGAGAGCCACGAGCGCTGCCGCCTCTTCCCCGCGGGCTCGGACGAGGCCGCCGAGATCGTCGCGACCCTCGAGGCCGGCACGCGAGATGGCCCCGCCCTCGCGCACCCGAGCGTCGCGCGGCTCGGGCTGCCCGTCCAGGCCGCCGTGGGCGTCGCGCCGGGCGTGGCGTCGCCGCTCGGGACGTGGTCCGTGGCGGACATCGCGCCCGCCGCCAACCTCGAGGTGCGCCGGCGCGGCTTCTTGCGCCAGCTGGTCATGACGACGGCGGGCGTCGCGCTGGCGATCCTCGCGGTCGGCTGGCTCATCCTGCGCCAGCACGCCAAGGCGGCGGCGCTCGAGGCGCGCGTCGAGGCGGCCGAGGAGGTCGCGCGTCTGCAGCGGCAGCTCGTGCGCGCCGAGAAGCTCGTCACGGTGGGCGTCCTCTCGGCCGGGATCGCCCACGACATCGGGACGCCGCTCGCCGTCGTGCGCGGGCGCGCCGAGCACATGCTGGAGCGCCGGATGGATCGCCGCGACGTCGAAGACCTGCGCTCGGTCGTCGGCGAGATCGACCGCATCTCGTCGACGATCCGCCAGGTCCTCGACTTCTCGCGCGAGCAGCCCGTGGCGATGGGACGGACCGACGCGCGCGCCGCCATCGTCCGCGCCCTCGAGCTGCTCGAGTGGCGCGTGGCCGCCAAGCACGTCGTCGTCGAGATCGACGCGCCGGCCGGCCTGCCGCCGCTCGCCGCGGCCGCGGATCACCTGGAGCAGGTCCTCGTGAACCTCCTGCTCAACGCCTGCGACGCCTCGCGCCCGGGCGGCGTCATCCGCGTGAGCGCGGGCCTCGACGGCGCGCGCCAGGGGCGCCTGCGCATCGAGGTGGCCGATCGCGGCGGCGGGATCCCGCCGCACCACCTGAACGCGGTCTTCGATCCTTACTTCACGACCAAGGCGCGCGGCGAGGGGACGGGACTCGGGCTCGCCATCGTGAGCCAGATCGTGCGCAGCCACCGCGGCGAGATCGCCCTGCGCAGCACGGTCGGCCTGGGGACGGTCGTGGCGCTCTCCTGGCCGCTCGCGCCGGCGGCGCCCGAGGGAAGGCTGCGCGTTGCCTAGCGCGAGCGTCCTCGTCGTCGACGACAGCGCCGAGATGGTGGCGACGCTCGCGCGCTACCTCGGCGATCACGGCTGGCAGGTGCACACCGCGACGGGCGGCCTCGAGGCCATCGAGCGCTTCTCGCGGGAGCCCGTCGACGTCGTCCTCACCGACCTGCGCATGAAAGACGCGGACGGCATCGACGTCCTCGAGGGCATCCGCCGCACCGACGAGCAGACGCCCGTCGTCCTCATGACGGCCTTCGGCAGCGTCGAGAGCGCCGTCGACGCCATCCAGCGCGGCGCCTACCACTACGTGACGAAGCCCTTCAAGATGGCGACGGTCCGCGTCTTCCTCGAGCGGGCGGTGAACGAGCGGCGGAGGCGCGCGCAGAGCCGCGAGCTCCGCTCGACGCTGCGCGAGCGGCTCGGCGCGCGCGGCTTCATCGGCGCGAGCGCCGCCGTGCGCGAGCTGGCCGCCCTCGTCGACCGCGTGGCGAGGACGTCGAGCCCGGTCCTGATCGTCGGCGAGACCGGCACGGGGAAGGAGCTCGTCGCGCGCGCGATCCACGCCGAGAGCGAGCGGCGCGACAAGCCCTTCGTCGCGGTCAGCTGCGCGGCCCTCCCCGAGGCGGTCCTCGAGAGCGAGCTCTTCGGCCACGCCGCGGGCGCGTTCTCCGGCGCGACGCAGGCCCGGCGCGGCCTCTTCGTCGAGGCGGACGGCGGGACGATCTTCCTGGACGAGGTCGCTGACCTGCCGCCGCCGCTCCAGGGCAAGCTCCTGCGCGTCCTCGAGTCCGGCGAGATCCGCACGCTCGGCGACGACTCGTCCCGCACGGTCGACGTGCGCTGCATCGCCTCGACGCGGACGGATCTCGCGGCCCTGGTGCGGACGCGGATGTTCCGGGAGGATCTCTTCTTCCGGCTCGACGTCATCCCCGTGCGGATCGCGCCGCTGCGCGAGCGCCGCGAGGACATCCCCCTGCTCGTCGAGCACTTCCTGGACCGCGCGCAGGAGCGGGGGAAGGATCCGACGCGCCGGCACCTCGCGCCGGGGGCCCTGCGCGTCATCGAGGAGCACCCCTGGCCGGGCAACGTCCGCGAGCTCGAGAACGTGATCCAGCGCCTCGTCGTGACGGCGACGAGCGCGCGGATCGAGGAGGACGCCGTCCTGGGCGCGCTCACGCCGCTCGCGCTCGCCGATCCGGCCGAGACCCTCGCGGCGGCGCACCTGACCCTCGCGGACGTCGAGCAGAGATACGTCGACGCCGTCCTGCGGCAGGCGGGCGGGAACAAGGCCAGCGCCGCGGCCGTGCTGGGCATCGACGTCTCGACGATCTACCGGCGGCAGGGCCGCAACCGCCGGCGCTGACGCCGCGTCGCGAGGAGCTCCTAGGAGCCGCTCTCGACCCGCCGGATCACGACCGTCAGGCGGCGGGAGTCGGCAGCCCTGGCCCGCGTCGCGGGGCGCGCCTCGACGACGACGAAGCGCGACCCGCCCATGTCGAGTCGCGTCTCGGAGGTGAAGGTCTCGGGCAGGCGGTCGAGCGGCACGCGCCAGGTGGCGACGACCCGCCTCGTGCCCTCCTCCTCGAAGGTCACGGTGATGGGCTTCTTCAGCAGGCCCGCGAAGAGCATCTCGTCATTACTTCTTGGGCACGAGGCCGAGCGTGAGGCGTCCCGCGACGATCGACCCCACGGCGAAGACGGCGAGGATCGCGAGCGTGCCGATCAGGACGGACGTCATCGACCCGCCGTGGCCGCGCGTCAGCTTGCCGAAGAGCAGCACGCCCGGGCCCATGCTCACGACGCCTCCGAGGACCGAGGCCACCTTGCTCCCGTCGGAGAGATCATAACGGCCGCCGCAGGACTCGCACTTGTACGAGCGGTTCCGGTTGTTGGAGGGCAAGAGGCTCGACCATCGAACCCGCACCTGGCGCCCGCAGTGCGGGCAGACACATCCCTTTCGCGTGGACTCTTCAGCCATGTCGACATCGTGACATTCTCAGTGGGTCAGGAACAGGGGGACGGTCGTCTTCTCGACGAGCTGCTGCGTCACCGAGCCCCGGAAGAGGTTGCGCAGCCGCGAGTGCGCGAAGGCGCCCATGACGATGAGGCCGGCGTCGACCTTCGCGGCGACCTCGAGCAGCGCGTCTGCGACGGGCAGGACGGAGACGACGTTGTGCACCTCCGCGGCGACGCCCATCTCCCCGAGCGACTCCGCGGCCTTCGTGGCGAGCTCCCAGGCGACGGCGCCGCTGTCATTGATCGTCACGATGTGCAGCACGCGCCCGCGGTGGAGGCCGCACTCGACGAAGAGCCGCATGGCGCGCTTCGCGGCGAGGCTGCCGTCGTAGGCCAGCACGGCGTTCGGACCCCTGGCGAGCGGGCCCTCGGGCACGACGATGAGCGGCTTCGTCGCGCCGTGAACGACCGTGTCCCACGTGCGCAGGTCCGTCGCCTCCGTCTCGAAGGAGAAGTTTGCGTACCGTCCGAGGAGGCCCAGGTCATGGTGTTCGAGCTCGACGAGCAACGTCTCCGCAGCCTTCCCGGTGATCTCCGCCACGCGCGCCTCGACGCCGGCCGCCCGCGCCTGGGCGAGGAAGCGCTGCTCGGCGTCGCGCGCCTGCTGGCGCGCCTCGAGGAGGAGCTGCTCGTCACGCTCGTGCTTGTAGCTCGAGCCGCCGATCCCCATGGCCGCTCCCGCCGTGATGGCGGGCTCGTCGACGATGGCGAGGCCGACGAGCGACGCGCCGTCCGTCTTGGCGAGCGCGACCGCGAGCTCGGTCGCGCGGGCCGTGCCCGTCGAGCCCTCGAGTCCCACGAGAATCGTCTTCAGCATCGCGCCCTCCTCAGAAGAAGATCCCCGACACGAGCCCGAACAACGGCACAAGGATAGCGAAAGACCACAGCGTATACCCGAAGAAGCTCGGCATCCGGACGCGGTGCTGTTCGGCGATGGCCTTGACCATGAAGTTCGGCCCGTTGCCCATGTAGGTGACCGCGCCCATGAGCACCGCGCCGCACGAGACGGCCGTCAGCAGCTGGCGTCCGATGGGGTGGAGGGCGAGGGCGCCGAGGTTGTCGGGCGAGAGCGTCGTGCCCGCGAGGCCGTTGGCGACGCCCGTCGCCAGCGAGGCGAACGTGAGGTAGGTCGGGGCGTTGTCGAGGACGCTCGAGAGGGCGCCCGACGCCCAGAAGAACTGCCAGGGCTTGGTGATGCCCAGCGTCGCGCCCCGCTCGGCGAGGAAGGACATCGCGGGCACCATGGTGATGAACACGCCCACGAAGACGGCGGCCACCTCGACGATGGGCCCCCACGAGAAGCGGTTGATCTCGTGGATGCGCGCAGAGGTCGTCTTGTACGAGAGCGCCGCAAACGCCAGCGTGCCGACGATCTGCACGGCGGCGCGGAGGTACCCGTCTCCGAGGGCGCGCCCGCCGTAGGAGCCGACGAGGAACACGAAGGTGACCATCCCCGCCAGCCACAGGAGGTTGACGAGCCCGTCGAGCCGGAGCGGCCCGGTGGCCTCGGGCGCGGCGGGCCGCGGCGTGATGCTGCGGCGGACGGGCGGGCGACGCCGCTCGCGCGTGAACTGAACCTGATCGACGACGGCGAAGATCGCGAGCAGCGCGCCGTTGACGACCGCCCACTGCGGCGCGAGGCGCAGGGTCCACGCGAAGGGGACGCCGCGCAGGAAGCCGAGGAACAGCGGCGGATCGCCGAGCGGCGTGAGCAGCCCCGCGCCGTTCGAGACGATGAAGATGAAGAAGACGACGACGTGCGTGACGTACGCGCGCCGGTCGTTGGCGCGCAGGAGCGGGCGGATGAGCAGCACCGAGGCGCCCGTGGTCCCGACGAGGCTGCCGAGGATCGAGCCCGCCGCGAGGAACGCCGTGTTCACGAGCGGCGAGCCGACGAGCGCGCCGTGCAGGCAGATGCCCCCCGAGATCGTGAACAGCGCCGCGAGCAGCGCCATGAAGGAGAGGTAGTCGCAAGCCGTCCGGCCCAGCACGGCCCCGCCGTGAGACGTGCCCGCGAGGTACGCGAGCACGGGAGCGGAGGCGACGAGGGCGACGAGGAGCTTGTTGCGGTTCTTCTCCCAGAAATGGCCGAGGACGATGGGGACGAGCGCGATGCCCAGCAGGTACGCGACGAAGGGGAGGACGGCCCAGAGGGGAGTGGTTTCCATGTCGGAGGTCAGAGCTCGGTGCGGATAAAAGACGCCGGGGCGCGACTCGAACGACCGTGCGACGAGTCGGGCCCCGGCGGAGTGTGTCTAGGCGGTGCGTGTCGGCCTACACGAACCTCGGGCTCAGGCCTTGGCGAGGGCCGGGACGTTGGCCTTGGCCGCCGCGACCTCGCCGGGCGGCACCGACTCGACGGGCGTGGCCGGGACGAACTCGGGGTACCCCGCCATGCCCATCTCCGGGATGTCGAGGCCCGCGATCTCCACCTCGGCCGGGACGCGGTTCGAGCCGAGGATCTTGCCGATGACCCAGAAGGCCACGCCGCCCACGACGATGTTCCACGCCGCGCACACGAACACGTCGAGCGCCTGCACGACGAGCTGCTTCGAGTCGCCGTAGAAGAGGCCCGTGACGCCCATGAGCGCCGCGCCCTTCGTACCGAGGTACTCGGTCGCGCCGACGCCGTTCCAGCCCTGGCCATAGCTGCCGTCGGCGAAGAGGCCGAGCGCGATGACGCCCCAGGCGCCGTTGACGCCGTGAACGCTGATGGCGCCGACCGGATCGTCGACCTTGATCTTGTCGAAGAAGAACACGCTGACGACGACGAGGACGCCCGCGACCGCGCCGATGATGAAGGCGCCGACCGGGGTGACGAAGGCGCAGGGCGCCGTGATGGCCACGAGGCCGGCCAGCATGCTGTTGCACATCATGCTCGGATCCGGCTTGCCGTATCGGACCCACATGTAGAGGACCCCGGCGAGCGTCGCCGACATGCCGGCGATCATGGTGTTCGCGGCGATGATGCCGATGCGGCCGTCCCCGCCCGCGAGCGAGCTGCCGGCGTTGAAGCCGAACCAGCCGAAGGCGAGGATGAACGTGCCGACCTGCACCATGGGGATGTCGTGCGGCAGGATCGGGTTGACCTTGCCGTCCGCGCCGTACTTGCCGATGCGCGGCCCGATGAGGTACGCGGTGATGAAGGCGAGCGCGCCGCCTTGCAAGTGGACGACGCCAGAGCCGGCGTAGTCGACGGCGCCGTGGCCGAGACCGGCGCGGTAGCCGAGCTGCGCGAGCCAGCCGCCGCCCCAGACCCAGCACCCGTAGATCGGGTAGATGATCGCGCCGACGACGATGCTGAAGAGGCAGAAGCTCTTGAAGCTCCAGCGCTCGGCGCACGCGCCCGTCACGATGGTCGCCGTCGTATCCATGAAGACCATCATGAAGAGGAAGAGCACGATGGCGCCGGCGTCATAGCCGTTGCCCGTCAGGAAGAAGCCCGTCGTCCCGATGAGGCCCCAGCCGTGGTCGCCGTTGACGGCCGACCCGATGGTCATCATCGAGTGCAAGGTGGGCACGCCTCCCAGCGAAACCGGCCCGCCGATGGCCGTTCCGTTGAGGCCGCCGCACAGGAAGGCGAAGCCGCAGACGAAGAAGCCGAACATGCCGAGGCCGTACACGAGGAAGTTCATCGAGAACGTGTGCGCCGCGTTCTTCGCCCTGATGAGCCCGGTCTCCACGAGCGCGAACCCGGCCTGCATGAACATGACCAGGAAGCCCGCGACGAGGGTCCAGACGAAGTTGACCGAGTAGACGCCGTGCGAGGCCGCCTGAGCGACGGCGTCCACGGCGACCGCAAGATCCTTGGTCGTGGCCTTGTCGGGATCGGGCTTCGTGTATCCCGCGACGCTGTAGGCCGAGGGGGTCGTCTGAAAGGCGCCGGTCTTGTCCGGCACGGGATCATCCGCGAAGGCCGGCTTCGGCGCGACGGCCACGAGGGCCGCTCCCAGCACGAAGAGTGCGATCCATCGATTCAGGCGATTTTCACGTTTCAGCTTTTGCATTGTCTTCCTTCTGTCCAAAGGTTGTCCGTTGATACCGCGCCGACGTCCGCGAGGGCGCCGCCGCACCCCCACGATCACCAGGCTTTGCTGTCCACCTTTTTCCTCAGCCGAACTCCCCAGGCCGCGCCGAGGACGGCTCCGACCTGCATCACGAAAAAGAACACCGCCGAGCGCGAGACGACCTGGCCCAGGTACAGGTACGTGGCGGCGGTCACGAGGACGATCGCCGTCTGCGTCTTTCCGAAGGTCCGCTTGTATTGCTCCCACATCGTGTTGCCCTTTCGTCGAGTGCGTCTGACGAGGCCAACCTAGTCCGTGCGACGTTGCCGCCAGGTTTCCGTTCGCACGAAAGTGTGTTACTTCGCGCCCTCCAAAGGCTGCGCTCGCACGCCGCGTGCGCGTTGGTTCTCGACGGAGCGCGACACTTAGGCGGCGGCCGCGCCTGAATTGTTTCGTCGCGGATCCATCGCTTCGCGAATGGTTCTCGGCGGCTCCGCGGCGGCTCCGGTAGAGTGCCGGGCATGGCCACCGGACCCGCGCGCGGCGACGCGCCGTTCATCAGCGGCGTCGCGTTCGAGGAGGCGCGCATCCGCGCCGCGAGCCTCTACTGCAGCGACGGCCGCTACGGCGAGCAGTTCGACGACTTCCTCCACCACGCCCTCCACCTGCCGCGCTACGACCGGCTCGCCGTCCCCGGAGGGCCGGCCTGCCTCACGGGCCGACTCGACGTCTTCTGGGAGGGACACAGCGCGCAGCAGCAGCTCGACTTCCTCGCGGCCGTGCACGGCCTCGAGCGGCTGGTGCTGATCCAGCACCAGGGGTGCGCCTTCTACCGGCAGTGGCTCAAGGTGCGCGACGAGGCGCTCGAGGCGCGGCAGGTCGAGGACCTGCACAAGGCCGCCGAGCTCATGCGCCGCCGCCACCCGGAGCTGCGCGTCGACGCGTTCTTCGCGCGCCGGCTCGAGGACGAGGTGCGCTTCGAGCCCGTCGCGCTGCCCGCCGCCGACGGCGCGCTCGCTCAGGGCCTGACGTCGACGCAGAGCACGTAGAGCGCGTCGTTCGCGGCGTCGCGGAAGCAGGTGCTGATCGTGCGGCAGAGGTTCCCGCTCGCGAGCGAGACGTATGGATCGGTCGTGTACTTCTGCAGCTCGACGTCGAGCGGCACGTAGTAGTACTCCTTGAGCGAGTGGTCGGTGCCGCGCGGCGCGGGCCGGAAGAGGGCGCTGCCCGGCTGCGACGGCAGCGGCGCGCCGTTCCACACCGTCTCGGTGACCTGGACGCCCGCGTCGTCGAGCACGTAGATGCACTCGACCGTCGGGTACTCGGGGATGATGCGCCCGAGGATCTCGTCGAACGCCGCCGCGTCCGTGTTGCCGAGGTCGCAGAGGATGCGGTTCAGGATCACGTTGAAGCGCCGGTGCTGGAGCTTGCGCCCGTTGATGGCGCCCACCATGTGGCTCTTGAACTTGCGCGCCAGCAGCTCGACCTCGCCCGAGGCGCGCGCGAGCCCGCCGCCCGCGAACGACGAGACGGGCTGCGGGCGCGACAGGTAGAAGCCCTGGAGGAGATCGACGCCGAGCTCGAGCGCCGCGATGGCCTCGCCCTGGGTCTCGATGCCCTCGGCGACGACGAGCGCGCCGATGCGCCGCGACAGCCCCACGAGGCTCTTGAGCGTCTCCTGCTTGTAGTAGTCGGCGTCGACGCCCGTGATGAGGCTGCGGTCGATCTTGATGATGTCGGGCTGGAACAGGGGGATGCGGTCGAGGTTCGAGTGCCCGGCGCCCACGTCGTCGAGCACGACGAGGAAGCCGCGGGCGCGCAGGGCCGCCGCGAGGGAGGCGAAGCGCGCGACGTCGTCGAGGCGCGCCTCGAGGAACTCGACGGCCACGCTCGTGGGCGCGACGCCCCTCCGGGCCACGAGCCCCTCGAGCTCCTCGGGCAGCGACTCGGGCCGCTCCGGCCCCGCGAGGTCGAGGTTGACGTCGAGGTTGAGGAACAGCAAGAGCTCGTCGGGGCGCGCGTCGAGGCGCGTGAACGTCTCGACGGCGGCCTCGCGGCACAGGCCCTCGACGACCGTCGACAGGCCCTCCTCGGCGGCCATCTTGAAGAGGTGGTGCGGCGGAACGAGGCTCCCGTCGGCGCGCACGCCGCGCGCGAGCGCCTCGACGCCGACGACCGCCTTCTGGCGCGCCGAGAAGATCGGCTGGAAGTGCGCCGCGACGCCGCGGTCCTGGATGAGGCGGCGAAGCGGCGTGTCGAGATCGACGGCGGTCGAGCGTGGCTGAGACACTCGTCCTCGCATCGGCGCCCTCGACGGCCGTCCTGAGCGCCAGGCCGTCCGCCGCCGACGAATTGACCTTCGCCGGCCAAACAGAAACGAGCCGGAAACAATGCGGCGCCGCGGCGGGTGTTCGCTACACTTACCGCCCGTGGCAGAGTCTCGTCCCGCTCCCGACCCCGCGCGGCGCCCCCGGCGCTCGCGCGCCCGCTTCGTCGTCGTCGTGCTCGCGCTCGCCTTCGGGCTGCCCGTCCCGCTGCTCTGGGCGGTGGGGCGCCTCACGGGCCAGGGCGGCGTGGCCGCGGCCGTCGCGGCGGTCCTGACGTTCGCCTTCCTCTCCGGCCTCTTCGATCGCGCGTCGTTCGGCGCGCCGAGCCGCGCGCGGCTCTACCTCGCGCTCTGGCCCTTCTTCGTGTACTGGACGGGGGGGATGTTCTTCGCGTTCATCGCGCCGCTGGCGCTCGGCGTGGGCGCGCTCGTGGGCGCGGCGACGAACAGCGCGCTCGCGGCGGCGCTCGGCGTGACGGCCCTCGTGACGGCGGCGTCGTTCACGCACCGCACGCGCATCGTGCGCAGCGACGTCACCATCGCCTCGCTGCCGCCCGCCTTCGACGGCTATCGCATCGTCCAGCTCTCCGATCTGCACTGCGGGCCCTTCGCGAGCGGCCGGCGCGTGGAAGGATGGGTCGCCGCCGCGAACCGCCTCGAGGCCGACGTCGTCGCCGTCACGGGGGATCTCATCGCGAGCGGCGCGACGTTCGTGCCCGTCGTCGCGCGCGCGCTCGGGGCGCTGCGCGGGCGCGACGGCGTCTTCGCCTGCATGGGCAACCACGACTACTTCACGGAGGGCGAGTCGATGGCCACCGCCCTCGCCGACAACGGCCTCGCCGTGCTGCGCAACCGGGGCGTGGCGATCGAGCGCGCCGGCGAGCGGCTCTACCTCGCGGGCGTCGACGACACCTGGACGGGTCGAGACGACCTCGACGAGACGCTCGCCGCCCGCCCCGCGGGCGCGCCGACGGTGCTGCTGGCGCACGATCCGGCGCTCTTCCCCGACGCCGCCGCGCGAGGGGTCGAGCTCACGCTCTCCGGCCACACGCACGGCGGCCAGCTCGGCGTGCCGTTCTTTGCCCGCCGCTGGAACCTGGCGCGCGTCATGACCCGGTTCGCGAGCGGCTTCTACCGCGAGGGGGCCTCGACGCTCTACGTGAACCATGGACTCGGGACGACGGGGCTCCCGATCCGCTGGCTCGTCGCGCCGGAGATCGCCGTGCTGACGCTCCGGCGCGCGTAGCGGCCGGGCGGCCGGCTCACATCCCGGTCGTGAGGCCCGTCGCCCAGTCCTGGATGCAGGCGAGCTCGGTGTCGCTGAAGTCGTTCTCGGGCAGGTTCGGCATGTGCACGCCGCAGGGCGGGCTGGCCTTGAGCTTGTCGAGGAACAGGCCCGTCGCCGGGTTGCTGTTCGCGACGAGGTAGGGGCCGTGCCCCACGCACATCGAGTAGTTCGACATCTGCGAGCCCTTGTTCGCGACGGGGTTCACGCCGACGAGGTGGTTCTGCCAGCCGGCCGTCAAGAGGTCGAGCCCGGCGGCCGATCCGGCCGCATCGTGGCAAAGGCCGACGACCGAGCACGTGTGCATCGGCTTCGTGCTGTTGAAGAGCGGCAGCGCGTTGCAACGTCCGTTGCCCCCCGTGCCCGCCCCTCCGTTGCCCGCCGTCCCTCCACCCCCGTTGCCGCTCCCACAACCGATGGCCCCCACGGCCAGCGCCGCGGTCGTGACAAAAATGCGAGCAAAGTGCGAGACGGTGGCCGGTCGCTTCATGGTTCCTCCTGGATGCTGCGTACCACAGGTGGCGGCCCGCGTAAAAGGGGCGGCCGTCACGCGAAGGTGCCGCCGTTCCAGCCCCAAAGGTGGTCGACGGCGTCGACGAACTCGATGTAGATCCGGTCGGAGGAGACGCCCAGCGCCTTCTCGACCAGGCCGCAGATCGCCGCCGACAGCTGCTCGGTCTCCTCGGCCTTCATCGTGCCGATGTTCTTGACGGCCACGAAGGCGGTCGGCGCGGCGGTGCCGCCGAAGGTCATCGAGAGGGCGGGCTGGAGGCTGGTCATGACCCAGCGCTCGGGCTTGCCGAAGCGCGTGGCGAGGAGACGCGAGAGCTCGCCGAGCAGCGCGGCGCCATCGGCGGCGGCGGGCGCGGGGACGTTGGTCAGCACCTGACAGAGCGGCATGCCGGCATCTTACGATCGCCCCCGCCGCCGCGCCCGCACCCTCGCGCGGCGACGGACCACAGGAACCTGCCTCTGCCCGCCTGGAAGGGAGAGGGCCGGAGCAGGGGCGAGGTCCCCCTCAGAGCGTGTTGAGGTACGCGACCAGGTCGCTGACCTCGGCGGCCGACAGCTTGGACGTGACGCCGTGCTTGTCGCCGCCGCCGCAGGCCGGGACGGTGAAGCGATCGGTGAGCGTCTTGGCGCAGCCGTCGTGCATGAACGGGCCGCGCGTGCCGATGCCCACGAGCGACGGGACCTGGAACTTGCCGCCCGTGCCCACGTCGACCGTCTGGCTGTTGGTGAGGCTGGGGCCGTTGTGGCAGGTCGAGCAGGCCGCGTGGGTCGTGTCGTTGAAGAGCGACTGGCCGCGCGCCACGGCGGCGGGGTCGGCCGGCTGCGTGCGCGTGCGGCGCGGCTGCGCGTCGATCCAGTGCAGCGTGGCGGCGATCTGGTTCATGTCGAGGCTCGGACCCGACATGCGGCCGACGAACACGTCCTGCACGAGCGTCGGGAAGTCCTTCTCGTCGCCGCCCCAGTGGAACGGCTCCGTGCCGGCCAGGCCGACCTGCAGCGACTGCGTGCGGCGCGTGCCCTCGCAGGCGAAGGTCCACGTGCGCCCGTCCTCCGTGCCCTCTGCGTGGCACGAGGCGCAGGCGATGCCGCTGCCGGCGTTCGCGTGGAAGAGGTCGTGCCCCGTGTCGGAGCGGCTCACGTCCGACAGGACAATGGGCGGCCCGCCCGGCAGCGAGAGGCGCGCGGGCTCGCGCGACTGGACGACGACGTCGCCCGTGCCCATGAACGACACGGCGATCGGCTGGCCCACGACCTCGGGAACCGTGGGATCGGACGACGAGCCCGAGTCGGTCGAGGTGCCGCAGGTGTTCGGGATGTCGGCCGCGTTCCCCGTGGGCTGACCGGTCGTCGGATCGAGCGGCGGGGGCGGCGAGACGAAGCCGTTCGCCGGGAGGCAGGGGCCGTGCTGGCCGTCGCTCGTGCAGCCGATCACCGGATCGGTGGCGTCGCTCATGTCGGTCACGAAGACGCGCGGCAGGCGCGCCGGACCGCCGGGGCTCTCGCTGTTGGTGGCGTTGCCCGCGGCGATGATGGCGACGCGGCTGCCGTCGTCGGACACGGCCATGTCGGCCGGGATGACCATGCCCGCCATCGCGGGGCCCGTCTGCGGCAGCTTGCCCGGCTCCACGATGGTGACGGCGGTTTGCACGATGGCGTCGCACTGGCCGTTGCCGAAGACGCTCGCGCCGTATCCGCCGGCCGTCGGCATGACGTCGTCCATGAGGCCGCGCTGGTGGACCATGACGACGCCGCCCGTCGGGAGCGCCATCGACCGCCACGCGACCGAAGGCGTGTAGAGCTGCTGGTTCCGCGTCTGCGCGGCGCGGAACGACGGCGGGGACGTGCGCGACTGGACGGCGCCCGTCGCGTCGAGCGTGAGCAGCTCGGCGGAGCGGAAGCGCGTGACGTGCAGCCGGCCGCCCTCGACGATGACGTCACGGAGGTCCGAGTCGAGCTGGACGGTCCGCGTCACGGCGCCGTCGGGAGCGGCGGCGAGGCTGACGAGCTGGCCGTCGGCGCAGGCGACGTGCACGAGGTCGTTGGCGGCGTCGTAAGCCACGCCGCGCGGGGCCGCGCAGACGTCGCGACGGGCGAGGATCGTGCCGGTCGCCGGCGCGATCGTCACGAGGGCGCCGCCGTGGCGCAGGGCCACGTGCGCGCGGCCCGCGCCGTCGACCGTCACGCGGCCGGGCTCGTCACCCTTCTGCAGGGCGACGGTGAACGAGAGGGAGCGCTTCGCGAGATCGACGACGTACACCTGGTCGCGATCGGGATCCGCCGCGATCGCCGTGACGCCGTCGGGCATGATGCGCAGCGTGCCGCCGCTGATCGCCGGCGGCGCGCTGTCCGCCGTGTGCGTCTGGCCCACCTGGGGCGTGGTCGGCGCGCCGAACCCGCCCGCCGTTCCCGTGGCGGCGAAGGCGACGCCGCCGCCGGGACCGAAGCCGCCGCCGCAGAGGCCGCCTGCTCCCGAGCTGTCCGTGATGCCTCCCGGCGGGGGCATCAGCGGCACGTCGGGCGCGGTCGACTGAGGCGCGCAGCCCACGGCGAAGCCGCCGATGCCGAGGACGAGGAGCGAGCGAGCGAGCGATCTGGTCATAACGGGCCTCCCTGCGTTCACCACGAGACCAACGACTGTCGAGCAACCGGCGTGCCACCGATGATAGGTCAACCGCCGCGGATTCCACGTTAATTTTGCGTTTAGTCAGGTCGAATCCCTGACCGACCCGACAGAAATGTCAGATCTTGGTCGTTTTGTTACGGGGAAACTGACGGACCGACCGAGAATCGGTCGGAGAAGGCGCGGCGGAACGTCGCAGGGGGGGAGGGGCCCGGACGGGCTTTGCGCCGCGCGGCACCCGTGCTACAGGGGGGCATGAAAAATCCTCGCAGTGGTGCCTGGTTGCTGGTGGTTCCCCTCGCTTTGTCGGCCACGGCGGGGTGCTCGCGCGCCGGCGGCGGCGCGAGCTCGGCCGAACCCAAGACCGAGGACGACAAGATCATCTATGCGTCGGGGTACGACATCGGGCAGAGCATCCAGATGATCACGCCCACCGACGCGGAGGTGGAGCTCATCCGCGCCGGAATGAACGACGCCGTCCACAAGATCAAGCCCAAGGTCGACGTCGACAAGTACGGGCCGCAGATCCAGGTGCTCATCCGGAAGCGCTCGCTCGCGCGCGCCGAGATCGAGAAGGCGAAGGCACCGGCGCTCGTCGAGGCGGCCCTCAAGGAGCCCAACGCCGTGAAGCTCCCCTCGGGGGCCGTCGCCCAGACGACCCGCCCCGGGACCGGCGCCCAGCCCGAGCCCGCCGATCGCGTGAAGGTGAACTACGAGGGGCGCCTCGCCGACGGCGCGGTGTTCGACAGCTCGTACAAGCGCAACGAGCCCGCCGTGTTCCAGCTCAACGGCGTCATCAAGTGCTGGACGGAGGGCGTGGGCCACATGAAGGTCGGTGAGAAGGCGAAGCTGACCTGCCCCGCGGACACGGCGTACGGCGACGGAGGACGGCCCCCCAAGATCCCGGGCGGCGCGACGCTCATCTTCGACGTCGAGCTCCTCGACGTCATGAAGGCGCCTCCGCCTCCGACGCCGCCGCCCGCGGCGACGCCGGGCGCGCCCGGGGCGAAGCCGGCGCCGGCCGGCAAGCCCGCGAAGAAGTAGCCCCGCGAAGAAGTAGCCCGCCCGGTCTATTCTCGCCTTTCACACTTCTTCACGACGCGGGGCGCACGCGCTTAACAGGCGGCGCCCAGTCTCAGCGGGGACGGAACAACGGCCGTCCGCCGCGCGGGACCGACGAGAATAGGCTCGTCGGCCCGGCGCGGGCGCTCGAAGCGACGAGGAGACGAAGATGATTGGTTGTCTACTGTTTGGCGCCGGGTTCCTGATGGTGGCGCGCATGCTCCACCGCC
The DNA here is from genome assembly GCA_035546175.1 of Polyangia bacterium. GTDB lineage: Bacteria > Myxococcota_A > Polyangia > Fen-1088 > Fen-1088 > DASZFV01. Next base: position 20,387 of record DASZWW010000408.1, read on the forward strand.
ACCACCACGGGTGGCACCACGGCCGCTGGGCGCACTGCGGCCCGGGCGGCTACGGCCGCTGGGGGCACGGGTTCCGCGGGTACGGGTATGGCTGCTCGCCCGCGAACGACGACGGGTACGGCGAGGAGCGCGGCGACATCGATGACGGGTACGGCCCGAGCTTCGGCGGCCCGCGCTGGATGAGGGGCGGCTTCCGCAACGGGTTCATGGCGCGCATCATCTCCGATCGCCTCGAGGCGTCGCCGGCGCAGGAGAAGGTGATCCACGACGCCGTCGAGGAGTTCCGCGAGGCGGCGACCAAGCTCAAGGGCGAGGGGAAGAAGACGCGCGCCGACGTCGCGACGGCCTTCCGCAAGGGCCACTTCGACGAGGTCCTGTTCGGCGAGCTCTTCGCACGTCACGACGGCGCGCTCACCGACCTGCGCAAGGCCTTCGTCGGCATGGGCGCGCGCATCCACGACGCGCTCGACGAGAAGCAGCGCGCGCGCCTCGCGGACCTCATCGAATCGGGGCCGCAGGCGTTCATGCCGCGGTTCCGCGGCGGGCGGGGCGGCTGGGCCTGAGGCTCGCCGTGCGCGCCGAGCTGGTAGAGTCGGAGCGCGTGGCCCTCCGCGTCCTCTGCATCGACGACGACACCCGCCTCTACGAGCTGCTCGCGAGCTACCTGGGCGAGAACGGCGTGCGCCTCGAGCACGCGCCGGACGGGCGCCAGGGGCTCGCGACGCTCGAGCGCGGCGTGTTCGACGCCGTCCTGCTCGACGTCATGATGCCGGGCATCGACGGGCTCGAGGTCTGCCGGCGCATCCGCGAGAAGAGCCGCATCCCCGTCATCATGCTCACGGCCCGGGGCGACGAGACCGACCGCGTCGTCGGGCTCGAGCTCGGGGCCGACGACTACGTGCCGAAGCCGTTCTCGCCGCGCGAGCTGCTGGCCCGGCTGCGCGCCGTCCTCCGGCGCACGTCGGCCTCCGGCGGCGAGCCCCCGCTCGTCGTCGGGAACGTCAGCGTCGATCTCCAGGCGCGCGAGGTGCGGGTCGCGGGCGGCGCCGTCGAGCTGACGGCGCTCGAGTTCGATCTGCTCGTGGCGCTCGCGCGCCGGCCGGGCCGCGTCGTCCCGCGCGAGGTGCTGCTCGAGGAGGCGGGGCGGGGTGACGTCACCGTGAGCGACCGGACCGTCGACGTCCACGTCTCGCACCTGCGCCGCAAGCTCGGCGACGACCCGCGCGCGCCGCGCCTCATCAAGACGGTGCGCGGCGTCGGCTACGTGCTGGCGCGGGAGCTCGGCGCGTGAGGGAGGCGCACCGGCGCGCGCGCGAGCTGCGCGCCGAGATGCGCGCGCGCATGCGCGAGAAGGTGCGCGCCGAGGTCGAGAGGCACCTCCGCGCCCACGGCCGCGACCCGCGCGCCTGGTGGGCCGCCCACGGCATGCGCGGCGCCTGGCGGCACTTCATCGCGGCGCACCTGCACCGCCGGCTCTTCATGTGGTTCGGCGTCTCGATCTTCCTCTCGGTCGTCGTCGCCACCACCGTCCACAACGTCATGGGGCGCGGGCGCGGCCACTGGCTGCTGGCCATGTGCGCCGCCGGCCTCGTGCTGTGGCTCATCTCGGGCAAGATCGCCTACCGGATCGCGCGGCCGCTGCACGAGCTCCTGCGCGTCACCGAGGAGATCGGCGCGGGTCGGCTCTCGGCGCGCGCGAACCTGCCGCCTTGGCACATGGGCGAGATCGCGTTCATCGGCCAGGCCGTCAACGAGATGGCGGCGCGCATCGAGAAGCAGGTGGGCGACCAGCGCGAGCTCATGGCGGGCGTCTCGCACGAGATCCGCACGCCGCTGGCGCGCATCCGCGTGCTGCTCGAGCTCGGGCGGTCGCGCGGCGGCGATCCCAAGATCTTCGACGAGCTCGAGCGGGAGGTCGTCGAGATCGACGCGCTCGTCGGCCAGCTCCTCGCGAGCGCGCGCCTCGACTTCGCCGACCTGTCCGTGCGCGCCCTCGACGGGGCCGACGTCGCGCGCCGCGCCCTCGAGCGCGCGGGCATCGCCGAGGCCGGCGTCCTCGACGTCGTCCCCGGCGCCTCGCTCGCCTTCGAGGGCGACGCGACCTTGCTCGCGCGCGCCCTCGCGAACCTGCTCGAGAACGCGCGGCGGCACGCCGGCGGCGTCACGCGCCTCGGCGTGCGCGCGCCCCGGCCGGGCGCCGTCGTGTTCGAGATCGACGACGCGGGGCCGGGGTTCCCCGCGGCGGGCGAGGCGCGCGAGCGCAAGGAGCGGCACGAGAGCTCGCTGGGGCTCGGCCTCGTGCTCGTGCGCCGCATCGCCGACGCGCACCGCGGGCGCGTCGTCCTCGGCGCGAACCCGGTGGGGAAGGGCGCGCGCGTCTGCCTCGAGGTGCAGAGCCCCTCGGCGCCCCGCGCCGCCGCTTAGTTTTTGGCGCGCGCCGGCCGCGAGGCCTATATGCTGTCGCGATGAAGCGCGTCTGGCGGGCCCCGGGGCTCGTCATCGTTGTTGACCTTGGCTTCGCGGTTGGCCTCGGCTTCGCGGTTGGCCTCGGCTTCGCGGCCCTCGGTCCGTCGGCGGCCCACGCCAGGTCCAAGGCTCCGCCGAAGGGCGTCGCGAGCGGCGGGTGCGAGGACGGCGCCGGCGCCACGATCTGGCTCTCGCCGGAGGCGCCCGTCGCGGGCGCGCCGGTCGCGATCCTCGCCGTGGCCGAGAGCGGCGCCTCCGGGGACCTCGCCGTCACGGGCGCCGACGGGAAGCGCGTGACGCTGGCGCCGGTGCGGCGCGGGACGGCCCCCGCGAGCCTGTCCGCCGACCTGCCGTCGCCGCGCGCGGGCCGCCTGCGCGTGACCTGGACGCGGGGCGAGAAGGTCGTCGCCTGCCGCGACGTCGAGGTGGTCGCGCGCGCGCCCCGCGACGCGCGCCCGCCGGCGGGCAAAGGGGTCTGGGAGTCGCGCCGCACGTGGGACCGGCGCATGGAGGACCTGTACTCGGCGTGGATCGAGCGCCTCTTCGACGCGCCCGTGGACCAGTCGCTCGACTTCCGGCCCCTCCATCAGGCGCTGCGCGATCCGGCGCGCAACTTCCTCTACGGCTTCCTCGGCCTCCGCGAGGACGATCCCAAGAACAAGGCGGCCATCCCCGCGACGCCCGACTGCGCCGACCTGCCGTATTTCCTGCGCGCGTACTTCGCCTGGAAGCTGGCGCTGCCCGTCGGCTTCCGCGACTGCGACCGCGGCACCGATGCGCGCCCGCCCAGGTGCTCGGCGCTCACGACGAACGAGGACGCGCCCGCGGGGAAGCCCGGCAAGGACGTGCTGCCCGCCGTGAAGTCGTTCCTGCGCCTCATGTCGAACCACGTGCAGTCGGGCAGCGCCCGCACGGCGCTCGACGACGAGGAGACCGACTACTACCCGGTGCGCCTCGAGCGGAGGGCGCTGCGCCCGGGCACGGTGTACGCCGACCCCTACGGCCACGTCATGATGATCGTCCACTGGGTCGAGCAGACGAAGGACCACGGCGGCCTGCTGCTCGCCGTCGACGGCCAGCCCGACACGTCGGTGGGCCGCAAGCGCTTCTGGGAGGGGACGTTCCTCTTCACGAACGAGACCAAGAGCGCCGGGCCCGGCTTCAAGGCCTTCCGCCCGCTCGCGCGCGGCGCCTCGGGCGCCCTCGAGCCCGTGAAGAACGCCGCCATCGGCGGGCCGGGCGACCCGGCCCACGCCGCGTACTCGACGGAGCAAGCGAAGCTGTCGCCCGACGAGTTCTACGCGCGCATGGGCAAGCTCATCAACCCCGCGGGGCTCGATCCGGTGGCGGCCTACGGCGAGACGCTCGACGCGCTCGTCGAGCAGCTCAAGGTGCGCGTCGGGTCGGTGGACAACGGCGAGAAGTTCATGCGCGAGAACGCGAGCCCGGTCGTGCCCATGCCCGAGGGCGCGAAGATCTTCGAGACGACGGGGCCGTGGGAGGACTACGCCACGCCGTCGCGCGACATGCGCCTCATCATCGCCATGAACGTGCTGCTCGGGCTCCCGGACCGCGTCGTGCGGCACCCGGAGCTCTTCAACCTGGGCGGGCGCAAGCCGGCGGACGTCGCCGCGGAGCTGCGGAAGGTGCACGCCGCGCGCGTCGGCGAGCGCGGCATCGAGTACAAGCGCAGCGACGGCACCGCCTTCAAGCTGTCGGTGGCCGACCTGCTGGCGCGCAAGACGGCGCTCGAGATCGCCTACAACCCGAACGACTGCGTCGAGACCCGCTGGGGAGCGGCCCCCGGCTCGCCCGAGGCGGCCCCGTGCGGCCGCCACGCGCCGCCCGACCAGCAGGCGCGCATGGCCGAGGTCCGGTCCTGGTTCCACGACGCCAAGCGCCCGCCTCGCTGACTGCGCGCGTTCTCCGAACGTCCCCACCCTCGCGGCTCCGTCGGTAACAGAGCACACGAAGCGCCGGGCGCGTTGATTCGCTCTTCCCGACGAGCGTAACCTGCAGGCGGCGATGATGGCGGCGGCGGCGGGGCGCGGAGCTCTGGGCGTGGCGATCTTCCTGGTGACGGCGATCGGCGCGGCGTCCCCTCCCGCGCGCGGCGACGACAAGGCCGAGGCGCGCGCGCACTACGACAAGGCGACGACGGCGTACGCCCTCGGGCGCTACGCGGACGCGGCGGGCGAGTTCGAGCAGGCCTTCGCGCTCAAGGCCGACCCGGCGCTGCTCTACAACGCCGCGCAGGCTTACCGGCTGGCGGGGCGGCGGGAGCGCGCGCTCGAGCTCTATCGAAACTACCTGCGCGTCTTCGGCCGGCGCGCCGAGCACGCGTCCGACGTCGAGTGGCACATCGCCGAGCTGGAGAAGTCGTGGGCGGCCGCGCCGCCGACCGTCGAGGGCGCGGATCCCACGGCCCCGCCCGCGCCGCCCGCGGCCGCGCGGCCGCTGGCGCCGCCGCCCCCGGCGGCGCTCGTCTCGATGCCGGCGCCGGCCCCGGCCGAGGCCCCGCGTCCGATCTACGAGCGCTGGTGGTTCTGGGCGGGCGCGGGGGCCGTCGTCGTCGGCGCCGTGGTGGTCGGCGTCGTGCTCGCGAACCGCAAGGCGACCGACTGCGGCCCCGGCGTCGACTACTGCGCGAACACGGGGCTCTGAGATGCGGCGGCGACCCGTCACCGATCTCGTCCGCCTTCACCTGGGGACCTGGCTGCTCGCCGCGGCCGCGGCGTGCGCGCCCGAGCGCACGATGCTCGTCGTGCGCGTCGAGAGCGACATCGCGGTGCCCGACGCGATGGACCGGGTGCGCGTCGTCGTCGTGCACGCGGGCAAGCAGCTCCAGAGCCTGCCGTTCTCGCTGGCGCCGGGCCAGCCCGGAGCGTACACGCTGCCGATCGAGGTGGGGCTCGTCAGCCCCTCGGGCGGCGGCGACGGCGTCGAGATCGACGTGAGCGGGTCTCTCGGCCAACAGTTCGTGGTCGGGCAGGACGCGATCACGAGCTTCGTGCGCGGCAGGTCGCTCGTGCTCGACATGTTCCTCGCGGCGGACTGCGTGGGCTTCGTCTGCCCCGACCTGGAGCAGACCTGCACGAAGGGCCAGCGCTGCGTCGACAAGGCGCGCGTCGCCAGCACGCTGCCGCCCTTCGATCCGCATGACGCCGCGCCGGAGGGCGCGCGGCGTGGCGACGGCGGCCTCGGCAGCGGCGCCGCCGGGAGCGCAGACGCGGGCGGCGGGGGCGCGGGCGGCCTCGGTGGCGGGGGCGCGGGCGGCGCCGCCGGCGGCTCGGCGGGGCGCGCGAGCGGACCCGACGCGTCGGTCGACGCGCGCGACGCGGCGCCCGAGCTCAAGCCGGGGTGCACGCCCGCCCCCGAGGACTGCTTCAACGGGCTCGACGACGACTGCGACGGCCTCAACGACTGCGCCGATCCGGACTGCGCGCCCACGGCCGTCTGCGTGCCGCGGCCCTCCGGCACCGTGGGGACCGTCGTCGGCGCGGCGGACCTCTGCCCGAAGGGCTTCGCCCCGAACGACAACGGCGCGACGCCGTACGGGCTCACGATCGGCTCCGGCGGCACGACCTGCTCGGGCTGCCAGTGCGCGCAGACGGTCTCGACGACCTCGTGCTCGGCGGCGCTCACGACCTACACCTCGACCGCCGACTGCCAGGCCGCGACGAACGGCAAGGACGTCCTCACGGTGAGCTCGACGACCGCCGATCCGTGCCCCGTGCCCGACACGAGCACGACGAACGTCTTCGGCGCGGCGCTGTCCGCGTGGACGGTGACCTCCGCGTCGTGCGGACCGACCGGCACGCCCGTGCGCCCCACGGCGTCGTTCGCGACGAGCACGGGCTTCTGCCAGGCGGCGACCGTCTTGCAAGCCAACCCCAACACGGGCTGCGTCGCCGGCTCGGTGTGCATGCGGCGCCCGCCGGCGGGCAACCCGTCGTGCGTGCTGCTCGTCGACGCGAGCGCGTGCCCCGCGGGCACGAAGACCAGCGCCGTCGTCTACGCCGGCCTGCAGGACGACCGCGCGTGCGGCGCGTGCACGTGCGACGTCCAGGGCGCGAGCTGCGACGCCCTCGTCGTGCAGATGGGCAGCGACTACGGCTGCGGCCTCGACACGGCGGACCTCAAGGGCGGCGCGCGCGTCTGCACGACCGCGCAGCCCACGTCGGGCGTCTACGCGCCGGGTTACCACCTGTCGGGTGTGCCCACGAACGGCGCGTGCAAGCCCACGAGCGCGCTCACGGGCTCGGTCACGGCCACCGGTGGACGCTCGCTGTGCTGCCTGCCGTGACCGCGCCGCGCGCCCTGGACAAGCAGCCGTCGGGCGGCCAGATTTCAGTCCGGCGCGGGCGGCTCGAAAGGAGGAGCACGTGGACAACCGGAGACCGGAGCTCACGAAGCGGCAGAAGGAGATCGCGCGGGCGAAGAAGCAGCAGGAGAAGATCGATCGGCGCCACCAGCGCCACCGCGAGCGCGACGGGCGGATGGCGGCCGGTGCTCCCGGCGTCGAGGAAGAAGATCCCGACATCGCCGGGATCGTGCCCGGACCGCAGCCGCCGCTCGAAGAGTAGCGCGCGCCGGAGCGCGCAAGAGATCGTAGCAACGCGCGCGCCCAGCGGTTACGATGCCGGCCCAAGTGGCAATCACGGTCGGCATTCCGAAGGAGATCTATCCCAACGAGCGCCGAGTCGCGGCGACGCCCGACGCGGTCCAGAAGATCCGGAAGCTGGGCTTCGAGGTGATCGTCGAGGCCGGCGCGGGAGACGAGTCGACCTTCGCCGACAGCGTGTACGCGTCGGCCGGCGCCGAGATCGTGCCGACCGAGTCGCGCGACGACGTCTTCAAGCGGGCCGACATCGTCCTCAAGGTGCGCGCGCCCATGTTCCGGCCGGGCACGACGGTGCACGAGGCCGACCTCATGAAGGCGGGCGCGACGCTCGTCAGCTTCATCTGGCCCGCGCAGAACAAGGAGCTGATCGAGCGCATGGCGAGGCGCAAGCTCACCGTGCTGGCCATGGACGCCGTGCCGCGCATCACCCGCGCCCAGCGCATGGACGCGCTCTCGGCGATGGCGAACGTCGCCGGCTACCGCGCCGTCATCGAGGCGGCCAGCTGCTTCGGCCGCTTCTTCCCCGGGCAGGTCACGGCGGCCGGGCGCGTGAAGCCGGCCCAGGTGTTCGTCCTCGGCGCCGGCGTCGCGGGCCTGGCGGCCATCGCGGCGGCGAAGGCGCTGGGCGCGCAGGTGCGGGCCTTCGACACGCGGGCCGCGGCGCGCGAGCAGGTCGAGAGCCTCGGCGCCCAGTTCGTCGAGTTCAAGTTCGAGGCGGCGGAGTCGGGTGAAGGGCAGGGCGGCTACGGGAAGGAGATGAGCGAGGCGTACCTCGCCGCCGAGCAGGCCCTCATCGCCCAGCACGCCAAGCAGTCGGACATCATCATCTCGACCGCCCTCATCCCGGGCAAGCCGGCCCCGCAGCTCATCACCTCGGGCGCGGTGGTCAGCATGGAGCACGGGTCGGTCATCGTGGACATGGCGGCCGAGCAGGGGGGCAACTGCCCCCTCACCGAGCGCGACAAGATCGTGGAGAAGTTCGGCGTCACGATCATCGGCCTCACCGACCTGCCGAGCCGCATGGCGAACCAGGCGAGCGACCTCTACGCGACCGTCGTCTTCAACCTGCTCAAGGACGTCTGCGACGACAAGGGCGTCAAGCTGAACCTCGAGGACGAGATCCACCGCGGCGTGCTCGTGCTCAAGGAGGGCGAGCTCATGTGGCCGCCGCCCAAGCCCCCGGCGCCGCGCGCGGGCGGCCCCGCCACGCCGCAGAAGCAGCAGCCCAAGCCCGTGCACGACGTCGGCAAGCCGACCAACACGGCGAGCCCGGGCATGCGCGTCGCGATGGCGCTCGCCGTCGGGCTGCTCGCCACGGCGGGCATCCTCGGACCGCCCGAGTTCCTGCAGCACCTCACGGTGTTCCTGCTGGCGTGCGTGATCGGCTGGCACGTCGTCTGGAACGTCACGCCGGCGCTGCACACGCCGCTCATGAGCGTGACGAACGCCATCAGCGGCATCATCCTCATCGGCGGCATGGTCGTGTTGCTCGAGCGCGGGGCCAGCGGGCCCGTGCTCGTGCTGGGGGGCGTGGCGGTGTTGGTGGCGTCGATCAACGTCGCGGGCGGCTTCCTGGTCACGCAACGCATGCTGAAGATGTTCAGGAAGTAGGCCGCGACGCCCATGGCCGACAACCTCACCTCCACGATCCGCTCGCTGGCCTACATCGTCGCGAGCCTGCTCTTCATCCTGAGCCTCCGCGGACTGTCGACGCAGGAGACGGCGCGGCGCGGGAACCGCTACGGCATCTTCGGCATGCTCATCGCCGTGGCCTGCACGGCGGTGGCGCTCGTGCTGCCCGACGTGGGGTCGATCGCCCAGGGCGGCGAGGCCATCACGGGCGTGGGCCTGCTGGCGGGCGCCCTGGGCGCGGGCGCCATCATCGGCGGGCTCCTCGCGGCGCGCGTCGCCATGACCTCGATGCCCGAGCTCGTCGCCATCCTGCACAGCTTCGTCGGCGCGGCGGCGGTGCTCGTGGGCATCGCCACCTACTTGCAGCCGAACGCCACCTTCGAGCCGGCACACCTCGTCGAGATCTACGTGGGCGTGCTCGTGGGCGCCGTGACGTTCAGCGGCTCGGTGATCGCCTTCGGCAAGCTGCGCGGCCGGGTGAGCAGCAAGCCGCTCCTCATCCCGGGCCGGCACGTGCTCAACGCGCTCGCGCTCGTCGCCTGCGTCGTGCTCGCCGTGGTCTTCCTGCGCGCCCCCGTGCCGTGGCCCGAGCAGGGCGGCTCGTTCACCGACGGCGGCATGCCCTCGCTCCTCGTGATGACGTTCCTGGCGCTGCTCCTCGGCGTCCACCTCGTCATGGCCATCGGCGGGGGCGACATGCCCGTCGTCGTGTCGCTGCTCAACAGCTACTCGGGCTGGGCGGCCGCCGCGGCGGGCTTCATGCTCTCGAACGACCTGCTCATCATCACGGGCGCGCTCGTGGGCAGCTCGGGCGCGATCCTCAGCTACATCATGTGCAAGGCGATGAACCGGTCGATCTTCAACGTCATCCTGGGGGGCTTCGGCGCCGAGGCGCCCAAGGCCGGCGCCGGCGGGGCCGCGGCGCCCACGGGCAAGGTCACCGAGACGACCGTCGAGCAGGTGGCCGAGCTCCTGCTGGCCGCGCGCAGCGTGATCATCGTGCCCGGCTACGGCATGGCCGTCGCGCAGGCCCAGCACCCGGTCAAGGAGATCTCGTCGCTGCTCATCGCCAAGGGGGTCAAGGTCCGCTACGCGATCCACCCGGTCGCGGGCCGCCTGCCGGGGCACATGAACGTGCTGCTCGCCGAGGCCAACGTCTCGTACGACATCGTCAAGGAGATGGACGAGATCAACGAGGACTTCGCGTCGACCGACGTGGTGATGGTCATCGGCGCCAACGACATCGTCAACCCGATGGCCCAGGACGAGCCGTCGAGCCCCATCTACGGCATGCCCGTGCTCGAGGTGTGGAAGGCGGCGCGCGTCGTCATGCTCAAGCGCGGCATGGCCGCCGGGTACGCGGGCGTCGACAACCCCCTCGTCTACAACGACAACACGCTCATGCTGTTCGGCGACGCGCGCCAGAGCGTCACGAAGCTGCTGACGGCCCTCAACACGAGCGGCTGAGCGGGCTCAGAAGCGCAGCGCGAGCTGGGGCGCCGTGAAGCGCGGCTCGGAGGCGCCGGTGAGCGAGCCGCGCGGGCGCAGCGGCTCGGTCCAGGCCGCGGCGCGCGACGCGGAGGCGGCGTCGAGGGCGGCCACGTCCACGGCGCGCAGGCGCGGCTTCCGCGAGCGGCTCGCGTTCCAGCCGATGACCGCGCCCGCCGTGGTGCCGATGACGTAGCCGACGATGAGCCCGCCGAGCGCCGCGCCCACCTCTTCATCCGAGCTCCCGCCGTTGCCGCTGAAGGCGAGCGCCATCGGGAAGGCGAGCAAGGCGCCGAGGTAGGCGCCGCCGATGCTGGCGGCGCAGCTGCCGTCGAAGAACTCGCTGCCGCTGCCGATGCCGCACACGACGCCGCCGGTCGCGATGGGCGCGAGGAAGATCGGCCAGCCGCCGCCGGCGGCGGCGAGCACGAGCGTGAAGTCCGCCGTGATGAACGCGAGGATCGACTCGGCGACCACGCGTCCGGGCTCGGAGGGGTCCTCGGGGATGGGCTCGCGCGGCGGCGGCAGCGCGATCAGCGGCGTGGGGAGGCCGCGGCGGGGGGCCTCGTCATCGGTCGCTTGAGGGGCCGGCGCCGACGCGCGCGGCGCGATCGGGACGACCGGCGGCGGCGCGGGCGCCGGGGCGGCGACCTCGGAGGCCGGGGCGGCTGGGGCGGGCGCGTCGTAGGGCTCGACGGCGGGCGGCGCGCTCGCTCCCGCGTCCGCGCCGAAGGCGGAGCGGGCGGTCAGCGCGAGCAACAAGGAGGCGGTCAGGAGCGTGCGCATCGTCCGTTCAGCAAGCAGCAAGGTGCGC
>DASZWW010000409.1:0-10655 GCA_035546175.1 Polyangia bacterium
GCCGGCGCGACGGCGACCGCGGGCGCGGGCGGCAGCGCGAACGCGGGGAGCGTGGGCACGGCCGGCGCGGGCGCCGCCGGCGCGGCCGGTACGGGCGCGGGCGGCATGCACGCCAGCCTCAACAACTTCGACGGCCCGGTCTTTTACATCACCCACGGCGACGGCACGCTGCACGCCCTCCAGGAGGGCACGTGGACGGAGATCGGCATGTGGAGCGGCCTGCCCATCCTGGACGCCATCCGCGGCACCGACGCCGACCCCGACGCGGGCGTCCTCTTTTTCACGCACGGCGCGGCGGGCCCGGACTCGAACGGCATCGCCGACAAGATGGGCAGCCTCGGCGCCTGGGACCTCTACCAGAACAAGCTGATCTACGACAAGAAGCTCACCCACGGCGTCGATCAGCCCTCGTACGGCGAGGGCCTCGTCTACGTCCCGGCGGGCGAGTACACGAACGTGCGCACCTGGTACTACTACCGCTCGAGCGACGGCATGCTCATGGGCATGGAAGACGGCGGGATGAACCCGCACGACACCATCTGGAAGAACAGCCACCGCTACTACGGCGGCACCGAGGACACCTACCTCTATGGCATCGGCCTCGCGAACCCGAAGATCGGACCGTCGCCGTCGGGCACGGCGGGCGTGCGGCCGTTCACGATCAACGGCCCGGAGACGCGCGCCTACATCACCTGGAGCAACTACCGCGGCTTCTCGGTGGCCGACCTGTCGACGGGCAAGATCATCAAGTCGGTCAGCTTCGGCGGCAACTCGTGCTTCATCGCGCCGAGCCACGGCATCACGCTCTCGCCCGACAACAAGGAGGTCTACGTCATGGATCTCTGCGCCCAGTCGATCCAGGCGTACACGGCGGACGACGACCCGCAGCTCATCAAGACCTATCCGCTCATGCACCAGCTCAGCGGCAGCGAGCAGGCCTGCGCCTGGGACTGCAACAAGGATGGCTGGCTCATGCACTCGCGCGACGGCAAGTACGTCTACGTCGCGGACTCGGGCGACGTCATCGACACGCAGATGCACATGATCGTCGCGTACCTGCCGCTCCTCGCGAACTGCCGCCACGGCTTCGTCGAGATGGACTGGAAGAACGGCCAGATCGTGGGCACGACGACCCACGTCGGCCTCGGCTACTAGCCCGCGCGCCGCAGGGCCTCGAGCCAGGCCGCGAGATCCGCGGGCCAGGGGCTCGTGAACGAGAGCGGCGCGCCCGTGCGCGGCTGCGCGAAGGCGAGCAAGGTCGCGTGCAGCGCCATGCGCGGCGGGCGCGGCGACATGGGAGGGCCGCCGTAGCGCGGATCGCCCAGCACGGGGTGGCCCTCGGCGTGGGCGTGCAGGCGGATCTGGTGGGTGCGGCCGGTCTCGAGGCGGCAGCGCAGCAGCGTCGCGCGGGCGCCGAGGCGCTCCTCGATCGCGACGTGCGTGACGGCGCGCTTGCCGCCCACGGGGCGGTCGATGACGCGCGTGCCGTCGGGGAAGGCGCCGGCGACGACGGCGAGGTACTCGCGCTCGAGGTCGTGCGTGCGGAACCGCTCCGAGAGCGCGCGGTTGGCGTCCTCGGTCTTCGCGAAGACCAGCAGCCCGCTCGTCTCGAGGTCGATGCGGTGGACGACGTGCACGGGCCCGCCGCCCGGACGCCGCGCGAGCAAGCTCGCGAGGTTGTTGCGGTCGCTCTCGGGCGTGGGCGCCGTGAGCCGGCCCGCGGGCTTGTCGACCCCGACCACCTCCTCGGCCTCGAAGACGATCGTGTGCGGGGGCAGGCGGGCCTCGTCCTGCGTGCGCGCCGCGCGCCCCGTCTTGGGCGTGGCGCGCTCGAGCGCGCCGCCCGGGTGCGCGACGATCTGCTCGCCGGCGCGGACGAGCCGGCCCGCGACCTTCACGCGCCGCCCGTCGACGAAGACGCCGCCGATGTCGAGCAGGAGGCGCGCGCGGCGGCGCGAGAGCCCGGGCACGCGCGCGGCCAGCGCCTGATCGAGGCGCAGGCCGGCCTCGGCCTGGCCGGCCGTGAAGCTGACGCGGCCCCCGTCGCCGGAGCTCGCCTTCGTGATCGGCATTGGCGGAGGCGCGACCCTAGCACGCCGGGCGCGCGCGCACGCCGAGGGGGCCGTCGGCTCGCCGGCCCGGCGGCCGCGGCTTGACGGCCCGCGCCTTCGGGCCGACAGTCGCGCTGCATGGACGCCCTCGAGCCGAAGCGCCTGCGCACGATCATCTTCGCCTCGAGCCTGGGCACGCTCTTCGAGTGGTACGACTTCTACCTCTACGGCGCGCTGGCGGTGTTCTTCGGCGATCTCTTCTTCCCCAAGAGCGACGGCAACGCCGGCCTGCTCGCGAGCCTCGCGGCGTTCGGCGCGGGCTTCGGCGTGCGGCCGCTCGGCGCCGTCGTCTTCGGCCGCGTCGGCGATCTCATCGGCCGCAAGTACACCTTCCTCGTGACGATCGTCACGATGGGCCTCTCGACGGCGCTCATCGGCTTCCTGCCGACGTACGCGCAGGTGGGTCTGCTCGCGCCCGCGCTGCTCGTGGCGCTGCGGCTCATCCAGGGGCTCGCGCTGGGCGGCGAGTACGGCGGCGCCGCCACCTACGTCGCCGAGCACGTGCCCGACGACCGCCGCGGCTACTACACGAGCTACATCCAGACGACGGCGACGCTGGGCTTCTTCGTCTCGCTCGCCGTCATCGGCTGGGCCCGCGCGCACTACGGCGCCGAGGGCTTCAAGGCCTTCGGCTGGCGCGTCCCCTTCGTCCTCTCGGTCTTCCTCGTCGGCATCTCGCTCTTCATCCGCATGCGCCTCGCCGAGTCTCCGCTCTTCGCGAAGCTCAAGACCGAGGGCCGCGTCTCGAAGAGCCCGCTCAAGGAGAGCTTCGGCAACCCGCGCAACCTCAGGTACGTCCTGCTCGCCCTCTTCGGCGCGACGGCGGGCCAGGGCGTCGTCTGGTACACGGGCCAGTTCTACGCGCTCACCTTCTTGCAGAAGCCGCTCAACCTCGACTGGCGCCTCGCCTACGCGCTCGTCGCCGTCGCGCTCGCCCTCGGCACGCCGATGTTCGTCTTCTTCGGCAAGCTCTCCGATCGGATCGGCCGCAAGAAGCTCATGCTCACCGGCTGCGGCCTCGCCGCGCTCACGTACGTGCCGATCTACATGGGCATCCACCACCTCGCGAACCCGACGCTCGCGCCCAAGGTGACGTCGCTCGACGCGGGCGCCTTCGCCGGCATCGTCGCGCTGCTCACGCTCCAGATGGTCTACGTCACGATGGTCTACGGCCCCATCGCCGCCTTCCTCGTCGAGCTCTTCCCGACGTCGATCCGCTACACGTCGATGTCCCTGCCCTACCACCTCGGCAACGGGTGGTTCGGCGGCTTCCTGCCTCTCATCGCCACGGCCGTCATGGGCTCGACGTGGGCCAGGACGACGTTCGGCGCCGGCGCCATCTACACGGGCCTCATCTACCCGATCGCCGTGTGCCTGCTGACGACGATCGTCGGGGGCCTCCTCATCCGCGAGACGAAGGGTCACAAGATCGACACGCCCATCGCCTGAGCGCCCGCCAGGGCGGCGGGGCGCGGCCGCCTCGGCTAGGGTACGTCGACGGGGATGTCGAAGTGGAGCACGTCCTCGCGCGCGCCGAGCGACTGGTAGAGCCGGATGGCCGGCTCGTCGGGCGGGTCCGCCTGGACGAAGATGACGTAGGCGCCGCGCGCCCTGGCGATCCGTCGCAACTCGCGGATGAGACCCGTCGCGACGCCCTGGCGCCGGTGCGCCTCGAGCACGGCGAGGTCGTAGATGTAGATCTCGCTGCGGGCCTGCTCGAACTTCTCGAGCTCGTAGGCGGCGAGGCCGCCGACGACCTGCTCGCCCGCGAGCGCGGCGAGCGCGATGAAGTGGGGCTTGCCGAGCAGGCCGCGCAGGTACGCGTCGTCGGGCACGCGCGCGCCGTAGGTGTCGGGCTCGCCGAAGGCCTCGCCGAAGACGCGCAGGAGCGCCTTGAGCACGGGGACATCCGACGCGCCGACGTGTCTGACGGTGAAGCTCATCGCGGCGGCGATTCTACCGGCCTCACGCCACGAGGCGCACGCCCTCGTCGTAGAGCGCGCCGCCCTCGCCGAGGTCGGTCGTGCGCGCGCGCACGAGGGCGTTGGCGCAGCGGCCGTCGCGCAGGTGGCCGCCCTTCGGCACGAGCGCGACGTCCCGGCGCTGCGCCGGATCGCAGCGCACGCGCACCCGCAGCTCGCCCACGGCGGACAGGAGCCGGCCGAGCGCGCCGTCCGAGAGGCCCGCCGCGGCGGCCACGTCGGGGTGGACCGTGCACACGGCCGGGCCGGAGAGGCGCGCCGACCACTGCGACGACTGCGCGCGATCCGTCGAGAGCGAGAGCAGGGAGAGCGGGAACTCGGGCGAGCGCGGCGCCTCCCCGGGCGCCGCGGTCACGAGGTTGACGCGGCCCGTGGGCGTGGGCACGCGGCCGTCGGCGAACAGCACGCGCTCGGCGAGCGGGTTGCGCACGGGGCCGGCCTCGAGCGCCTCGACGGTCACGCCGCGCGCGGCCGCCTTGGCGCTGATGAGGCGCGCCTTCCACTCGCGCGCCGTGCCCGCGAGCTCGTGCGCGAGGCCCACACGCGCCGCGAGGCCCTGCATGATCTCGAGGTCGCTGCGCACGCCCGCGGGCGGGGCGGCCACGGGACGCGCGACGCCGAGGTGATGGTGGCCGTACGAGCCGAGCAGGTCGTCGGCCTCGAGCAGCGTCGTCGTCGGCAGCACGAGGTGCGCGAGGCGCGCCGTGTCCGTCATGAACGAGTCGACGACCACGACGAAGTCCCGCGTGCGCAGCGCCTCCACCGTCGTCGCCGACTCGGGGAGCATGGCCACCGGGTTGCCCGCCGTGATCCACACGGCGCGCACGGGCGGGTCGTGGGCGGCGAGCACCTCGCGGCCGAACAGCGGTTCCAGGATCGTGCGTGGCGCCGCCTTCACGCCACCGATGAACGACGTGTCGAACGCGCCCCGCCGGCGGAAGTAGTACGAGACGCCGCCGCCCGACACGCCGAGGTTGCCCGACAGCGCCGAGAGCGCGTCGAGCGCCCGCACGATCGCGCCGCCGTTGCTCCGCCGCCCCAGCCCCCAGCCGACCAGGATCGCCGTGGGCCCGTCGGCGAGGCGCGACGCCAGGTCCTCGGCGGCCGCCAGGGGCACGTCCGCGTCGCCGCACCACGCCGCCACGTCGCGCGATTCGGCGAGCGCGCGGAACGCCGGCAGGTTGTCGCAGCGCTCGGAGGCGCGCGCCGCGACGGCGCCGCGCTCGAAGAGGAGGCGGGCGGCGGCCATCGCCAGCGCGAAGTCGCCGCCCGGGCGGGGCTGCCAGTACCGCTCGCAGAGCTCCGCGGTCCGGTGGTGCACGGGGTCGACGAGGGCGAGGCGGGCGCCGCGCGCGCGCGCGTCGCGCAGCACGGGGATCGTGTGGGGGCTGGAGACGAAGACGTTCTTGCCCCACAGGAGGATGTGCCGCGCGTTGAGCAGGTCGTGGACGTCGTGGCTGTCGCAGGCCCCGAAGTCGGCCTCCTGCGCCGCCTCGCCCGCGCCGGAGCAGATGTCGCCGCGCTTGACGGTGACCGGGCCGAACAGCTCGAAGAACCAGTCCGTCAGCGTCGTGAGCATCCCGAGCGAGCCGCCGCTCCGATAGTGAAAGATTGCGGAGGGCCCCGACTCGCGCCGGATGGCGACCAGGTTCTCGGCGGCGAGGTCGAGGGCCTCGTCCCACGAGATCGGCACGTGCAGATCGCCCACGCGCCGCAGCGGCTGCGTGAGGCGCTCGGGCGAGTACTGCACGGGCAAGAAGTGGTTCGTGCGCCAGCACAGGAACCCGCGCGTCATGGGGTGGTCGGGATCGCCGGCCAGGCGCACCACCCGCCCGTCCTCGACGGTGGCGACGATCGAGCAAGCGTCGGGGCAGTCGCGGTTACACGTCGTCTTGCGTGTTTCGACGACCGGACGTCGCGCGGGCATCGCCGCGACGCTAGCACGAGCCGCCCACGGGCCGCAGCGTCACGAACGTGACGCGCGCGCCCGCACAAGTTGTGCAGGACGGCGCGACTTGCGCGACGCCCTCCGTCGCGCCGGACACGGATCCCGTGTCCAAACGTATACACAACCTTGACCCCGAAGCTGGAACGACTCGTGCACAGTGATCTCACCACGAGCCTGACCATGATGAGCGCGACCTCCTTGGACCTGACCGAGTTCACCGTGTTCACCGCGCCGACGCGCGAGCTGCCGCAGATCGCCGGCGGGCGCGCCATCGACATCCCGCTCGGCTCCGACCTGCGCGTCGCCTCGAAGCAGTCGGCGCGCTTCGGGGCGGGCGGCGACTTCTTCGAGGTGTTCGAGCACGCCTCGGGGTGCGTCTCCCTGGTCGTGGCCGACGTGTGCGGCAACGGCGCCGCGGCGGCGCAGGTCGCGGCGCGCGTGCGGCCGTTCCTGCACCACAGCCTCGCCCGCGGCGAGTCGCCCGGGCGGGTGCTCGCGGGGCTCAACGAGGCGCTCGTCGCGGAGGCGCTCGCCGATCGGTTCGTCACGGCCGTCGCCGTGCGCGTCGACGTGCGCACGGGCGCGGCCGAGATCGCCTGCGCGGGCCACCTCGGGCCCTTCGTACGGCGCGCCTCTGGCCGCGTGCAGCTCGTCGACCGCGCCTCGGGCGTGCCGCTCGGGCTCGTCCCGGGAGAGCGCTACGACGAGATCTCGCTGCGGCTCGCGCCGGAGGACGCGCTCGTGCTGGTAACGGACGGCATCACCGATCCCCTCTCCACCGACGGCGATCCGCTCGGCGAGGCCGCCCTCGCGCGCCTCCTCGAGCGCGCGCCGCGGCCGACGCTCGGCATGTGCGAGGCCCTGCTCATGGACGGCGTCCAGACGCGCGACGACGCCACCGTGCTCGTGCTGCAGCTGCCGGCGGCCGCGGCCGCGCCCATCGCCGCTTGACGCGAGGCGACTCGGGGCGTTCTTGACTTCGGGGGCGCCTGCCCTCACCCTCACTGCAGATTTTCGGACGTATTGTCCTGCCTCCGCCCCGCGCGGAGCGTACAGGGACCGGTTGGCGGCGCTGCTGTCTCGATTGGTTTCGCGGACAGCCACCGAAACACAACCAGAACCCGAAACCTCCGCCGCCGCGCTCTCGCGCGGCGCGCGGACACGCAAAGGACAATCGTTCGCACATGTCGTTCCAATCTCTCGGTCTCATCGACTCCGTCCAGCGCGCCGTGGCCGGCGCCGGCTACGAGCAGCCCACCCCCATCCAGTCCCAGGCCATCCCCCACCTGCTCGCGGGCCGCGACGTGCTCGGCTGCGCGCAGACCGGCACCGGCAAGACGGCCGCCTTCGCGCTCCCCATCCTGGATCGCCTGGCGCGGACGCCGCGCCGTCCCGGCGCCCGCGGCCCGCGCGCGCTCGTGCTCACGCCGACGCGCGAGCTCGCCCTGCAGATCAACGAGGGCTTCGAGACCTACGGGCGCCACGTGGCCCCGAAGTGCGCCGTGGTCTTCGGCGGCGTCGGGCAGGCGCCGCAGGTCGAGGCGCTCCGCCGCAACACCGACATCATCGTGGCGACGCCCGGGCGGCTCATCGACCTCATGGAGCAAGGGCACGCCCGCCTCGAGGCCGTGGAGACGTTCGTGCTCGACGAGGCCGACCGCATGCTCGACATGGGCTTCATCCAGCCCATCCGCCGCATCGTCAAGGCGCTGCCGCGCCAGCGCCAGAACCTGATGTTCTCGGCCACCATGCCCGACGAGATCCTCGACCTCGCGCACACGATCCTCGTCGATCCGGTGAAGGTCGCCGTCGCGCCCGTCTCCTCGACGGCCGAGAAGGTCCGCCAGTGGGTGCTGTTCGTCGAGCGGGGCAACAAGCGCGCGCTGCTCAAGGAGGTCCTCCGCGATCCCGCGATGACGCGCGTCCTCGTCTTCACGCGCACCAAGCACGGGGCCAACCGCGTGGCGGAGGATCTCGACAAGAAGGGCGTGCCCTCGGCCGCCATCCACGGCAACAAGTCGCAGAACGCCCGCCAGCGGGCCCTCGACGCCTTCAAGGCGGGCAGCATCCGGGTGCTCGTCGCCACCGACATCGCGGCGCGCGGCATCGACGTCGACGGCGTCACGCACGTCGTGAACTTCGAGCTGCCCGACGAGCCCGAGAGCTACGTGCACCGGATCGGCCGCACGGCGCGGGCGGGCGCCTCGGGCGTCGCGCTGTCGTTCTGCGACGCCGAGGAGCGCGCGTCGCTGCGCGACATCGAGCGCCTCATCCGCGCGCAGGTGCCGGTCGTCACCGACCACCCGTTCGTCGGCGTCGCGGCGCCGCCCGACGAGCGGCGCGAGCGGCCCGGCTCCGGTCGCCCCGGGCGCGGACCGCACGGGCCCGCCCGACACGGGCGCGGGGGCCGGCCGGGCAACCGCCGCCGCTTCGCGTCCGCCTAGAAACATCTTCCTTGCCCCCGGGCGGCTTGTGGTTTAGCCCTAGTTGTTCCGGTCGCCCACCCGGGACCGTCCGAGCCGAAAATCGAGCCGAAAATTGAGCCAAGGAGCCGCCCAGTGGCCCGCATAACCGTCGAAGACTGCCTCGAGAAGGTCACCAACCGCTTCGCGCTCATCGTGCTCGCGGCGGAGCGCGCCCGCCAGCTCGCCCACGGCGCCTCGCCGCGCGTCGCCAGCCACAACAAGGCGGCCGTCACCGCCCTGCGCGAGATCGCGGCCGGCAACGTGCGCTTCAATGAGAACGTCAAGGACGTCGTCACGGGGTTCATCGCCGATCGCAAGGTCGAGACCGCGGAGGCGCGCAGCGGCGCCGACGCGCGCCGCGCCAAGAACCGCACGCGCGGCTGAGAAGGGCGGGGCGAGGGAACGCGGCAGGTGGCCGGCGCCCGCGCTCCGCTCGTCGTGCTGCTCGCCGCGCTCGCGGCGGCCGCGCCCGCGCGCGCCGACACGGCCGCGCCGCACGCGCGTCTCGTCTACTTCATCGATCCGACGGCCGTCGGCTGCCCGAGCGCCGAAGACTTCCGCGCCGCCGCCGCCGCGCGCGCGGGCCACGAGCTCTTCGGCGAGCCGTCCGACGTCACGATCGACGTCACGATCCGCCGCATCGAAGCGGCCTATGTCGCGACGGTCCGCCTGCCCGAGACGCCGGGCTCGCCGGCCGCCACCCGCGAGCTGCGCTCCGAGACGAGCTGCGTGGAGCTGGCGACGGCCGCCGCGCTCGTCGTGAGCATCGCCCTCGATCCGGAGTCGGTCCTGCGCGCGCCGCCGCCGCCCGCGGCGCCGCCTCCGCCTCGGCGCGCGTCGGGCCCGTGGCGGGCCCTCGTCGGCGCGGGCCCCCGAGGGGTCTGGGGCCTGACCCCGGAGCCGACGGCGGGCCTCGCCGTCTCCGCCTCCGCCGTCGGCGAGCGCTTCACCGTCGGCGCCGAGCTGGGCGGCTTCCTCGAGAACGAGATCCCCTACGCGCGCGGCTCCGTCTCCGTTCTGCCGCTCACGCTGTCGGTGCTGCCATGTGGGGCGGCGGCGCACCTCGAGCTCTGCGCCGTGGCCCGCCTCGGGCTCGTGCGCGGCACGGGCGCGGGCTTCTCCCCCGACCTGTCGCCTTGGAAGGCCTTCGGCGCCGCCGGCCTGCGCGCCGGGACCTTCGTCGACGTCGGGCGTCTCCGCTTTCGTGCATCCGTCGAAGGAACGGGCGTCGCGCCGACGACGAGGTTCTATGTCGGCGAAACGGCGGTGTGGGCGACACGCGGCGTCAGCGTCGCGGGCGGGCTCGACGCGCTCCTGTTTTTCGAGTGAGAAAGAAGTCTCCGGATGCCCAATAATAGAGAGGAAGTGGGCAGTCGGCCGGACGCACCAGTGGAACAGGTGAGCGTGGGTCAGGAGGCGTTCCGCGCCATCTATGACCGCGAGTTCGACTACGTGTGGCACAGCCTCCGTCGGCTCGGCATCCCCGCTCGAGATCTGCCCGATGTCACGCATGACGTGTTTCTCAAGCTCCACCGCAGCCTCGCGACGTACGACGCGACCCGGCCGTTTCGGCCATGGCTCTTCGGCGTGCTCTTCCGCGTGGCCTCCGACCACCAGCACCTCGGGCGCAACGCGCGCGAGGTGCTCGACGACATGCCGCTCGACATCCGCGACACCGCGCCGGGCCCCGAGCAACGCGCCGGCGAGCAGGAGGAGTGGCGCATCGTCGATCGCGCGCTCGAGGCGATGGACCTCCCCCACCGCGTGGTGCTCGTGATGCACGACTTCTCGGGACACTCGGCGCACGACGTCGCGCGCGAGCTCGCGATCCCGCTCAAGACGGTCTACTCGCGCCTGCGCACGGCGCGGGCGCGCTTCGTGCTGACGGCGCACCAGGTGCAGGTCAAGGGGCCGCAGCTCAGGGAGGGAAACTCCTGATGCAAGAGCCGCCTCCGATGTCGCCCGTGCTCCGCGCGCTCGTCGACGCCGACAACCAGCGCCCCGGGCCCTCCGACGCCGACCGCAAGCGGGTCTACGCCGCGCTCGGCGGCCTCGGCGTGCTGCCCCTCGGCGCGGCGGCGGCGGCGGCCGCCGCCGGCGGCTCGACGGCCACCGCGGCCGCTTCTGCGGCGGCGTCCTCGGGCGGCTC
>DASZWW010000410.1:0-3844 GCA_035546175.1 Polyangia bacterium
ACGGGCGGACCGGGCGGCTCGACGGGCGGCGCGGGCGCCACCGGCGCGGCCGGCGCCGGCACGGGCGGCGTCGCCCCCGCGGACACGAGCGCCTCGGTGCTCGAACGCAACAAGCACCCCTCGCGCGACGGCGCGTTCGTCCAGCCGACGCTCACCAAGGCGAAGGCGGCCACGATGGCCCTGGACGCCAACTTCATGGCCAACTTCAACGGCGGCATGTGGGCCTCGCCGCTCTACATGGCGAACGGGCCGAACGGCAAGGGCGCGTTCTTCGCCGTCACGACCGACAACAACGTCTACGCCCTCGACGAGACGACGGGCGCGGTCATCTGGATGCACAGCATCGGCATGGCCTCGCCCAACACGGGCGCGGGCTGCGGCGACGGCCCCATCGGCATCTCGGGCACGCCCGTCATCGACGCCAAGACGCGCACGCTCTACGTCGCGGGTGGCGTCGGCAACGGCGTCATGCGCCACGAGGTCCACGCCCTCAACATCGACGACGGCACGGAGAAGACGACGCCCGCCGGCTGGCCCGTGCTCGTCAACGGCATGAAGTCGGGGGGCGCGACGTTCAACCAGCAGGTCGAGAACCAGCGCGGCTCGCTGTCGCTCGTCAACGGCATCCTCTACATCCCCTACGGCGGCTACAACGGCGACTGCGGCGGCTACCACGGCTGGGTCATCGCCATCGACACGACGGATCCGACGAAGACAGGCGCCTGGGCGACGGGCGGCGAAGGCGAGGCCATCTGGGCCGCGGGCGGCATGGCCTCCGACGGCACCAACATCTTCGCGACCACCGGCAACGGCCGCAGCGCGGCCCACCTCGACAGCGAGGAGGTCGTGCGCCTGACCGGCATGGCCACGGTCGACACGACGACGGGCCGCTTCTGGGCCTCCGACTACCGCGACATGGACGGCGGCGACGCCGACCTCGGCGCCTCAAGCCCGGTCTACTTCGAGCTGCCCGGCGCCACGCCGAGCACGCTCGTGGCCGCCGTCGCCAAGAACGGCAGCTTCTACGTCGTGAACAGCAAGAACCTCGGCGGCGCGGGCGGCGCCGTCATCACGATGAAGGCCACGAACAGCGCCTCCAACGGCGGCAACTCGGTGCGCACGGCCATGATCTCGTACGCGACCGCCAAGGGCCGCTACGTCGCCTTCCAGGGCGGCGCGCCCATCTGCCCGGCCGGCGGCGGCGGGGGGACGATCATGTCGATCCTCATCAAGCCAGGGGCGCCGCCGACGGCGACGACGGCCTTCTGCGCGCCGGGCAACACGAACACGTCTCCCATCACGACCTCGACCGACGGCACCAACGAGACCATCCTCTGGTACATGGCCGGCGGCAAGCTCATGGCCGCCGACGGCGACACGGGCGCGATGATCTTCGGCGGCGGCACGGGCACCTGCGGGAACGTGCGCCGGTGGACGTCGCCCATCGCCGTCAACGGCCGCATCGTGGTCGGCGGCGACGGCCACCTCTGCTCGTGGTCCTCGCAATAGCGCGCAAGTCGCGCGGCCTCTGAGGCGAAGCGCGCGGCCTGCGGCGGGGGCCGTCGCTCTAGGTGCCGAGCTGGGTCTTGGGGGCTTCGCTGAGGGCGATGATGTTGGGGGCGCTGGCGCGGATGATGAACCGCCTGAACTCCTCGCGGCGGTAGGCGTGGCGCTCGCCGCAGCGCTTGCAGGCGACGACGATGGCGCCCGGGCCGTTGAACTTGAACGGCGCGCGGCCGTCGTACGTGTCGAAGGCCATCAGGAGCGGCTCGTCACACCCCCAGCACTGAAACCCGAAACAGACGTGGTCCCGCTTCGTCTCGTCCATGAACGCCGACCTCCGAGCCCTTCGTACCGCGAGTCCGTGGTCGCCGTCAGCAACGGAATGGCAACGTGCGCCGGACGGTCCGCGGTTGCACCGTGACGGGGCGCGGCGGGGCCGACGCGCCGCGCCCTCCGCCGATCGAACATCAACGCTCGGCGGGCTTCGTCACAGTGTGGCGCGCTCGCCGCAACAGCTCCGTGGCCTCCGCCGCGCGGCGGCGCGCCCTACTCCCGCGCGACGCCGAGGCCGAGGAGCGTGGCCGAGAACCCGTCCGCGTCGAGGCGCGAGGCCCAGACGGTGAAGCCCAGCTTGCGCATCTTCACGGGCGGGGGCCAGCCGAGGAGCGGGTCGTGCACGAACATGAAGAGCAGCTCCGCGCGCGGGCCGTGCACCCACTTGAACCTGTCCCCGCCGGGGAACGTGGGCGCTCCCCAGCTCGGCCGCACCTCGTACCCCGCGCCGACGCCGATGGCGACGCGCCGGAACACGAGCGGGTAGCCCACGAGCGACGCCGCGCCGTGGAGCGCGGTCGTGCGCGACGAGAGCGCGAACCCGACGGCGCCCGTCGGGCGCACGGGCCCCAGCCAACGGCCGAAGCGAAACGGATCCCACTCGAGCACGCCGTAGCCGGTCTCGGGACGCCCGGCGAGCGGCAGGAACACCGTCATCATCGAGCCGAAGTTCCAGATCGCGCCCGAGCCGATGCGGTACGCGAGCGCCGGGTCGGCGCCGGAGAGCGGCAAGACGGCGCACGACGCGGCGTCGTCCTGGAGCTGGAGGGCCAGCGACGACGGCCGAGTGAAGTGCTCGAACAGAGCACCACGAGGGAAGTGCAGCTCGACGAGCGGTCCGCCGTCGGTGGCCGCGACCCGGTGGGTCTCGGGCCCCACGGCGACCGCGCCGACGCCCGACCCGCACGCCGCGCCCGCCGGAGGTCCGTCGACGAGCCAGGCCGCGCGCACCGGCGCGCCGCGCACCGTCACGGCCACGGAGTCGTCGCGCGCGTGATCGAGCCCGACCGTCGTCGAGCCGGCCGTGGCCGTGCGCGGGAAGGCCGGGCGCGCGACCTGGCACCCCGAGGCGGCGGCGAGCGCCGCCGACGCCGCGAAGAGGACCGCCGCCAATCGCGCGGCGCCTGCCGCCCCGACGCTCACGGCCCGATGCTACCGACGCAACCGAGGCGCGTCGAGTGCGCCAACGCACGCCGCCTCCCGCGATAGCTTCGGCGCGTGAACCGACCCCGGCGCACCCGCCTCCCCGCCCTGCTCGTCACCACGGCGCTCGTGCCCCTCGTCGTCGCGAGCGCGCCGGCGCGCGCCGCCGTGCCGGCGGGCTACAAGGGTACGCCCTTCGATCCGGCGCTCGCGGGCGGCAAGGGCGTCATCCCGGCCACGGTGAAGGCCGGGCCCTACGCCATCCCCGGGCGCCTCGATCTCATCAACTACGATCTCGGCGGCGTCGGCGTCGCTTACGACTGCACCCACCACGAGGTCAAGGGCGGCGACGGCTACCGCACCGACCAGCCGACGGCGAGCCTCTCGCTGACGGCGGCGTCGAAGATGGACGTCTTCTACGGCGCCGGCGCGCCGCTCGACGGCACGCCCTACCCGGGCGCCACCGGCGAGGACTTCTACGTCGGCGCGCTCGACGCGGGTGACTGGTTCAACTACACGGTCGACGTCCAGACCGCGGGCACGTACTCGCTCTCCTCGACGTGGGCGACGGGCAACGGCCCGCCGGGCGGCATGGGCGGCGACGGCTCGATGGGCCTGCAGATCTCCGTCAACGGCACGATGATGGTCGACTGGACCGCGGCGTTCCCCGACTATCAGACGAAGGCCAACTATCACTTCTGGAAGCCGTACCCCGACTTCGCGACGCTGACGCTCGAGGCCGGCCTGCAGGTCATCAAGCTCCAGCTCACCGCGAGCCACCTCAACCTCGACTACCTCGACTTCGCGCTCGTCGGCGCCGACGGCGGCGCGGCCGGCGCCGGGGGCGGCGACGCGGCGGCCGGGA
>DASZWW010000411.1:0-3646 GCA_035546175.1 Polyangia bacterium
CGGCATGATCGTCGGACCGGCGGCGTACTCGACGAAGCCGCTCTCGGTCATCGCCTACTCGCCGTACCGCGACGGGCAGGCGCCGGGCGGCGCGAACCAGCCGACGATGGCCCAGGTCAAGGCCGACCTCATGATGCTGCAGCCCTACGTCGACGGCATCCGCGTCTACGGCACCACCGACACGGCGCAGGGGTACATCCCGGCGCTGTGCGATGAGCTCGGCATCGACCTCTACCTCGGCGCGTGGATCGACGGCATCGCCAGCGACGAGCCCAACGTCCACGCGCTGGCGACGATCGTCAACCAGAACCACCCCAGCATCAAGGTGGCGATCGTCGGGAACGAGGTGCTCAACCGCAGCGCGAAGAACGGCGTCACCGAGGACCGCATGGTCCAGCTCGTCAACCTCTTCAAGGCCGACCTCAAGGTCACGGGCGTCAAGGTCGCCGAGGCCGACACGTACCCGCAGTGGATGAAGGGGCTCACCAAGCTGTCCGCGGCCGTCGACCTCATCATCTGGCACACGTACGCGTACTGGTCGGGCATCGACATCTCGAACGCGGCCCTCGTGGTCAACGGCCGCTACAACGACATGCTCGCGATGTATCCGGGCAAGCCCATGGTGCTCGGCGAGACGGGCTGGCCCACCATGGTCGATCACATGTCGACGGACATGACGTCGACGGCGGTCGCCAGCGAGGCGAACCAGGCGCGCTTCTACCGCGAGGCGCTGGCCGGCTTCCGCGCGCGCAACCTGCCCGCCTGGATGTTCGACGCCATCGACGAGATGTGGAAAGCGACGGACGGCGAGGGGCCGGTGGGGGCGCACTGGGGCATCTTCACGTCGGCGCGCGCGCCCAAGCAGGCGGCGACCGAGCTCATGATGATGCACTGAGCGCATGAGGTGCCCCGACTGCCAGAGCCCGCTGGGCGCCACCGACCTCGGCGAGGTCGAGGTCGATCACTGCCAGGCCTGCGGCGGCACGTGGTTCGACGAGGGTGAGCTCGAGCGCGTGCGCCGCGCCGTCGGGGCGGCCGACGCCAGGCTGAAGTTCACGCCCACCGACGGGCCCGGCGGGCCGTGCCCCCGCTGCGTCGGCGCGCGCCTGGCGGGCGGCGTCGTCGCGCAGGCGTCGGTGGGCCGCTGTCCGCGCTGCAAGGGCGTCTGGGTGCGCAACGCGCAGGAGCGCACCGGCTCGACGGACGGAATCGGGGCGACGCTGCAGATCGTCGCGGCCGTGCTGGAGTGCTTCCCGTAGCGCCCGACCGAGGCGTGACTACGTTTCGAGGGTGGCTCGCCCGGTCCCCGTCGCGCTCGTGCTCGCCCTCCTCGCGGGCGGCGCGTGCGCCGCGCCCCGGCCCGGGCCTTCGAGGTCGTCGCCGCTCGACGCTTGCCACCCGATGAACGTGGGCGCCGGCCTCCGCTACGACTGCGACGGCTACACGGCGGCGTTCCACGACGCGCCGCCGGACGTGGCGGCCGACCCCCGCCACGAGCTCGACGAGATGGTCGCCGGCCTCGTCGACGGCTTCCAGTCGCTCACGGAGAAGTTCAACGCGAAGATCCGCGTCCACAAGTCGGCGCGCGAGATCGCGGGCACGGCGGTCCTCGCCGCCGAGGTCACCGTCGACCACCCGACGACGGCCGGCATGTCCTACGCGGCCGGCTACGCCGTCGTCTCCGGCCGCCGCGGCATCATCTGCTCGGCGAGCACCGGCGTGGCCCTGGAGCGCTGCGGGCCCGTCATCCGATACCTGCTCGAAGACCGTTAGCCGGGCTGGCCGGCGCCCCTCGGTGTCAAAGAAAAATGGGGGTATCGTCGGGCCGATGGCCGACGCCGCGCACGTGACCCTGGCAGAGGCGCTCGCGCTCGGACCGCCGCCCGCGGGGAACCTGGCGGTCCCGGTCTTCGCCCACGGCTCGCTCGAGGTGGAGCTGTACCAGCCGCGCGGGAGCGACCCCCAGACGCCGCACGCGCGCGACGAGGTGTACGTCGTCGCGCGAGGCACGGCCACGTTCTTCGACGGCGGCGCGCGCGGTCGAATCGAGCCAGGCTCGTTCGTGTTCGTCCCGGCCGGACGACCTCACCGCTTCGAGGACCTCTCCCCGGACTTCGCCGTCTGGGTCTTCTTCTACGGCCCTCCGGGGGGCGAGAGATGACGGCGGTCCCGTCGTGGGTCGATCGCGCGGCCTACCCGTTCGAGTCGCGGTGGCTCGACCTGCCCGCGGGGCGGATCCACTACGTGGACGAGGGGCGCGGGCCGGCGATCCTCTTCGTGCACGGCACGCCCACGTGGTCGTTCGAATGGCGGCACCTCGTGGCCGGGCTCCGCGCGACGCACCGGTGCGTCGCGCCGGACCACCTCGGCTTCGGGCTCTCCGCGCGGCCCTCCGGGGCGGCGTACACGCCGGAGGCGCACGCCGAGCGCCTGCGCGACTTCGTCGCGAAGCTGGGCCTCGAGCGGTTCACGCTCGTCGTCCACGACTTCGGCGGCCCCATCGGGCTGCCGCTCGCGCTGGGCAGCGGGCGCGTCGAGCGGCTCGTCGTGCTCAACAGCTGGATGTGGAGCTTCGCGGACGACGCCGAGATGACGAAGCGCGCGAAGATGGTGGCGGGCGCGCTCGGGAGGTTCCTCTACCGGCGGCTCAACGCCTCGCTCCGCATGATCACGCCGAGCGCCTACGGCGATCGCAAGAAGCTGACGAGGGCGATCCACGCCCAGTACCTGAACGTCTTCCCCGACGCCGACAGCCGCGAGCGCGTGCTCTACGCCCTCGCGCTCGCCCTCACGGGCTCGGCGGCGCACTACGACGGCCTCTGGCAACGGCGCGCGGCGCTCGCCGCGATCCCGTCGCTCGTCGTGTGGGGTCTCAAGGACAGCGCGTTCCGGCCGCGCCAGCTCGCGAGGGGGCGCGAGGCGCTGCCGCACGCGCGCGTCGTCGAGCTGCCGGGCGCCGGCCACTGGCCGCAGGAGGAGGAGCCCGCCGCCGTGCTCGCGGCGCTGCGCGACTTCGTGGGCGGGCGTGACTGATGCGGCTCGCGCAGGTCACGGACGGCGCGGTCCGTCCTTCAGGCTGGAGGGCGCGCCGGAGCGTGAGGGTCGCCCTGGGCGTGGCCGTCGCGTGCCTGCTCGCGTGCGGGCGGGACGAGCTCCCCGTCGCGGGCGACGGCGGGGCGACGCCGGCGGGGCCGGCGCCCCTGCGCGCGCTGGCCGTCGCGGCGGGCGCCTCGCACTCCTGCGCGCTGCTCGAGAGCCATCGCGTCAAGTGCTGGGGCAAGGGCGCGGCCGGTCAGCTCGGGTACGGCGACGGTTACAGGCGCGGCTCGGGGCCGGGCCAGATGGGCAACGGGCTGCCCTTCGTCGATCTCGGCACGGGGCGCACGGCGACGGCCATCGCGGCGGGCGGCGACGCGACGTGCGCGATCCTCGACGACGGGTCGGTCAAGTGCTGGGGCGACGGCGCGCTCACGGGGCAGCCCGGGGCGGACGACGTGGGCGACGGGCCCGGCGAGATGGGCGACGCCCTGCCGGCGCTCGACCTCGGCGCGGGGCGCGCGGCGACCCGCCTCGTCGTCTCGTCGCGCAACGCCTGCGCGCTGCTCGACGACGCCACGGCGCGCTGCTGGGGCGCCGACGCCCCCGC
>DASZWW010000412.1:0-5521 GCA_035546175.1 Polyangia bacterium
AGCTCGCGCCGGCGGCGCCCGTCGAGCTCGCGCCGGCCGCGCCGGAGGTCGAGGCGCCGGCCGTGCCCGTCGAGCCTGCGGTGCCCGTGACGTTCGTGCCCGAGCCGCCGTTCGAGCAGGCGCCGAGGAGGCCGACGGTCACGAGCAAGAAGACGCTTCCGATCGCGATACCGCGCTGTTGCATGGGGGATGGACATCATGGTCCCGCAGGCGGCGATGCAGGTCAATCGTCGCCGATGCGCCGCCGGCACGCGCGGCGTCGAATGCGCGCCGCGCGCGCCCGGGCCCGGCGCTATGCTCGCGCTCGAGGAGAGACGCCGTGAGCGAGACCGAGAGCAAGCAGGGCGGCGCGCGCGTGTCCTTCCCGCCGCCGCTCGTGTTCGTCGCCGGCACCGCCGTCGGCGTGGCGCTCCAGCACCTGGCCTGGCCGCTGCGCGCCGGCGGCGCGCGCTGGCTCGGCGCCACAGTCGGCGCCGCGGTGGGTGGCGCCGGGGCCGCGCTCATCGCCTGGGCCATGGGCTTCTTCAAGCGCACCGGCCAGGACCCCAGGCCCTGGAAGCCGTCGCCGTCCATGATCGTCGACGGGCCCTACAGGCGCACGCGCAATCCGATGTACGTCGGGATGACCCTCCTCCAGCTCGGCGCGGGCTTCGCGCTGAACGACCTCTGGATCTCGCTGCTCGCGGGGGCGTCGCTGTACGTCGTCCATCGCCTGGCCGTGCTCCCCGAGGAGGCGTACCTGACGGCGCGCTTCGGCGACGCCTACCGCGCCTACCGCGGCTCCGTACGCCGGTATCTGTGAGGCGCGGCCGTCGAGGCGTTGATCTGCGGGCCGCCGTGCCCAGATCGTTCGTGTGGCGCCCGCGTCCCGCCGTCCGCTGCCCGTCCCCTGGCGCTTGTTCATGTTCTGGAGCGCGCCGCCGGCGCTCATCGGGGTCGGCACCGTCGGCTACCGCCTCACGGAGGGCTGGTCCTGGTTCGACTCGTTCTACGTCGCGGTCATCACGCTGACGTCGCTCGGCTCGGAGGACAAGCACGCGTTCACGATGCAGGGCCGCGTGCTCACGATCGCGCTCGCGCTCGGGGGCATCTCGACGATCGCGGTCGCCGCCACCGAGCTGCTCGGAATGATCGTCACCGGCGAGCTTCGGGACTACCTGGGGAAGTGGCGAATGAGCAAACGGATCAGCGCGCTCGAGCAACACGTCATCGTCTGCGGCTACGGCCACGTCGGCCAGCACGTCTGCGCGGACCTCGTGGCGGCGGGCGTCCCCGTGGTCGCGATCGATCGCCGGCCGGCGGCGCTCGAGGGCGCGCGCGAGCGGGACGTCAACCCGCTCGTCGGGGACGCGAGCGCGGACGCCACGCTGCGGGCGGCCGGCATCGACCGCGCGCGGGCGCTCGTCGCCGTCACGGGCGCGGACGCCGACAACGTCCTCGTGACGATGACGGCGCGCCTGCTGCGCCCGCTGATGACGATCGTCTCGAGCGTCGAGGACGAGGCGACCGCGCCGAAGCTCCTGCGCGCGGGCGCGACGCGCACGGCGTCGCCAGCGGCCGTCGCCGGCGGGCGCATGGCCGAGGCGGTGCTGCGGCCGTCCGTGCTCGACGCCGACCTCGAGATGGAGGAGCAGCTCGTCGGCCCGGGCAGCGCGCTCGACGGCAAGACGGTGGGCACGAGCGGGCTGCGCGCGCGGCGCGGCCACATCCTCGTGGCCATCAAGCGCCGCGACGGGCGCCTCGCCTTCGATCCCGCGGACGACGCGCCCGTCGACGCGGGCGACACGCTCATCACGCTCTGCCGGCGCGAGGGACGAACGCCCGAGGGGACGAATGCCTCCGCGCTCTCGCCCTAGCGCGGGCCGGCACGCGGGCGAGGCCGCCGCGCCGTGGGGCGCGCGCCTCGCGAGCCTGGGCGTCGCGATCCTCGGCGCCGCGCTCGGCGGCCTCGCCGGCGGCTTCCTCGTCGTGGGCGTCACGCTCGTGCTCAAGACGGGCATCGACTTCGCGGGCCGCCAGCACACGCTCTTCGTCCTCGCCGCGCCGCTCGTGGGGCTCGCCCTGACGGCGATCGTGCTGCACGTGCTCGGCACGAGCGCCGAGGAGCTCGGAGACGACGGCCGCGCGCACCCCTGGCGGATCTTCCCGCCCGGCGCGATCCGCGCCGACATCAGCGGCGACGTCGTGGACACGGCGGGCGAGGAGGAGCGCTTCCCGTGGCGCCTCGCGCCCATGCGCAGCCTCGCCATCTTCTCGACGGTGGGGTGGGGCTGCGCGATGGGCACGGAGGCGCCCGCGGCCTACCTCGGCGTCGCCGCGGGCGTGTGCCTCGGCGATCGCGGCCGGCGCTGGCGGCGCCTCCTGCGCCCTGCGGCCGTCGCCGGCGGCGCGGCCGGCGTGGGCGCGCTCATGGGGATCGCCCTCGTCGGCACGGCCTTCATCCTGGAGATGGGCCGGCGCAACCGCGCGCCGCTCAGCCTCGAGCGCGTGCTCGCGGCGCTCGTGGGCGGCGTCGTCGGCTGGGGGATCGACGCCTCCTTCGGCTTGAGCTTGATTCGCCTCGTCGTGCCGCACGAGCCGCCCGCGAGCCTCGGGCAGGCGGTGACGACGGCGCTGTTCATCGGCGCGGCGTGGGGCGCGATCAGCTCGGCCGCCGGGCTGGCCGCCGCTCGCGCGAAGAAGTGGAAGGCGTCGCCGCTCGTGCGCCTCGCGCTCGGCGGCGGCGCGACGCTGGCGACGGCGTCGCTGCTCGTGTGGATCGCCTCCGACGCCGCCGCCGTCGGGCCCGGCGGCGGCGCCATCTCCTGGGCCGAGACGACCGCGGCCGCCCCGCTCGCGGTGCTCGCCGTCTGCGCGCTGCGCGCGGTGGCGACGACGGCCGCGGTGGCGGCGGGCGGCTGCGGCGGCTTGTTCGTCCCCTTCCTCTCCGTCGGCGATCTCGCGGGCCGCGTGTTCGCGCCGGGCCTCGACGTCGGCGGCGATCTCGCGGGCGCGGCCGGCGCGGCGGGCGGCATCGCGGGTGGCTATAGGCTGCCCGCGACCGCGGTGTTCATGGTCCTCGGCGTGGGCGGCCCCGCGCGGGCCACGCTGACCTGCCTGGCCACGGTCTGCGTCGCGTCCGCGGCGGGCGCAGGCGTCGAGAAGATCGTGGCCAGGCTCTCGCCGCGGCGCCGCGCTTGATCCTCCCCGCGGCGACCCCACGTTTTCCAATGTGAGGACCCGCGAAGAGGACTTTCGGTTCCCCCTGCCGCTCCCCGGCGTCGGGCCCGTGCTCGATCCGCAGTTCCGGCCGGCCGCGCTCTGCTGGCGGGCGTTTCAGCAATACGCCTGCGAGACGGGGCACCCCGTGCGCGCCCGCTTCGCGCTCGAGCAGCCGGACGGCGCCGTCTCGCTGTTCTCGGCCGACCTCGTGCCCGCCGGCGAGCCCGGCGCCGTCGACGACTTCTTCATGCTCGAGCGGCTCGTCAAGCTCGCGCTCTGGGCGCGCGGCGGCTGCCGCATTCTCATCGACGCGCCGCCGGAGCTCGTCGAGCGGCTGCGCCATCGCTACCGCGACACGGAGACGGGTCGGTTCGACTCCGAGATCGTGGGCCGGCGCGTCTACGGACGTCCCCTCGAGATCATCGCCACGAAGGACCTGCCCGAGGAGCGGTCGACGACCGCCGGCCTGGGCGGCCACCTCGAGGGGTGCCGCATCGGCTTCGACCTGGGCGGCAGCGATCGCAAGGTGGCGGCCCTCGTCGACGGCCGCGTCGTGTGGAGCGAGGAGACGGAGTGGGACCCGTACCACCAGCCCGACCCCGACTACCACTGGAGCGGCATCATGGACTCGCTGACGCGCGCGGCCGCGCACCTGCCGCGCGTCGACGCCATCGGCGGCAGCGCCGCGGGCGTCTACGTCGACAACCAGGTGAGGTTCTCGTCGCTCTTCCGGGGCGTCGCGCCCGAGCTCTTCGAGACGCGCGTCAAGAACATGTTCCGCGACATCCAGCGCGAGTGGGGCGTCCCGTTCGACGTCGTCAACGACGGCGACGTCACGGCGCTCATGGGCGCGATGTCGCTCGGCGACGGCGGCGTGCTCGGCGTCGCGCTCGGGACGAGCACGGCGGGCGGGTACGTCACGGCCTCCGGTCACATCACGCCGTGGCTCAACGAGATCGCCTTCGTGCCCGTCGACTACCGCCGCGACGCGCCCTGCGACGAGTGGTCGGGCGACGCGGGCTGCTGCGCGCAGTACCTGTCGCAGCAGGCGGTGGGCCGGCTCCTGCCGCACGCGCACATCGACGTCGCGCCGGCGACGCCCCTGCCCGTCCAGCTCAAGACGCTGCAGGCGCTCATGGCGGACGGCGATCTGCGCGCGGCCGACGTCTACCAGACGATGGGCGTCTACCTCGGCTACGCCATCGCCCACTTCGCGACCGTCTACGACTTCCGCTACGTCCTGGCGCTCGGCCGCGCCACCACGGGCCCGGGCGGCGCCGTCATGCTCGACGTCGCGCGCGAGGTCCTGGCCGTCGACTTCCCCGAGCTCGCGGCGCGCGTCGAGCTTCGCATGCCGAACGAGAAGGAGAAGCGCCACGGCCAGGCCATGGCCGCGGCGAGCCTCCCCGCGCTCGACGAGTCGCCCGTGCTGCACCCCTGACGGCGGCGTTGGGCGGCCGCGCGCGCTCACGGCGAGGGGCAGCCGATGCGCTCGGGCCCCATCACGAGATCGTCGAGCCACACCTCGTTGGCGACGTCGGAGGCCTGCGTGTACGTCTCCCAGCCGAGGATGATCTTCGAGAAGGCCCTGGGCGCCGTCCAGGTGCCGCCGGCCGGACCGTCCGCGCAGGCCGTGCCCGTGCCGACGACGTCGACCTCCGTCTGCGCCTGGCCGTCGAGCCACATGTGCACCTCCGGCGTCGCGCCGTCGACCATCCACTCCCAGCACAACCACCTCTTGGTCGCGACGGTCTCGGTGCGCGCGGGCGTCGAGCAGTCGACGGGCGCGGGGTTGGGATCGCCGTCCTGCGGGCCGCCTCCGCGCAGCGGCGTCATCCCGCCGATCACGCGGCTGCGCTGGGAGTAGCCCGGGAGGAGCTTGGCGTTCTGGCCGCCCCAGCTGTACTTGGCGGTCATGTCGGTCGTCCCCGCCAGGATGCCGCCGGCCTGGTTGATGGCCCAGTGGGCGGCCGAGGGCATCGCCGTGAGCCAGACCATGACCCGCCCGTAGTGCCTGAGGGGGAGCACGGCGCTGTCGTCGGCCGTCTCCTTGATGATGTCGGCGTACTTCCGGCCGCCCGCGGGCACGGTCACGTGCAGCGACTTGCCGCCACGGAAGGGCTTCGTGCCGTCGACCTGCAGCGCGCCGCCGCCGTAGGTGTAGAGCGTCCAGCGCGCCGCGAGGTCCGCCGTCCCAGCGGCGTACGACTCGAAGTCGTCGCAGAGCGCGCCCGCCGGGCACGCGCCCGAGGGCCCGTCGCCGCCGTCGGCCGGGCCGGCGCCCGCGGCTCCCCCGCTTCCGCCCGCGCCACGGGGCGCG
>DASZWW010000413.1:0-20794 GCA_035546175.1 Polyangia bacterium
CCGACGCGCGGCGGTCCCGCGGCCGCCTGCGCGGCGCGCGCGGCTTCGGGATCCAGCGCCGAGAAGGTGCTCGACGGGCGGCGCACCGCCATGCCCCCGGCCGGGCCGGGCTTCGCGGGCGCGCCCGCCTGCTCGCGGCGCGCCTTCTCGGCGAGGATCTTCTCGAGGACGGGCTGGCTCGCCGGCGAGAGCTTGTCGAAGCGCACGCCCATGCCGGGCGTCACGCCCGCGCGCGACGGATCGTTCTCGCGGATCCAGACGATCGTCCCCTCGCCCGCGAGCAGCGGCGCCGCGTCCTGCAGCTGGAAGTCGAAGCGCAGCTGCGTCCCGACGGCGAGCGGCTCGCGCGTGCGGATGAAGATGCCGCCGCGGCTGACGTCGACGGCGTACCGTTCGATGAACTGCTCGAGGCTCGCGCTGCGGAACTTGATCCGCAAGCTGACCGGACCGCGGGGCTCTTTCGGGGTGGGCTGATCCATGGAAGGTTGGGGAGACGGGGAGGCGGCGGCGAACCAAATGACCCGCGTTCGGTCACGCACTATAAGCGTTCCCGATCGCGCTTTGCAAAGCAGGGATTATCCCTGATATTTTGCAGAAATCACTTTCATGCGCGGGAGCGTCCCCATGCCCGGTAGGTCTCCGTCGAAAGGTCGCCCCCGTCGCGTGGGCGGCGCGCTCGCGCTCTGCGCGCTCGCGATTCCCGGCCTCGTGCGCGCCGACGCGCCGGCCCCGCAGAAGGCCGCCGCGGCCACGCCCGCGGCCGTCACGTCGGCGTCGGCGCCCGTCTCGCACGGACCCGTGCCCCGGGAGCCGCTGCACGCGGCGCACGCCGCGGTGGCCTCGGATCACCCGCTGGCCTCGGCCGCGGGCGCCGCGGTGCTCAAGGCGGGCGGCAACGCCATCGACGCCGCGTGCGCGACGGCGCTGGCCCTGGGCGTCCTGCACCCCGAGGGCTCGGGCATCGGCGGCGGCGGCTTCGCGCTCGTGTACGTCGCGAAGGAGAAGAAGGTCCACGCGCTCGATTTCCGCGAGCGCGCGCCCGCGGCGATCACGCCCGCGAGGTTCTTCAAGGACGGCAAGGCCGTGCCCGCGCTCTCGAAGGAGGGCGGGCTCGCCGTGGCCGTGCCCGGCGAGGTCGCGGGCCTCGGGCAGATGGTCAAGCGCTGGGGGAAGAGGCCGTGGAGCGCGTGCGTCGATCCGGCGCAGAGGCTCGCCGCCAGGGGCGCGCCCGCCTCGTGGCGGCTCGCGGAGGGGCTCGCGGCGCTCGCCAAGGAGCCGGCGCCCGCCGATCCGGCGTTCGCGAGGATGTTCGTCGCGCCGAGGGCGCCGAAGGAGAAGGAGCTCTACAAGCGGCCCGAGCTGGCGGCGACGCTCGCGAAGCTGCGCGCGGGCGGCCCGGGCGCCTTCTACAAGGGGCCCATCGCGAACGCGATCGTCAAGGCGGTCGCCGACGCGGGCGGCGTCCTCACGGCCGAGGACCTGGCGAGCTACGCGCCCGTCGAGCGCGCGCCGCTCGAGACCTCTCACCGCGGGCTGCGCGTCCTCACGATGCCGCCGCCGTCGTCGGGCGGCGTGGCGCTCGTCGAGACGCTCGGCATCCTCGACGCGCGCTGGCCGACGCTCGGCGACCTGCCGAAGGACGGCGTGACGTCGCCCGCTTACCTGCACACGCTCGCCGAGGCGTTCAAGCACGCCTTCGCCGATCGCGCGCGCTACCTGGGCGACCCGGACTTCGTGACCGTCGACGTGCCGCGCCTCACGAGCCCGGCCTATGCCAGCGCGCTCGCCAAGCGCATCTCGCCGAGCGGCGTGCTCCCGAGCGACGCGTACGGCTCGCTGGGCCCGAGGGCGGCGCCGCCCAAGGACGGCGGCACGACGCACCTCGCGGTCATCGACGCCGCCGGCAACGCCGTCTCGCTGACGACGACCATCAACCTCTCCTTCGGCGCGCACCTCGTCGCGGGCTCGACGGGCATCGTCCTCAACGACGAGATGGACGACTTCGTCCTGGAGGTGGGCGTGCCGAACGCGTTCGGGCTCATCGGCAACGAGCAGAACGCGGTGGCGCCGAAGAAGCGCCCGCTCTCGTCCATGACGCCCACGCTCGTGATGGACGGCGACAAGGTGAAGGTCGCCGTCGGCGGCGCGGGCGGGCCGACGATCATCACGTCGACGACCGAGGTGCTGCTCGACGTCGTCGACTGGAAGATGGACGCGCAGGCGGCGGTCGCGGCGCCGCGGATTCACGACCAGTGGTTCCCCGAGATGGTGGGCGTCGAGCCGGGCATCCCCGCCGCGACGACGACGGCGCTCGCGCGCGGCGGCCAGAAGGTCAAGCCCGTGCCGGTCATCGGCAAGGTGAACGTCCTCGTGCGCACCGACAAGGGCATCGACGCGGCCGCCGAGCCGCGCAGCCCCAGCGGACCGGCCGGCTACTGATGCCGGCGCGCAAGCTCACCAAGGTGCTGGTCGCCAACCGTGGCGAGATCGCGTGCCGCGTGATGCGCGCGTGCCGCGAGCTCGACCTGCGCACGGTCGCCGTCTACTCCGAGGCGGACAGGAACGCCGTGCACGTGCGCATGGCCGACGAGGCCGTGGCCATCGGGCCCGCGCCGGCGCGCGAGAGCTACCTCGTCGTGGACAAGCTCGTCGACGCCCTCAAGAAGACGGGGGCCGACGGCGTCCACCCCGGCTACGGCTTCCTCTCGGAGAACGCGGCCTTCGCCGAGGCGGTCGCCGCCGCGGGCGCGACGTTCATCGGCCCGCCGCCCTCGGCCATCCGCGCCATGGGCGGCAAGACGTCTGCGCGCGCCCTCATGCAGGCCGCGGGCGTCCCCGTCGTCCCCGGCGACAACGGCGAGGGCGGCAAGGGCTTCCCGAACGTCGCGGCCGCCAAGGCGGCGGCGGCCCGCGTCGGCTACCCCGTGATGCTCAAGGCGGCGGCGGGCGGGGGCGGGCGCGGCATGCGCCTCGTCGACGCCGAGGACAAGCTCGAGGCGGCGCTCGCGGGCGCGCAGCGCGAGGCCAAGGCCGCCTTCGGGGACGACACCGTCTACCTCGAGAAGGCCATCGTGCGGCCGCGCCACATCGAGATCCAGGTCTTCGGCGACGAGCACGGCGGCGCCGTCCACCTCTACGAGCGCGACTGCTCGATCCAGCGGCGCAACCAGAAGGTCATCGAAGAGTCGCCGTCGCCCGCGATCGACGACGCCACGCGCGCCGAGATGGGCGAGGTCGCCGTGCGCGCGGCGAGGTCCGTGGGCTACGTGGGCGCCGGCACGATCGAGATGCTCTACGACGGCGCCTCGAAGGGCTTCTACTTCCTGGAGATGAACACGCGCTTGCAGGTCGAGCACCCCGTGACGGAGCTCGTGACCGGCGTCGACCTCGTGCGCTGGCAGCTCGCCGTCGCGCAGGGCGAGCGCCTGCCGCTCGCGCAGGAGGCGATCCCGCGGCGGGGCGCGGCCATCGAGTGCCGCGTCTACGCCGAGGACCCCGTGAAGTTCCTGCCCTCGCCCGGGACGATCACGGCGCTGCGCGTGCCGTCGGGGCCCGGCGTCCGCGACGACTCGGGCGTGACGGAGGGCAGCGTCATCTCC
Source organism: Polyangia bacterium (assembly GCA_035546175.1). Classification (GTDB taxonomy): domain Bacteria; phylum Myxococcota_A; class Polyangia; order Fen-1088; family Fen-1088; genus DASZFV01. The sequence goes on from DASZWW010000413.1 coordinate 3,600, forward strand.
GTGCACTACGACCCGATGATCTCGAAGCTGTGCGCGTGGGCCGACACGCGCGAGGCCGCCATCGGCCGCATGCGCCGCGCGCTCGCCGAGTACCACGTGGGCGGCATCAGGACGAACCTGCCGTTCCACCGCCAGGTCATGCGCCACCCGGCGTTCATCGCGGGCGACTACGACACCGGGTTCATCGAGCGCCACAAGGCGGAGCTGCAACCCGCGGCGCCCGACGAGGAGACGGCGGCGCTCGCGGCGGTCGTCGCCGCCGCGGAGACGCAGGCGCGAGGCGCCGGCGCCGCGCCTGGCGGCGACCTCGATCTCTCGAAGACCGAGATCCCCGCCTGGCGGCGCCAGCGCTCGTGACGACTTCGGAAGGAAGATGAAGCGCGACGTCGGTGGTGAGCGTCCGCGGTCGTCGGTTGTCCCGTGGCTGGCATGTCGTAGAGCTCGTTCCTTGCCAAGCGCCGAAAATCGGCGAGATGGCCGTCATTTCACGCCGGCTCGCCCGACTGCTGGCGTGCGGCCGCGGTCCTTGCCGATGTGGTTGAGCCTCCTCGCGGCGGCCGCCGTCCTCGTGACGGCGTGCGGCTCACACGGGACGCGACGCTCGGATGGCGGCCACGACGGGCCGACGAGCGAGGTCGCGCCCCGTGAGCCGGGGACGGACGGCGCCGGCGCCGTGGACCTCGCGGACGCGGGCGGCGGAGGCGGCGAGCTCGGCGCGGGCGATCTCCTGTCCGAGGGGCCAGGGCCCGAGGACGGCCCGCCGGGCGACGCGCCCGCGGCGCCGACGGACGCGCGCGACGCCGGCTCGGACGCGCGCGACGCCGCGGTCGATCTGCTCTCGCGCTCGCCGTCGTGCGGGCGCAGGTACGCCTACGAGTGGAGCGCGCCGTTCTCGACGCCCGGGATGCCGTGGTCGGTCGCGCACGGCAATCCGACCGTCGACGCCGCGGCCGACGAGCTGCTGCTGCCGTGGGACAGCAAGGTCTACGATGTGACCGTGTCGCCGAGCGCGACCGTCCTCGACTTCGACGTGTCCATCGAGGGGAACCTGACGTTCCTCGTGCAGGGTGTCCCGGACGATCAGGCGGAGCCGGTCCCGAGCATCACGCGCGCCGGCGACGAGATGATCCTGGCCTCGGCGCAGTACGGCGGCGCGGCGATCGCCCCGGGGGGCTTCTTCACGGGCCAGCGCTTCCCCGCCCAGCGCGTGCACGTCACGCTCTTCCTCGATCCCTACGCGCACCACCTCGGCATGAAGGTCGACACGATGACCCAGTCGTTCTTCTCCGGGTTCACGAAGGTGGCGATCAATCCACAGTCTCTCACCCTCGTCGGTGACAACCTGGAGAGCGAGCGCAACGCCGACTCCCGCGTCCACGTCGGACCCATCACGGGCTGCGACCGCCCCTTCAACGACCTCTGCGTCCCCGACGTGCTCGGCTTCTGCTCGCCCGACGGCGGCCCCGACGCCCCGCCCCTGTGATCGGCAGGGAGCGGAGCGTTGACAAGTTGCGTGTCTGGGCGCTAGGTTGGCTTTCCCTTTCGTGTTTTCGGCCGAAGGGCTGGAAGGAGACGCAGCGATGGCACTGACACCGGGCTCGACGATGGCGGGCGGCAACTCGGGCACGGGGGAGGTCACGACGCTCCTCGGCCGCGGCAGCGAGTTCGAGGGCAAGCTGTCGTTCGAGGGGACGGTGCGCGTCGACGGCAAGCTGTCGGGCGAGATCTTCACCGACGACGTGCTCATCATCGGCGAGGGCGCCGAGGTGAACGCCGAGATCAGCGTCGGGGCCATCATCATCGAGGGCACCGTCCACGGGAACATCCACGCCAAGCGGTCGGTCGAGATCCACACGCCTGCGCGCGTCCGTGGCAACATCTCGACGCCGTCGCTGTCCATCGACAAGGGCGTGACCTTCGACGGCAACTGCCAGATGGAGCAGAACGGCGCCGGCGCGGGCAAGTCGCGCGCGTCGGCCGCGTCCGTCTCCGAAGCCGCCGCGGACTGAGCCGCCGCGCCCGCGCGCCGTGGGGCGCGGTCTGAAATGTCGACGGGCGGGGCCGTTTGCCTTGACTCGGCTGCTCCGATTTGATAACGGACGCGCGGGTTTTTCTTCATGAGTTCCGCGCTTCTCCTGCTCGCCGCCGCCGCTCCCGAGTCGCACGAGCCCCAGCTCATCGATCTCGACGGGACGGCCTTCATCCAACTCGGGCTCTTTCTTCTATTGATGCTCGTCCTGCGGCAGTTCCTCTGGAAGCCGTACCTCAAGGTGCTGGGCGAGCGGACGACCCGCGTCGACGGCTACAAGCAGGAGGCCGTGCGGCTCGACGCCGAGGCGGCGGCCCGGCTCGCCAAGGCGGAGGCCGCGCTGGCCCAGGCCCGGCGCGAGGGCGCGGGCGAGCGCGTCGAGGCGCGGTCGGCGGCGCACGCGCGCGAGCAGGAGCTGCTCGCGGCCGCCAACGCCGCCGCGCAGAAGACGCTGGCCGACGCGCGCGCCCGCGTGAGCGCGACGCTGGCGGCGGAGCGCGCGAAGCTGCAGCAGACGGCCGCCGAGATCGGCACCCAGGCGGCGCGCAAGATCCTCGGCCGCGAGGTGTCGGCGTGAGCCGCCTCGTCTCGCGGGTCTCGGCCGCCCTGCGGCTCGCGATGCTCGGGGCGGCCCTCGTGGCCGTCGCTCCCGCGGCCGCGCGCGCCGAGGAGGAGGCCGCGGCGGCGCACGAGGGCGGAGGCGAGGCCGAAGCGCCCAAGCTCGACACGGGCCGGCTCGCGCTCCAGCTCGTCAACTTCGCCGTGCTGGCCGGCATCCTCGGCTTCTTCGGCGGGCGCGCCATCAACAAGGCCCTCCTGGCGCGGCACCAGCAGCTCAAGGCCGACCTGGCATCGGCCGCCGAGGCGCGCGCCGCGGCCGAGCAGCGCGCCCTCGTCCAGCAGAAGCGCCTCGAGACGCTCGAGACGGAGATCGCGAACATCCGCGCCAGCATCAAGCAGGAGGCGGAGGACGAGAAGCAGCGCCTCATCGCCGCCGCCGAGGCGCGCGCCCGGTCGATCGCCGAGGAGACGAAGTTCCTCCTCGATCAGCAGGTCAAGGAGGCCGAGATCACCCTCAGGCGCGAGGTCGCCGAGGCGGCGGTCAAGATCGCCGAGGCGCTCGTCACGCGGTCGTTGCACGCGGGCGACCAGCAGCGGCTCGTCGAGGCGTTCGTCAACGACTCCGGGGCGTCGAACCCGCCCCCGTCTGGCAGGAGCGCCTGATGGCCGCCATGGCGGGCTCCGTCTCGCGCCGCTACGCGCGCGCGCTGTTCTCCATCGGCGTCGACCGCGGCAACTTCGAGCAGCTCGGCAAGGAGCTCGACGCCGTCGCCGAGCTCTGGGACGGGGCGCCCGAGCTGCGCGAGGCGCTCGCCAACCCCGTGTTCAAGGCGAGCGAGAAGCGCGCCGTGCTGCAGGGCCTCCTGCCGCGCGTCGCGCCGACCGCCGACGTGCAGAAGTTCGTGCTGCTGCTCCTCGAGCGCCGCCGCCTGCCCGCCATCGCCACCATCGCGCGGGCCTACCGCGAGCTGGCCGACCTGCACACGGGCCGCGTGCGCGCGCACGTCACGAGCGCCCAGCCGCTCGGCCCCGCCGAGCTCGAGCGCGTGCGTCAGTCGCTGGCGCGCCGCACGGGCAAGCAGGTCATCGTCGAGGCGGCGGTCGATCCGTCGCTCCTCGGCGGCATCGTCGCCCGCGTCGGCGACCTCGTCCTCGACGGCAGCGTCCGCACGCAGCTCGGCACGCTGCGTGACAAGCTCCTCAATTGAACGTCCGAAAAGGGAACCCTGGAAGGAAAAGGTAGCCATGCAGATTCGCGCCGAGGAAATCAGCCAGATCATTCGCAAGGAGATCGAAGGCTTCGATCAAAAGGTGGCGGTGAGCGAGACGGGCACCGTGCTCGAGGCCGGCGACGGCATCGCGCGCGTGTACGGGCTCGAGTCGGCCATGGCGGGCGAGCTGCTCGACTTCGGCCACAACGTCGTGGGCCTCGTGCTCAACCTCGAGGAGGACAACGTGGGCGTGGCGCTCCTCGGCGACTACGAGCACGTCCGCGAGGGCGACACCGTCAAGCGCACGGGCAAGATCGCGCAGGTCCCCGTGGGCGACGCGCTCACGGGCCGCGTCGTCAACGCCCTCGGCATCCCCATCGACGGCAAGGGCCCCATCGCCACGAAGGACTCGCGCAAGATCGAGGTCAAGGCGCCCGGCATCATCGCGCGCAAGTCGGTGCACGAGCCCATGCAGACCGGCATCAAGGCCATCGACTCGATGATCCCCATCGGCCGCGGGCAGCGCGAGCTCATCATCGGCGACCGTCAGACGGGCAAGACCGCCGTCGCCACCGACGCGATCATCAACCAGAAGGGCCAGAACATGCGCTGCTTCTACGTGGCCATCGGCCAGAAGCAGTCGACCGTCGCCGCCGTCGTCGACAAGCTGCGCGAGCACGGCGCCCTCGAGTACACGACGATCATCGCCGCCACGGCGTCCGAGTCGGCGCCGCTGCAGTACCTCGCCCCCTACACGGGCGTGACGATGGCCGAGTTCTACCGGGACAGCGGCCGCCACGCCCTCATCATCTACGACGATCTCTCGAAGCAGGCCGTGGCGTACCGGCAGCTGTCGTTGTTGCTGCGGAGACCGCCGGGCCGCGAGGCGTTCCCGGGCGACGTCTTCTACCTCCACTCGCGCCTGCTCGAGCGCGCCGCCAAGCTCTCCGACAAGGACGGCGCGGGCTCGCTCACGGCGCTGCCCATCATCGAGACGCAGGCCGGCGACGTCTCGGCGTACATCCCGACGAACGTCATCTCCATCACCGACGGGCAGATCTTCCTCGAGAGCGACCTCTTCTACTCGGGCCAGCGCCCGGCCGTGAACGCCGGCATCTCGGTGTCGCGCGTCGGCGGCGCCGCGCAGATCGCCGCGATGAAGAAGGTGGCCGGCAAGCTGCGCCTCGAGCTCGCGCAGTACCGGGAGCTGGCCGCCTTCGCGCAGTTCGGCTCGGACCTCGACAAGGCGACGCAGCAGCAGCTCGCGCGCGGCGCCCGCATGACCGAGCTCCTCAAGCAGGGCCAGTACGCGCCGCTGCCCGTCGAGAAGCAGGTGCTCATCCTCTTCGCCGTGACGAACGGCTTCACGGACGCGCTGCCCGTCGACTCCCTCGGCCGCTACGAGCGCGAGCTCTACGCCTTCATCGACTCACGCAAGCCCGCCGTGTGGACGGAGCTCAAGGAGAAGGGCAACAACGGCAAGGCGTGGGACGCCCTGCAGGCCACGATGAAGGACGCGCTCTCCGCGTTCGGCAAGGAGTTCTCGCCGGACGCGCAGGCGGCCGCCTAGCTCGATGCCGTCCCTCAAGAGCATACGCACGCAGATCGCGTCGAAGAAGTCGACGCAGAAGATCACGCGCGCCATGAAGCTCGTCTCGGCGGCGCGCCTGCGCGGCGCGCAGGACGCGATCCTCGCGGCGCGCCCCTACGCCAACGCGCTCGTCGAGGTCATCGGCCAGGTGGCCGAGCGCGCGGGCGCCGAGGCGCACCCGCTGCTCGAGCGGCGCGAGGAGAAGCGCATCACGCTCGTGCCCGTCACCTCCGACCGCGGCCTCGCGGGCGGCTTCAACGCCAACATCATCCGGGCCGTGACCAGGTTCATGGCCGAGCACGCGGACGCGGAGACGGTCCTCGAGATCGTGGGCAAGAAGGGCCGCGACTACTACCGTCGCCGCAAGGTCACCGTCAAGCACGAGGTGCCGGGCGCGACGGGCGCGACGGCCTCCGAGATCGCGCGGCAGGTGGCGTCGATCGTCGTCGACGCGTTCATCAAGGGTCAGACCGACGCCGTGTTCCTCGTCTACAACGAGTTCAAGTCGGCGGTGCAGCAGCGCGTGGTCGTGGAGCCCTTGCTGCCGGTCACGCGCGCCTCGGTCATCCCGGCCGGCGCGGCGCCCACGGCGAAGGACGCGGTGGCCATCGACTTCGCCTACGAGCCGTCGAAGCAGGAGCTGCTCGACGTCCTCATCCCGCAGTTCGTCGAGTCGCAGATCTACCGCGCGCTCCTCGAGTCCGTCGCGTCCGAGTTCGGCGCGCGCATGACGGCCATGGAGAACGCCACCAACAACGCCAAGGAGATGATCGCGGACCTCACGCTCAAGTACAACCGCGTGCGGCAGGCGGCCATCACCAAGGAGCTGATGGAGATCGTCAGCGGGGCGGAAGCGCTCAAGGGTTGATACGTCCAGGGTCCAACCAGCGAAGGAAAACATCATGTCAGCCGGAATTGCCGCCGTTTCCCAGGGGAAGATCGTCCAGGTCATCGGGCCCGTCGTCGACGTCGAGTTCTCGGGCGGCGACCTGCCCGAGATCAACACGGCGCTGCGCATCTCGAACCCGTCGATCTCCGACAGGGCAGGCAACCTCGTCGTCGAGGTCGCCCAGCACCTCGGCGAGCGCAGCGTGCGCTGCATCGCCATGGACACGACGGACGGCCTCGTGCGCGGCATGCCCGTCGAGAACACCAAGGGCCCCATCATGATGCCCGTCGGCCGCGAGATCCTCGGCCGCATCCTCAACGTCGTCGGAGAGCCGGTCGACGAGCGCGGGCCCGTGGCCTCGAAGAAGCAGCTCCCCATCCACCGGCCGGCGCCGAAGTTCGTCGACCAGTCGGTCAAGGTCGAGATGTTCGAGACCGGCATCAAGGTCATCGACCTGCTCGCGCCCTACCGCCGCGGCGGCAAGATCGGCCTCTTCGGCGGCGCCGGCGTCGGCAAGACCGTGACGATGCTCGAGCTCATCAACAACGTCGCCAAGAAGCACGGCGGCTTCTCGGTGTTCGGCGGCGTCGGCGAGCGCACGCGCGAGGGCCGCGACCTCTACAACGAGATGTCGGAGTCCAAGCTCTCCGACGGCAACTCGGTGCTCTCGAAGACGGCGCTCGTCTACGGGCAGATGAACGAGCCGCCGGGCGCCCGCGCCCGCGTCGCGCTGTCGGCGCTCACGGCGGCCGAATACTTCCGGGATGAGGAGGGGCAGGACGTGCTCCTCTTCATCGACAACATCTTCCGCTTCACGCAGGCGGGTTCCGAGGTGTCGGCGCTCCTCGGGCGCATCCCGTCGGCCGTCGGCTACCAGCCGACGCTCGCCACCGATATGGGTGAGCTCCAGGAGCGCATCACCTCGACGAACAAGGGCTCGATCACCTCGGTGCAGGCCATCTACGTGCCCGCCGACGACCTCACCGATCCGGCGCCCGCGACGGCGTTCGCCCACCTCGACGCCACGACCGTCCTGTCGCGCGGCATCTCGGAGAAGGGCATCTACCCGGCCGTCGACCCGCTCGACTCGACGTCGACGATCCTCACGCCGGCCGTCGTCGGCCAGGAGCACTACACGGTGGCCCGCGCCGTCCAGAAGGTGCTCCAGAAGTACAAGGAGCTCGTCGACATCATCGCCATCCTCGGCATGGACGAGCTCTCGGAGGACGACAAGATCACCGTGGCGCGCGCCCGCAAGATCGAGCGCTTCCTGTCGCAGCCGTTCTTCGTCGCCGAGACCTTCACGGGCACGCCCGGCAAGTACGTCGAGATCAAGGACACCGTGGCGAGCTTCAAGGAGATCATCGACGGCAAGTGCGACGACCTCCCGGAGCAGGCCTTCTACATGCAGGGCGGCATCGACGACGTGCGCGCCAAGGCCGAGCAGCTCAAGAAGGAGTCGGCCTAGGCCCGCCCGGGCCTGGGAGATCGCCGCCATGAAGCTGTCGCTCACCACGCCCCGCGGCGCGATCCTCGACCTCGACGTCGACGAGGTCACGACGCCGGGCGCGCTCGGCGAGTTCGGCGTGCTGCCCGGCCACGTGCCGCTCATGTCGGCCATCAAGCCCGGCGTGCTCGTCTACAGAGGCAAGGGGCACGCCGGCGTCGTCGCCGTCGGCCCGGGCTTCCTGCAGGTGGCGCCGCCTTCTCAGAGCGACACGGCGCACGACAAGGTGCTCGTCCTCGTCGACCAGGCGCTCGTCACGGCCGACATCGACAAGGCCGAGGCCCAGCGCGACCTCGCCGCCGCCGACCAGGAGCTCGCGGCCTGGAAGGGCGAGCTCGACGGCGCCTGGAGAGCCCTCGACGTCAAGCGGCAGTGGGCGCAGGCCCGCCTCGACGCCTCGGCGCGCGTCGCGCCCCACTGATCCCTCGGGCGCCCATGCCCGACAAGCACCGCTTCTTCGTGACCTGCCCGCGCGGCACCGAGGGCGCGCTCCGGCGCGAGCTCGCGGCGATGCGCATCGCCGGGGCGAAGGGCGACCGCGGCGGCGTCTGGTTCGACGGGCCGCTCGCCATGGGGATGGACGTGTGCCTGCGCGCGCGCACGGCCGTGCGCGTGCTCCTGCGCCTCGCCGAGCTCGACGCGCGCGACGCGGGGGCGCTCTACGACGGCGCGCGCGCCGTCGACTGGAAGGCGTGGCTCACGGCGACGAGCACGCTGGCCGTCGACGCGAGCGTGCGCGACAACCCCGCGCTCACGCACTCGGGCTTCGCGGCGCTCAAGGTCAAGGATGCCGTGGTGGACTCGCTGCGGGACGCGCTCGGCGCGCGGCCCGACGTGGACACGAAGAAGCCCGACGTCTCGATCGTCTTGCACGTCGCGGCAGGGCACGGCGCGCTCTTCCTCGACCTGGCGGGCGAGCCGCTGCACCGCCGCGGGTGGCGCGTCGCCATGACGGACGCGCCCCTCAAGGAGACGCTCGCGGCCGCCGTGCTCATGCTGGGCGGGGTCAAGGCCGATCGGCCGTTCGTCGATCCCATGGCGGGCGGCGGCACGCTCGCCATCGAGCACGCGCTCGCGGCGCGCGGGCTGCCGCCCGGGCTGCGCCGGCGCTTCGGCTTCGAGCGGTGGCCGACGCTGGAGGAGCCCGCGCGGGCCGCCTGGGAGCGCACGCGCGCCGAGGCCGAGGCGGCGGCGATGGCCCCGCGCGAGGCACTGCCGCCCATCGTGTGCGCCGACGTCTCTCCCGAGGCGCTGGGCGCCGCGCGGCGCAACGCCTCGGCCGCCGGCGTCGACGAGGACCTCACCTTCGAGCTCGCCGACGCGGCCGCGCTCGAGCGCCGCTGGGACGCGGGCACCGTCTGCACGAACCCCCCTTACGGCGAGCGCCTGCAGCCGGGCGATCTCGAGCGGCTCTACCGCGACGTCGGCCGCGCCCTCCAGCGCCTCGCGGGCTGGTCCGTCGTCGTGCTCTCGGGCAGCCCGCTCTTCTCGCGCGCGCTGCCGTGGAAGCCGGCCGTCTCGCACCGCCTCTTCAACGGGCCGCTCGAGGTCCGGCTTTTGCGGTATGAGATCCCCGAGGCGCGGCCGGCCCCCCGGCCGCGTTGACCGGGATGGACAATTCGTCGAAAACCCGGGGGTCGGCCTCGACCTCCGGCGGTTCCAGGGCGCGCGAGCGTCTGGCGCGCCTCGGGCTGTCGGCCCTGTCCGGCGTGCTGCTCCCGCTGGCGGTGCCCACGGCGAACCTCTGGCCGCTCATGTGGATCGCGCTCGTGCCGCAGCTGCACGTCGCGCTGACCTCGCGCACGCCTCGGCGCGCCTTCCTGCACGGCTGGCTCACGGGCACGATCGCCAACTCGGCGGGCTTTTACTGGATGGACGGCCTGCTCGAGCGCTTCGGCCACATGTCGCCCGTCGAGGCCCTGCCCATCATGCTGCTCCTCACGGCCTACCAGGGCCTCGAGTTCGCGATCCTCTCGTGGGCCGTGCACCGCCTGCGCGATCGCACCGCGGGGCGCCTCTCCATCGCGCTGATGGCGATGCTGGTCATGGCGGCCATCGAGCTCTGCATGCCCCAGATCTTCCCGTTCTATCTGGCGATGTCGCAGGCGCGCGTGCCCGCCCTGATCCAGATCGCCGATCTCACGGGGCCCATCGGCGTCTCCGCGCTCATGGTGGCCTGGAACGGCGCGCTCCTCGACGCGTGGCACGCGCGTCGCGCCGGCACGCGACGGCTGCGCCCGCTCGCCGTATCGTCGGCCTTCGTCGTCGTCGCGCTCGCCTACGGCGCCGTGCGCCTCCACCAGGTGGACGCCGCCCGCGCCGCCGCGCCCAAGGTCAAGACCGGCCTCGTGCAGGCCAACGTCGGCATCCTCGAGAAGTGGGATCCGGCCGAGTTCGCCCAGCTGCTCGCGACGCACCAGCGGCTCTCGGCCGAGCTCGCCGCCCGGGGCGCCGAGCTCATCGTGTGGCCCGAGTCGTCGTACCCCTACGCGCTCCCGCGGCCCTTCGAGCGCGACTGGCCCCCCGGCGATCCGCGGCGCGTCCGCGCGGGCTTCGGGACGCCGCTGCTCTTCGGCGCGCTCACGCGCACGGTGGGGCCGCCGCAGAGGCCCGCCGATCGCTACCCCTACAACACGGCGCTCATGATGGACGCCGCCGGCGACGTCACGGGGGCCTACGACAAGGTCTTCCTCATGCTGTTCGGCGAGTACATCCCCTTCTACGACACGATCCCGTGGTTCACGAAGCTCTTCCCCGAGGCCTCGAACTTCAGCCGCGGCGCGGACCCGGGCTCGTTCCCGCTCACCGTCGCCGGCCGCGACTACAAGCTCGGCCCGCTCATCTGCTACGAGGACATCCTCCCGAGCTTCACGCGCCGCGTGGCCAAGCTCTCGCCCAACGCCCTCGTGAACATCACGAACGACGCCTGGTTCGGGCGCACCGCCGAGCCGTACCAGCACCTCGCGCTCGCCGTGTTCCGGGCCGTCGAGAACCGCCTCGAGCTCGTGCGCGCCGTCAACACCGGCGTGTCCGCGCACGTCGACGCCGCGGGCCGCGTCCTCGCGCGCACCGACTCCGTCGATCCCGCCGAGACGCCCGACGCGCCGCCCGCGACGCTGCTCGTCGACCTGGCGATGCTCGACGGCGGCGGCCTCTATCGCCACGTCGGCGATCTATTCGCGTTCGCCTGCCTGCTCGTGCTCGTCGCGCTCGCGGCCCGCGGCCTTCCGCGCCGCTGATGTCGCGCTGCGGCCCGCGACGTAAACGGAAAAGCCCGCAGCCGCTCCCTGTTTTTTGAGAGGAGCAAAATGGAAGAATTGACCCTCGCGCCCCACTGAGGCTACTGTCCGCCGCGAAGCGGATGGGCCAATTCGCCGATTGACGGAGATTCGATGACCTATCGTTCGCTGGCAGCAGTCGGGATCTCGATCCTTCTCGTTAGCTCCTCGCTGTCGACCGCCGCCGCGCGCACGAGCGCCGACGAGGACGCGGCGCCCGCCAAGAAGTCGAACGGCGCCAAGGGCGACGACGGCAAGTGGGACGACGACGCGAAGGCGTCCGACGAGCCGGCCGCAGGCGCGGACGAGGAGAGCGCGCCGAAGTCGAAGCCGGCGGCGAAGGCCGTCGCCGTTCCCGTCGACGAGGCCGGGCCGCCGCCGCCCGCGCCCGAGACGACGGCCGAGCTCGGCCCGGCGCCCGAGCGCCCGCCCGTCTACGGCAAGCGCAGCGACTGGTTCATGGCGCCGTACGGCTACGCCCGCCTCGACATGATCGAGGACTCGACGCAGTCGTTCGAGGACGGCATCCAGCCGAACCTCATCCAGCGCGCCGGGACGTACCGCGGCGATCACCGCCGCACGATCATCACGGCCCGCGACTCGCGCCTCGGCCTCTTCGTGGGCCCGCCCGAGTACCGCGGCATCCGCTCGTCCTCGCAGATCGAGTTCGACTTCTACGGCCTGACGCCGACGGACGCGCGCCGCCACGACACGGTCGTGTTCGCGCCGCTGCGCCTGCGCCTCGCCTACCTCAAGCTCGAGACGAAGGTCGTCGACGTCGTCGCCGGCCAGTACTACGACCTGTTCGGCTGGAACGGATCGTTCTACGTCGGCACGGTCGGCTACCTCGGCGTGCCCGCCGAGGTCTACCACCGCAACCCGCAGCTCCGCATCGAGAAGAAGCTCCACCTCGGTCAGCTCGACGTGACGGTCGCCGTCGCCGCCGTCCGCCCGGGCGAGCGCGACTCGGGGCTGCCCGAGGGCCAGGCCGGCCTGAAGCTCGCCTACAACGGCTGGACGGGGGCGTCGATGCCCGGCTTCGGCCGCCCGCAACTGCAGCCGCTCTCCGTCGGCGTCTCGGGCCTCTACCGCGCCTTCGAGGTGCCGGTGTTCCGCGCCGAGCCGGGCTCGCAGGCGCTCAAGACCTACGGCTGGGGCGTGGCCGCGCAGCTGCTCCTGCCGATCATCCCCGTGAAGAACCTCAAGGATCGCGGCAACGCGCTCACCGTCATCGGCGAGTACACGATCGGCACGGGCATCGCCGACATGTACACGTTCATGGACGGCGGCTCGCGCTTCCCGATCCTCCCCAACCCCAGCAACACCACGCCGTCGCCCATCTACCAGTCGAACGTCGACCCCGGCCTCGTCACCTTCGATCGCACCTTGCTCAACGTCAAGACGATCGACTGGCAGGCCGTCGTCGGAAACCTGCAATACTACCTGCCGGTGGACGGCGGGCGGCTCTGGATCGAGGGCACCTACTCGCGCATCTGGTCGGACAACATCAAGGAGCTGACGCCGTTCGCGAGCTGGGGCGGCATCTTTACGAAGATGGAGTACTTCGACGCCAACGTGGGCCTCGACATCACGCCTTCGGTCGTGCTCGGGCTGTCGTTCCAGTCGGTCGCGCAGACCTTCGGCGACGTCACGACGCCCACGCCCATCTACGGCGCGGTGCCCGCGCTCAACGCGGCCACGCCGGGCGGCCTCAGCGTCCCCGGCACGGGCGGCGACCCCATCTCCGCCCGCAACAACCGCGCCCAGCTGAGCTTCGCGCTCTTCTTCTGATGACGGTCCGGTCCACATTGGCCTCGCTGCTGGCCTCGCTCGCCGCGCTCTCGGCCGGCTGCAAGCAGGACGTCCTGTGCCCGTCGCTCGGCGCGTGCGGGGGCGGTGCGCCCGTCGGCGTCAACGGCCACACGGACGCGACGTGGGTCCTCGCCCCCGGTCATCCCTCGTGCAGCGAGGACCTCTACGTTCCGGCCGTCGACACCCGCCTCGCGATGCAGGGGGGCACGCTGACGACCGGCATGCCGGCGCCCGAGCCCGCCGTGTTCGACTGGTGCGTCTTGCTCGTCACCGGGCCCGGCGCCGGGCAGGACATCGAGGTCGCGGAGCCTCGCTTCTATTACGGCGAGGGGCCGATTGGCTTCGCGACCCTCAAGTTCGGCATGGACGGGCACTTCTCGTCGGGCATCACGCGCACGGGCACCTTCATCCTCGACTTCCCCGCCTACTGCATGCGGGCCTTCGGCGCCATGCCAGGACCCCTCGATCCGACCGATCCGAACTCGCCGGTGGTCGACGTCTGCACGCGGCTCCAGGTCCCCCTCAGGCAGCGAGGCGTGAACACGGGCGCCTATCAGAACTCCGTGTGCGACGCCAACACGCCCGAGCTGCGCGCCCAGCTCGGCCTCGACGGCGCGGCGGACCCGAACGGCTGTCTCTGCCGCTTCGATCTCGACGAGACGGGCGGGCCGGCGGGCACGTACGTCATGGAGCCAGACAGCACGATCCTGGACTTCCCGGACTCGGTCAACTCCAACTACCCGCAGCGAACGACCTACTGCCTGCAGGGCGACAACCTCAAGCTGACGGGCGCCGATGGGGCGTACCTCTTCGATCAGAGAGGCCTTCGCACCCTGGACCTCGTCAGGGTCTGCCACGACAACACGGAGTGCGCCTCGAACAACTGCGCGAACATCGACCCCGTGAAAGGGACGGGACTTTGCCAATGACGAGGACCAAGTTGATGACCACCCGCGCGACCACGTTTGCCGTCACGGGGCTGGCGGCCTTGGCGGTTCCCTTGCTGGCCGCCGGTTGCTTCAAGCAGGCGGTGGTGTGTCCGGCGCTCGACAGCTGCGGCGGCAATCTCCCTGTCGGCGACTGGGCCCTCGATCCGCAGCACCCGTCGTGCTCCGAGGACCTCTACACGCCTCCGGTGGACCCCCGCCTCATCAACGCCGATCTCCCGCCCGCCCGCACGCCGCCGCCCGAGCCGGCGCTCTACGATTGGTGCGACCAGCTCGTCACGAGCCCGAACGTGCCGACGCCCTCTCCGGCGGACGAGAAGCCGGCGCCCTCGACGACGAACAGCATCGTCGCGCGGCTCCCGACCTTCGCCTTCATGACGTTCCCCATCGGCAGCGCGGTCCTGCACTACGACGCCAACCGCAACTACGTGTTGAGCACCACGCGGACCGGGACCTACTCGCTCGACTTCCCGGCCTATTGCATGCGCGCCTTCGGCGCGGTGGACACGAAATTCGATCCCAACGGACTCGCGGGCATGACGGGCAGCGTTTGCCAGAAGCTGGAGGCGACCTTGCGTGTGCTGGCGCCGGTTCAGTACCGGAACATCGCCTGCGAGGACGATCAGCGAGATCCCCCCGGCCAGAACGGCTGCATCTGCGGCTTCGACGTCTACGACAGGCAGGTCAGCGCCGGGACCGTCATCCTGAGCGGCAGCGACATGCTCCACCTCCCGGGCGACAACTTTCCGGAGGACACCACCTTCTGCGCGACGGCGAACGCGACCGACCCGTCGATGGACCGGCTGGAGCTCACGGGGGCGGACGGCGCCTACCTGTTCGATCGCGAGGGGCTCCGCACGCTCTCGCTCGGGAGGGTCAGCCCCGATTGCACGAACGGCAAGCAGGATCTCGGCGAGGACGGCCTCGACTGCGGGCCGGCCTGCCCGTTCGTGTGCCCCGACTGCTCCAACCTCAAGCAGGATCCCGGCGAGGACGGCGTGGACTGCGGCGCGAGATGCCCGATGGCCTGCCCGACGATGTGACGCTCGCCTTCGCGGCGCGCGCAACGCCTTCGGCTACGGCGTGAGCAGCGGAGCCGTCGAGAAGAGCTGCAGGAACACCGGCCACCCCGGATCGACGACCGTGTCGTTCGCGGCGTGACCGACGCCAGGCAGGGCGCAGACGACGATGGGGTCGAGGGCGGGGCAGCCCGCGAACCGCTTGCAGGTCCCGTCCGCGTTCCCGCCGCCGATGGGGAAGGGCACGAGGGCTCCCGACGCGCCCAGCGCGGTCGAGTAGGTGATCCCCGCGGGCGTACAGCCGCTCACCGTCAAGGCGCGGTTCAGGGCGACGATCTGGCCGGTGAACAGGATCCCTTCGCCCGTGTCGTCCTGCTGCCAGAGCCACATCCCGGGGAGCGGCTGGCTCGAGCACGTGGGCACGTACTTCGCGTCGGTGGGCAGCCCGCCGGCGTTGGCCGTGACCGCGCGGATGGGGTGCTTGACGTCGCCCGCGTACTTGCAGCCGAGCTCGTTGGCGAGCCACGCGCCGCTGCCGTTGCCGCCGGCGAAGACGCGGTTCCTGTCGAAGCAGAGCGTCGACGCGAGGAGGTCGTGGAGGTTCTCGTAGAACGTCCACTCGATCGAGTCGTCGCCCTCCTTGTCGTCGAAGCAGCCCTGGCCCGGGTTCGTGGCGTGGAAGGCTTGCGCGTCCACCGACGGTGAGAGGCCCACCCGGATGACGGTCGAGTCGAAGACGGGCACGTCGTAGAGGTCGTTGCCCTTGCCGCCGCAGCCGGGCCCCTCGATGACGAGCGGGTAGGGCTTCGACGAGTCATAGCCGACGGGCAGGCGCACGTAGTACTCGCGCAGGAACGACCAGGCGCCGCACCTCGAGTCGGCGCAGTTCGCGTCCTTGACGCCCATGGTCTGCATCGTCTGCTGGACGAGCGTGCCCGGAACGAGCGCCGCGGGGGGAGCCTTCCCGCAGCCCGCGGTCGGGGCGACCTTCGTGAGGTCGACCACGACGGGCGCGCCGGCCGCGCCCTTGGCGTCCGCTGCGTCCCCGCCGCCGTCCGTGCCGGCGCCGCCGCCGTCGGACGTCACCGGCGAGCCCGCATCGCTCGCGCCGGCGGCGCCTGCCTGGGCGTCTCCCGCGCCCGCCTGGCCGCTCGCGCCCGAAGCGCCGCCGCTCGCGCCGCCGCCGCCGCCCCCGACGATGGAGGACGAGCCTCCGCCGCCCGCGCCCGACGGCGAGCCCGACGCGCCCCCGCTCGGAAAGACGCTCGGGCTCTTCGAGCTCGAGCAGCCCGCGGCGAGCGCGAGCCCAACGAAAAGAAAAAGGCCACGGCGACGCATGTCGGCCGTGGCCCTCTTCGTTCCTGCCTCCCTTTTTACTGGGAGATCAGGTTCCCCATCGAGAACAGGCCGAGGAACGCCGGCCAGCCTGGATCGACGATGTTGTCGTGGCTGTTGTGTCCGTTGCCGGCGAGCGGGCAGACGACCATCGGTGTGAGGTCGGGGCAGCCCATGTAGCGCTTGCACGACGTGGTGTCGCCGCCCACGGGGAAGGGCATGAACGCGTTGGCCGTCATCGCGCTCGTGTACGTCACGCCCGCGGGCGTGCAGTGGTTCACGGTCAGCGCGCGGTTCATGGCGACGATGTTGCCCGAGAACGGGTTCGTCGTGTCGCCGACCTCGTGCGACCAGAAGCCTGCCATCGGGTTCGTCGTGCACGTCGGCACGTACTTCGGGTCCGTCGGCAGGCCGCCCGTGTTGGGCATGATGCCTCGGATGGGCCGCTTGGGGTCGCCGGCGTACTTGCAGCCGACCTCGTTCGAGAACCACGCGCCGCTGCTGTTGCCGCCGGCGAAGACGCGGTTCTTGTCGAAGCAGAGCGTCGTCGAGAACAGATCCCAGAGGTCCTCGTAGAGCACCCAGTCGACCGAGTCGTCGCCTTCCTTGTCGTCGAAGCAGCCCTGGCCGGGGTTCGTGGCGTGGAACTGCTGCCAGTACGCCGACGGCGTGAGGCCGACGCGGATGACGGTCGAGTCGAAGACGGGGATGTTGTAGAGGTTGTTGCCGTGGCCGCCGCAGCCCGGGCCCTCGAAGACCAGCGGGTAAGGCTTGTTCATGTCGTAGCCCTTGGGCAGGCGCACCCAGTAGTCGCGCGTGTCGGTCCAGGCGCCGCACTTCGCGTCGGCGCACATGGCGTCCTTCGTGCCCATCGTCATGATCTTCTGATCGATGAGCATGCCGGGGATGAGGTCGGCCGGCGCGGCCTTGCCGCAGCCCGGGCCGGCGGGGACGACCTTCGTGAGGTCGGTGGAGCCGCCGCCCGTGCCGGCCGTGCCAGCGCCCGCGGCGCCCGC
>DASZWW010000414.1:0-8357 GCA_035546175.1 Polyangia bacterium
GTGCCGGCTCCGCCCGAGCCGGCCGACCCGGTCGAGCCGCCGGCGCCCGTTCCTCCCCCCGAGCCCGAGTAGACGTTGAGCTCGGCGATCGACCACCAGTTCGAGGCCGCGCCCGTCTGCGTGATCTTGATGTAGCGGGCGCTCTGCTGCGGGAAGCTCACGGTGATGAGCGCCGCCGTGCCCGTGCCGCTCGCGACGCTCGTGAAGGTCGCGCCGTCGCTCGACACGGCGACGGTGTAGCCGCGCGCGTAGTCGTTGGTGCTGCCCGCCGAGTCCATCGTGAGCTGGTCGAAGGACCTCGCCGACTGCATGTCCACCTGGTACCACATGCCGTTCGCCATGGCCGCGCCCGTGCTCCAGCGCGTGCCCGTGTTGCCGTCGAGGGCGTTGGCCGGCACGTCGCCGCCGCCCGTGTTCGACGCCGTCGCCGTCCAGCCGGTGCGCGGCAGGGCGCTGCCGCCCGCGCCGCCCGAGCCGCCGCTGCCCGTGCCGCCGCCGCTGCCGCCGCTGCCCGTGCCGCCGCCGCCGAAGCCGAAGGCCGTGACCTCGCGCCCGTTGTCGCCGATGTAGACGACGCCGTTGGCGACCGTGGGCGTCTGCCAGTGGATCTGGCCGATGCTCGTGGCGTTCCAGAGCTGCGCGCCCGTCGTCGGGCTCAGCGCGTGGAGGTTGTTGTTGCTCGCGTAGTAGAGGACGCCGTTGGCGACCGTGACGCCGCCGTTGTTGGCGGTGCTCTGGTGCCACATGGGCGAGAGCGACGGGTTGCCGCCGCCGTCGACGGCCAGCTGATAGGCGTTGACGCCGTTCGACGGGCTCGAGATGTACATCCAGGTCTTGTTGTCGGCGGGGTTGATCCACGTCGCGCAGGGGTTCTGCACCTCGCCGCCCGTCGTGAGGGCGGCCGAGGCGACCTCGCCGGCGACCTTGCCGGGCGCGCCCTGGCCGCTCATGTTGTCGAGGTTGATGAGGCGCACGACGGCGTCCTTGCCGCTCTGCATGCCGAGGTGCGGGTACTTGCTGCCGTTGTTGACGAGGATCAGCATGTTCGTGCTGCCGAGATCCTTGTCGTTGTTCTGCAGCGTCTGGTAGACGCTCGGCGTGTAGCTGTCGAGCGGGTTGCCGTTGCCGGCGCCGCTGCCGTCGGGGTTGAGCGCGAGGATCGAGTCGCCCCAGTAGAAGCTCGAGGGGGCGAACGTGCCGTTGCCGGTGCCCATGTAGACGCGGTTCGTGAGCGAGTCGAAGGTGACGCCGGCCTTGGCCCAGACGCCCGACTTCTGCCCGGCGCAGTCGGGGCTCGAGCTGAAGTGGATCGTCTGGTTGCTGCACATGGCATTGAAGACCTTCTGCGCGCCCGTCGACAGGTTCACGGCCGTGAGGTGGCCCTGGTAGTCGCCGCCGTCGCCGTCGTAGCCGCCCGTGCCCATGTAGAGCCAGTTGACGCCGCCCGAGGTGCCGATGGTGAGGGCCGTGCCGTCCTTCTCGACGCTGTCCTTGAGGGACGCGGTCTCGGGCCAGCCGCCGGTCGTGACCTCGGTGCCGTCGCCGATGTTGACCTTGTGGAGCTTGCCGTCGATGCCGGCCGCGTAGACGAAGCTGCGCGACGGATCGATGGCCGGAGACGACATCGTGATGTTCGTGCCCGTGAACTGGCGCTGCCAGATGAGCGTGCCCGCGTAGGCGTCGAGCGCGACGATGTACCCGTTTCGCGTCGTCATGAAGGCGACGTCGTGCGTGCCCGACGAGGTGCTGACGTTCGTGAGCACCATGGGCTCGCCCTCGATCGTCTCGGGCAGGTGATACTGGAAGAGCTGCTTCAACCCCGAGACGTTCGAGGCGGTGATCGTCTGCTCGAGCGTGTTGTTGCCGCTGTGGCTCGGGCCGCCGCCGAACTGCATCCAGTCGTACTTCGCGGTGGCGGCGCGGCTCACGGCGCTGGTCGGGTCGCCGCCGCTCGTGCACGCCTGCTGGATCACGATGGTCAGCGCCATCGCCCCCATCGTCGCCGTCAACGTTCCCCGGGCTCGCTTCGAGAGTCGCATCGGCACCTCCTGGTCGACGGCGGCCACGCCGCGCGTCGGTTTTTTTCGCAAGAGGCGAGCATGGTATCCGCCGCAGTCGCCGCAATCCGGGAATGTTGGGATGCGCGTCCGAAATCTCTTTCATCGGTCGGCGAATGAACGAACGAGGAGCGCCGCGGCGCCGCGCGCGTACACTAGGGCCCGATGACCAAGGGCCGTCTCGAGGCGTTCAGCGACGGTGTCGTCGCCATCATCATCACCATCATGGTGCTCGAGCTGAAGGTGCCCGCGGGCGGCGATCTGGCGGCGCTGCGGCCGCTCTTGCCGACCTTCCTGACCTACGCGATGAGCTTCATCTTCGTCGGCATCTACTGGAACAACCACCACCACCTCCTGCACGCGACGACGCGCGTCGACGGCGCGGTCCTGTGGGCGAACCTGCACCTGCTGTTCTGGCTGTCGCTCACGCCGTTCGTCACGGGGTGGATGGGCGCGAACCACCACCAGCCGCTGCCCGTCGCCGTGTATGGCGTCGTGCTGCTGCTCTCGGCCGTCGCGTATTACATCCTCGTGCGGACGATCATCCACGCCGAGGGGCCGCGGTCGAAGCTGGCGGCCGCCGTGGGCAGGGACGTCAAGGGCAAGATCTCCACGGTCCTCTACGCGGCGGCGATCCCGCTGGCGTTCGTGAATTGCTGGATCGCGCTCGCGATCTACGTCCTCGTCGCGCTCATGTGGCTGGTCCCCGACCGCCGCATGGTCGGCGGCGCTACCAGCCCCGCTTGAGGCGCTCGATCTCGCGGCGGTCGCGCTTCGTGGGCCGTCCCACGCCGTGGAAGGTCAGCGTGGGCGCGTTCTTGAGCTGGTAGGCGAGGCGCTCGCGGGCCTCGCGGCTCTCGGCCGTCTCCTCGTAGAGCAGCGCCGCCTCCTTGGCGGGGCCGCGCGTCTCGGAGAGGCCGCGCACGACGAGGTGAAGCTCGTAGGGCGGGCGGCGCACGACGATGACGTCGCCGGCCTGCACGAGGCGCGCCCGCTTGGCGCGCTCGCCCGCGACGTCGACCTTGCCGCCGTCCACGGCCTGCGCCGCCGCCGAGCGCGTCTTGTAGAAGCGCGCCGCCCACAGCCACTTGTCGAGGCGCACCCGCGAGGGGGCGTCTTCGGGTGCCGTCATGCTCGCAGTCTACCTCCGCGTGCGCGGACGCCACTGGAAGCGGTCGAGCGCGATGGCCCCGCGGTCGAAGCGCACGCCCTCGCGGCGCAGGAGCTGCGCCTGCAGGTCCTCGTGGCCGAGCGCGTTCGCGCGCGGGCTCACCTCGCCCTTGGCGTTGACGACGCGGTGCCAGGGGACGTCGCTGCCCGGCGGGAGCACGTGGAGCGCGTGGCCGACGAGGCGCGCGTGGCGCGGCAGGCGCGCGAGGGCGGCGATCTGGCCGTAGGTCGCGACGCGTCCGCGCGGCACGCGCCTGACGACGGCGTAGATGCGGGCGTAGGCGCCCTCGGCGAGCGGCATCGGCTACGACTACCACGGCCACGCGCGGGCCGTGACGCCCTCGCGGCGCGGACATGGAACGTTCGGGGACGGGTCGTGGCAGACCCGTGGCCGCCCGAGCGCGGCGCGCCCTCAGCCGCCCGTCTCGAAGCCGGGGTAGAGCGTCATGCCGCCGTCGACGTAGATCGTCGCCCCCGTGACGTAGTCCGAGTCGTCGGAGGCGAGCCACACGGCGACGCGGCCGATGTCGACGGGCTCGCCGATGCGCTTGTAGGGCACGAGCGTCATGAGGCTGTTGTAGGCCTCGCGCGTGCTCCAGGCCTCCTCGTTGATCGGCGTGCGCACCGCGCCGGGCGAGATGCTGTTGACGCGGATGCGCCAGGGCGCGACCTCCTGGGCGATGGACTTCATCATCATCATGACGCCGCCCTTCGAGGCCGCGTAGTTGACGTGGCCCGCCCAGGGGATGATGTCGTGCACCGAGCTCACGCACAGGATCTTGCCGGCGGCGCACGAGACGCCGGGGCGGATGCCCTGCTTCTTGAAGAGGCGCACCGCCTCGCGCGCGCAGAGGAACTGGCCCTTGAGGTTGACGTTCATCACCAGGTCCCAGGCGGCGACGGTGAGGTCCTCGAAGGCCGCGTCCTTCTGGAGGCCCGCGTTGTTGACGACGATGTCGAGCGCCCCGAAGGTCTCGACGGCCCGCGCGAACATCGCCTGCACCTCGGCCTCCTGGCTGACGTCTGCCTTGAAGGCGAAGGCGCGACCGCCCGCGGTCTCGATGTCGCCGACCACCTTCTGCGCCTCCTCGGGGCGCGAGACGTAGTTGACGACGACCTCGGCGCCCGCGCGGCCGAGCGCGAGCGCGACGGCGCGGCCGATGCCCGAGTTGGCGCCCGTCACGAGCGCCTTCTGGCCCACGAGGCTGCGCACGACGGGCGGCGACGGCTGAACGGCCTCCGGCAGCCCCTGCTCGGCGAAATAGTCCTTGCTCTGCTTCATCGCGGCACGTCCTTTCGGACCCCGATTGAACCACGACCGGGGCGCGCTCGCGGATCTTTACGTCCGCGCGCGCGGGAGGTTACGGTACGGGGCCGGATGCTCACGCTGCCGCGCTTCTTCGCGCTGTCGATCGGCGCCCTCGCGGCGCTCGCGGCCCTGGTCCTGCTGCTGGCGGTGCGCACCGCCGGTCAGGCGGTCGTGCGCACGGGCGAGGCGCAGCGCGACCTCGTGGCCTCGCGCGTCGCCGCCGAGGTCGAGGGCGAGCTGGGCGCGGCCGAGCGCGCCGTCTCCGACTTCGAGCAGGCCCTCATGCTGGGCGCCGTCGACGATCGCGAGGAGAGGTCGCTGCGGAGCTGGCTGCTCGCCGAGATCGTCGCGCGGCCGAACCTGACCGACCTGACGCTCACGGCCGGCGAGTTCGGGCGCTACGAGGACGACGGCTCGATGACCCTCGAGCGCGACGGGCGCCGGCAGATGGTGGCCTGGCGCGACGCGCTGGGCGTCGTCCGCGTGCGCGCCACGCCGCCCTTCGAGCCCGACTCGGCCGCCGATCCCACGCGCCACGACACCTTCCGCACGGCGGCGAACAAGGAGCTGCGGGGCCGGGCCATCTGGAGCGACCTCTCGTACACGGAGCTCGACGACCCGGCGGCCGGCTCGTGGCGGCGCAAGACCATGACCGTCCAGAAGGCCGTCTTCGGCCGCGGCGATCGCTTCGTGGGCGTGCTGCGCGCCGGCATCGTGAGCGACACCATCGACAAGCTCGGCGACGGCATGGCGGCCGAGGGGCACGACGTCTTCATCTGCGACGACCACGGGCGGCTCGTCACCCGCCTCGACGGCCGCGATCCCTACGCGCTCGTGGACGAGTCGGGCAAGCCGGACGAGGAGAACGGCGACCTGCGCGTCGTGCCCGCGGCGCTCCCGGCGCGCATCGCCGCGGCCCTCGCCTGGGCCAAGTCGGGCGGCAAGGGCGCGATGCGCTTCGCGGCCGGGGGCGAGCCGACCTTGGTCACGCTGCGGCCGGTCGCGGAGGGGCGCGCCCAGAGCTGGCTGGTCGGCATCGCCGTGCCCGAGCGCGCCTACGTGGGCCCGCTCCTCGCCGCGCGCGATCGGCTGCTCGTGCTGCTCGCGCTCGTGGTCGTCGCCATCGGCGTCGTGGCCCTCCTCGGCGCGCGCACCGTCAGCCGCGGCGTCGGCGCGCTCGTGGCGTCGACGGACGCCATGCGCCGGTTCTCGTTCGCGCCCGCGCCCGCCCGGCCGTCGAGGTTCGCCGAGATCCGCGCCGCGCAGGAGAGCGTCGAGCGCGCCAAGACGGCGCTGCGCGCGATGGTGAAGTACGTCCCCGTGGGCCTCGTGCGGCGTCTCTACGAGAGCGGCCGCGACCCCGCGCTCGGCGCCGAGCTCATGGACGTCTCGCTCATGTTCACCGACATCGAGGGCTTCACCTCGCACGCCGAGGCGCTCGCCCCCGCGCGGCTCGCCGAGGCGCTCGGCCGGTACCTCGAGGCGGCCACCGTCGCCGTCGAGGGCACGGGCGGCACCGTCGACAAGTACATCGGAGACGCGCTCATGGTGATGTGGAACGCGCCCGCGCCCGTCGCCGACCACGCGCGCGCCGCGTGCGACGGGGCGCTCGCCTGCGCGCGCGCCACGGCCGCCTGCGCCGAGACGGCCTGGTGGCAGGGCGAGCGCCTGCCTCCCTGGCGCACGCGCTTCGGCCTGCACGCGGGGCGCGTGCTGGTCGGCCACTTCGGCGCGCCGGAGCGCCTCAGCTACACGGCCATGGGCGACGGCGTGAACCTGGCGGCGCGCCTCGAGGGTCTCAACAAGGTCTACGGCACGACGATCCTCGCGAGCGAGGACCTGCGCGCGCAGGCGGGCGAGCGCTTCGCGTTCCGGCTCGTCGACCGGGTGGCCGTCAAGGGCAAGGCCCGAGGCGTGGCGGTCTACGAGCTGCTGGGCCTCGCGGCCGACGCGGAGGTCCGCGAGCGCGCCGCGCGCCTCGGCCCCTACGAGGACGCGCTGCGCGCCGCCTGGGAGCGGCGCTTCGAGCGCGCGCTCGAGCTCGCCGCCCCCCTCGCCGCCGCCGGCGACGGACCGGCGGCCGTCCTCGTCGCGCGCTGCCGGGCCTGGCTCGCCGCGCCGCCGCCCGCGGGCTGGGACGGCACCTACGTCGCGACGAGCAAGTGACGCCGCCCGCGTAACCGCGTAGGCTGAAAGCCAGCATGATCGAGCTCGAGAGGTTCATCCCCCCGTCCTACGCCGACATCCTCGAGGACATCATCTGCAAGAGCCCCGACTTCCAGTGGGTGTACACGCCGTCGACGAACAACCAGAAGGAAACGAACATCATGAAGCGGGACGCGCTCTCCTACGAGTCGGAGCAGCTCGTCCACGCGCTCTACCTCGAGGGCGCGCGCCGCTCGCAGTTCTTCGACGTCGTCTTCCCGTTCTTCTACTTCCTCGAGGACAAGACGGGCATCAAGCTCGGGAGCATCGAGCGCATCAAGGCGAACATGCTGCTGCGCTCGTCGGAGCCCGACGAGCGGTACAACACGCCGCACATCGACATCCCCGACCCCGGCTACAAGAGCCTCCTCTATTACGTGAAGGACAGCGACGGCGACACGTTCATCTTCAACGAGTCGTACCGCGACACGGGGAACTCGAAGAGGGCCCTCACGATCAACAAGCGCGTCTCGCCCAGGAAGGGCAAGGCCATCGTCTTCGACTCGAGCACCTGGCACGCGAGCAGCAACCCGCGCGTGAACCAGAACCGCGTCGTCATCAACCTGATCTTTCAGGTCAAGCCGTAAGCGCGTGGGGCCCGACCGTCGTCACCTGCAGACGCTGTTTACGCACAGGCTCCGCATCGCGCACTGACCGCCCCCGGGCGTGCAGCTCGTGAAGCAGGCCAGCGCGGTGGGATCGCACCGATACGTCATGCAGTCGGTGTCCATCGCCGCGACGCAGACGCCCTTGCCGTCGCAGTGCCGGGCCGGGTGCAGGGTCGACTTGTTGCACGAGGCCGTCGCGCACATCGTCGTCGCGGGGTAGAGCGAGCAGGCGCCCGCCCCGTCGCAGAGGCCGTTCTTGCCGCAGCTGGCCGCGCCCGCGTCGACGCACAGCTTGCGGGGATCGGGCTTGCCCGGCGCGACGGGGAGGCACATGCCTTCCAGGCCCGTCTGGTTGCAGGACATGCAGGCCCCCCCGCACGCGTTCGCGCAGCAGACGCCGTCCACGCAGTGGCCCGACGTGCAGTCCGTGCCGGCGGTGCAGCCCGCGCCGTTGCCCTGCTTGGGCCGCATGCCGCAGCTGCTGTTCATGCACACCGCGGGCGCGACGCAGTCGGTCCCGCCGGCCGCGCACGTCGTGAGGCACGCCGGCGTCCCGGTGCCCGTGCCGCACTTGTACGGCGTGCAGTCGATCGACTTCTGCGCGACGCACGCGCCCTGTCCGTCGCAGGCCGAGCCCGGGACGAAGGACGCCTGGTTGCAGGCGGGCGCCTTGCACTGCGTGCCCGCGGGCCAGCGACGGCACGCGCCGTCGCCGTCGCACGTCCCGTCGTAGCCGCACGTGCTCGAGTCCGCCATCGTGCACTTCGGACGCGTCGAGGAGAGCGACGACGCCACGCCCGCGGGGATGGGCGTGCACGTTCCCTCGAAGCCCTTCACGTTGCAGGCCTGACAGGTCACGTTGCACGCAGACGAGCAGCACACGCCGTCCACGCACTGCGTGCTGTCACACTCGCTGCCGAGCGCGCACGGCTGGCCCAGCGCCTTCGGGCCATCGGCGCCCGCGTCCGGGACGCCGCCGCTCCCGCCGCCGCCCGCGCTCCCGTCGCT